>DASVXQ010000391.1:0-7802 GCA_036392615.1 Actinomycetes bacterium | reverse complement strand
CGCCGGCGGACCGGGCGTCGGTGCGCAGCCGGTGGCCGCCCCCGGCGAGACCTTCACGCCGATCTGGCTGGCGCTCGCCGGCACCGGCGCGGGGGCCTGGGGCCGCCGCAGCCCCGCCGAAACCGACCAGGGCCAGCCCGTCAGCGACCGATCCGACCACGCCGACGGCGCCACCCTCGCCCTCGCCGCCACCCTCCGCTCCGCCGCCACCCATGCCAACCCTTCCCTCCGCCTTCGCGTGCGGGCGGAGGACCTCCGCTGGCAGGTGCGCGAGGGGCGCGAGGGCAACCTGGTGCTCTTCCTGGTGGACGCGAGCGGCTCCATGGCCGCCCGGCGGCGTATGACCGCGACCAAGGGGGCGGTGCTGTCGCTGCTGCTCGACGCCTACCAGCGGCGCGACAAGGTCGGCCTGGTGACCTTCCGCGGCGCCGGCGCGGAGGTGCTGCTGCCGCCGACCTCCAGCGTCGAGCTGGCCGCCCGGCGCCTGGCGTCGCTGCCGACCGGGGGCCGCACGCCCCTCGAAGCCGGACTGGCGCGCGCCCGCGGGGTCCTCGATGCGGAGGCGGTCCGTGACCCCAGGCGACGCCCGTTGCTGATCGTGGTCACCGACGGCCGCGCCAACGCGGTCGGCGGCCTCTCCGGTCGGGGCACGCCGCCCGCATCCAGGGGCGACCCGTTCGACACGGCGATCGCCGAGGCGCGGGCGCTGGCGGACCAGGGCGTCGCGGCGATCGTGATCGACACCGAGGACGCCGCCGTCAAGCTGGGGCTCGCCGCCGAGCTGGCCCAGGCGCTGCACGCCCCGTGCATCGCCTTGGAGACGCTGGCCGCCCAGCCCCTGGCCGGGCTGGTCCGGGCGATCGCCGGGACCGCCGCCCGCTCCGGCGGCCCGGTCGGTCGGGCGCGGAGGGGGCGGGTCGCGTGAGCGCCGAGCCGGGCAGCCGGTCGCCGGCGCGCGAGCGGGTCCCGCGTGCCCGCCGCGACCACCCGCTGCTGATCGTCAACACCGGCCACGGCAAGGGCAAGTCCACCGCGTCCTTCGGGATCATGCTGCGCGCCTGGGCCCGCGGCTACCGGGTCGGCGTCTACCAGTTCGTCAAGTCCGGCAAGTGGCGGATCGGCGAGAAGGCGGCCGCCGAGCGCCTCGGCAACATCGTCTGGGAGAGCATGGGCGACGGCTGGACGTGGGTCTCGCGCGACCTCGACCAGTCCGCCGAGCTCGCCCGCGAGGGCTGGAACGAGGTCAAGCGGCGGATCGCCGACGAGTCCTACGACGTCCTGATCCTCGACGAGTTCACCTATCCGATGTCGTTCGGCTGGGTCGACACCGCGGAGGTCATCGAGGTGCTCCGCAGCCGCCCCGGCTTCCAGCACGTGGTGATCACCGGCCGCAACGCGCCTGACGAGCTGGTCGAGCTCGCCGACCTGGTGACCGAGATGCGCAAGCACAAGCACCCGTTCGACCGCGGCATCCGCGGCCAGCAGGGGATCGAGTGGTGAGCGCCATGCCATCCAGACGCGGCCCCACCCGGCCCGGGCGGTGCGACCGATGACCGCCAGGCTGGTGGTCGCCGGCACCCACTCCGGTGTGGGCAAGACCACCGTCGCCACCGGCCTGATGGCGGCCTTCGCCGCGCGCGGCCGGAAGGTGGCCGGCTTCAAGGTCGGCCCCGACTTCATCGACCCGTCCTACCACGCGCTGGCGTGCGGACGGCCCGGCCGCAACCTGGACGCGTTCCTGTCGGGCACGGAGCTGATCGCCCCGCTGTTCGCCCACGGCGCCGCCGGCGCGGACCTGGCCGTCGTCGAGGGCGTCATGGGCATGTTCGACGGCGCCACCGGATCCGGCGAGCTCGCCTCCACCGCCCAGGTCGCCAAGCTGCTTCGCGCTCCCGTGCTGCTGGTGGTCGACTGCGCCGCGATGGCCCGCTCGGCCGCGGCCGTGGTCCACGGCTTCGCCGGCTTCGACCCGGACGTTCACCTCGCCGGCCTGGTCCTCAACCGCGTCGCCTCCGACCGCCACGAGCAGCTGCTCCGCGAGGCGCTCGACCCGCTCAGCATCCCCGTCCTCGGCGTCCTCCGGCGCCAGCCCGCCCTGGCCACCCCCGAACGCCACCTCGGCCTCGTCCCCGCCGCCGAGCGCCGAGCGGCCGCCCAGCGAACCGTCACCGGCCTCGGCGCCGCCGTCGCCGAAGCCTGCGACCTCCGAGCCGTCGCCGCGATCGCCGCCGCCGCCGCGCCGCTCACGTCCACCCCTTGGGACCCCCGCGCCGGTCACCCAGCCCGCGGCCCGGTGGACGCGCCGGCCGGCCCGGTGCGGATCGTGGTCGCCTCGGGGCCGGCGTTCACCTTCCGCTATCAGGAGAACCTGGAGCTGCTCGAGGCCGCGGGCGCCGAGCTGCTTCCCCTCGACCCGGTCGCCGACGAGTCGCTGCCGGCTCGGGCGAACGCGCTGTACCTCGGCGGCGGGTTCCCCGAGACCTTCGCGGAGGACCTGGCGGCAAACCAGCCGCTGCGGGCGGCCGTGCGGCGCCTGGCGGCCGGCGGCGCACCGGTGGTCGCCGAGTGCGGCGGCCTGCTCTACCTGGGCCGTTCGCTGGACGGCCAGCCCATGTGCGGCGTGCTGCCCAGCGACGCTCGGATGACCGGCCGCCTGACGCTCGGCTACCGGCGCGCGACGGCCGGCGCGCCGTCGGTGCTGGCCGAGGCTGGCACGGCTGTTCGCGGTCACGAGTTCCACTACTCGCGGGTCGAACCGGCAGGTGGCGTCAAGCCCGCGTGGCTGCTCGACGGCGAGCGGGCCGAGGGATTCGTCGCCGGCGGGGTGCACGCCAGCTACCTGCACACCCACTGGGCGGCATTCCCCGAGCTGCCGGAGCGGCTGGTGGCGGCCGCCCGACGGGAGGCGGTCGCATGCGTGGCCGGCTGATCGGCGTCGGCGTGGGCCCGGGCGACCCCGAGCTGCTGACCGTCAAGGGCATCCGGGCGCTCCTGCGGGCGGACACCGTGTTCGTCCCGGTCGGTGACCTGGGCGAGACCGGCAGGGCCGAGGCGGTGGTGCGCGCCTACGTCGACCCCGGCAAGGTCGAGCGGCTCCAGTTCGCGCTCGCCGGCGACGCGGCCGAGCGGCAGGCGTCCTGGGAGCGCGCCGGGGCCACGGTCGCCGCGGTGGCCGCCTCGGGCCGGGCGGCCGCCTTCGCCACCATCGGCGACCCGAGCGTCTACTCGACCTTCGGCTACCTGGTCGCGACCGTTCGCGGCCTGGTCGGCGAGCTGGCCGTCGAGATGGTGCCCGGCGTGACGGCCATGCAGGACCTGGCGGCTCGCAGCGGCACCACCCTGGTCGAGGGCCGCGAGCGCCTGGCGCTGCTGCCGCTGGTCCAGGGAACCGCGCCGCTGGTGGACGCGCTGGACAAGTTCGACACCGTGGTCTGCTACAAGGGCGGCCGCCACCTGCCCCAGATCGTCGACCTGCTCGAGGCCAGCGGCCGGCTGGAGCACGCGTTGTACGGCGCGCGGCTGGGCCTGCCCGGCGAGACGATCCTGGCCGCCGCCAAGCTCGGCGGCGAGCCGGGCCCGTACCTCTCCACCGTGATCGCGCTGCCCCCGCGTCCGGACAGGGGGTCCGCGCCGTGAGCGCGCCTGCGGGGATGGAGCGCGAGCGCCCCAAGGTCTGGTTCGTCGGCGCGGGCCCTGGTGCCGCCGACCTGCTCACCTTCCGCGGCGCCGCGGCGATCGCCGCCGCCGACGTGGTCGTCTGGGCGGCCAGCCTGGTCAGCCCGGAGGTGCTCGCCCACGCCTCACCCGAGGCCGAGCTGCTCGACTCCTCGGCGCTCACGCTCGAGCAGGTGGTCGCCGTCTACGACCGGGCGGTGGCCGAGCGGCTGGTGGTCGCCCGGGTCCACTCCGGCGACCCGACCATCTACGGCGCCATCCAGGAGCAGATCGCCGAGTGCGACCTGCGCGACCTGGCGTGGGAGATCGTCCCGGGCGTCTCGTCGCTCAGCGCGGCCGCTGCCGCCGTCGGCCGCGAGCTGACCGTCCCCGGCGTCGCCCAGTCGGTCGTGCTCACCCGCCTGGCCACCCGAACGGCCACGTCGATGCCGCCGCGCGAGCGGGTCCGCGAGCTCGCGCGCGCCCGGACCACCATGGCGCTGTTCCTCTCCTGCTCGCGCCCTCGCGCGCTCCAGGCCGAGCTGGAGGCCGGCGGCTACCCGCCCGACACCCCCTGCGCGGTCGTCTACCGGGCCACCTGGCCCGACGAGCTGGTGATCAGCTGCCAGCTCCAGCACCTCGCCGAGCGCATCCGCGACGCCCGCATCCACAAGCAGGCGCTCGTCCTGGTCGGCCCCGCCCTCGCCGGCGCCGCCGAGCGCCGCTCCAACCTGTACCACCCGGCCTTCAGCCACGAGTTCCGCCGCGCCGCCCCGGCCTCGGAGGTCCCTCATGCCCCGCCGTGACCCCGGCGGGCGCGGCCTGCGCGAGCCGGAGCTGCCGCGGACCGCGAAGGCCGCCGCCCGGACGCTGCGCACCGGCTGGACCACCGGGACCTGCGCGGCGGCGGCGGCCAAGGCGGCGGCGGCCGCGCTGGTCAGCGGCCAGCTCCAGGAGCGGGTGGAAGTCGGGCTGCCGCGCTCCACGCGGCGGGTCAGGTTCCCGGTGGCGCGCTGCGAGCTCGGCGACGGCTGGGCGGAGGCCGTGGTGGTCAAGGACGCCGGCGACGACCCGGACGTGACCGACGGCGCGCGGCTCACCGCTCGCTGCAGCCTCCGTTCCGAGCCGGGCCTGCTGCTCGACGGAGGCGAAGGTGTCGGCACGGTCACCCGGCCGGGCCTCGGTCTCCAGGTGGGCGGTCCGGCGATCAACCCGGTGCCGCGCCGGCAGATCGCGGGCGCGGTCGGCGAGGTCATCGACCTCGCCGCCGGCGGGGCGCTGGTGGTGATCAGCGTGCCCGACGGCGAGCGGATGGCCCGCAAGACCACCAACCCGAGGCTGGGCATCGTCGGCGGCATCTCGATCCTCGGCACCACCGGGATCGTGCGCCCGTTCTCCACCGACGCGTGGCGCGCCAGCGTCGAGCAGGCGATCGACGTGATCGCCGCCGGGGGCGGCACCACCGTGGTGCTGTCGACCGGCGGCCGGACCGAGCGCGCCGCCATGCGCCTCCACCCCGACCTCGACGAGGTCTGCTTCGTCGAGGTCGGCGACTTCACCGGGCACGCCCTCCGCCGGGCCGTCGCCCGTGGCCTGCGGCGCTGCGTCTTCGTCGGGATGGCCGGGAAGCTCGCCAAGCTCGGCGCCGGCGTGATGATGACCCACTGGACCCGCTCGCGGGTCGACCCGGACCTGCTCGCCTGCCTCACCGCTGACGCCGGCGGCGATCCCGACCTGGTCGCCGCGGTCGGCCGGGCCAACACCGCCAGGCACGCCTACGAGCTGTGGGCGGAGGCCGGCCTGTCCGCCCCCTGCGATCTCCTCTGCGACCAGGTCGCCGCCAACCTCTCCCACTACTGCGACGGCCGCCTCGCCGTCGAGGTCGTCATGGTCGACTTCGATTCCCTGGAGGCCGTCGGCCGCTCCCGCGCACCCCGCCCCGGGACCGCGCCCGCCCAACCGGAGCCTCGGCGATGACCTCCGACGTCCGCCCCCGCCGCATCGCGGTGATCGGCATCGGCCCATCACCGCTCAGCGCCCGCGCCGCCACGCTCATCGCCGACGCCAGCCTGGTGGTCGGCGCCCGCCGCCACCTCGCCGCAGCGGGCCTGACGCCGCAAGGCCCACCGCCGCCCGGCCCGGCGGCGCCGCGGGTCGTCGAGTTGCGTGGCGACCTGGAGCCGGCGCTTGCGGCGCTCGCCGGCGCCAGGGGCCCGAGCGTCGTGCTGGCGTCCGGTGATCCGGGCTTCTTCGGGATCGTCCGCGTGCTCGCCGGGCGGTTCGGCCGTCACCGGCTCGAGGTGCTGCCGGCGGTGTCGTCGGTCGGCGCCGCGTTCGCCGCGGCCGGGCTCCCGTGGGACGACGCCCTGGTGGTCAGCGCCCACGGCCGCGACCCGGACCCGGCGGTGCACGCCTGCCTGGCCCACCCCAAGGTGGCGGTGCTCACCCAGCCGGGGTTCGGTCCGGCGGAGCTCGCCGCCCGGCTCGACGGCGCCGGCCGGCGGCTGCTGGTGGCCGAGCGCCTCGGCGAGCCGGATCAGCGCGTGGTCGAGGGCGATCCGAAGGCGATCGCGGCGGCGACCTGGGCGGACCCCAACGTCGTGCTGGTGCTCGACGAGCGCCGGGCGCTCGCCGGCGGCAAGGCCGCCGCATGGCCACCGCGGCGCACCCCGGCCCGCTGGGCGCTGCCGGAGACCGCCTTCGAGCACCGCGACGGCATGATCACCAAGTCCGAGGTCCGCGCGCTGGCGCTGGCGAGGCTCGGCCCGGGCGTGGGCGACCTGGTGTGGGACGTCGGCGCCGGCAGCGGCTCCGTCGGGATCGAGTGCGCCAGGCTCGGTGCCGCGGTGATCGCCGTCGACCGCGACCCGTTGGCGTGCAAGCTGGTCAGCGCCAACGCCTGCCGTCACGGCGTCGCGGTCCGGCTGGTCGAGGGCGTGGCGCCCGGCGCGCTCGCCGGCCTGCCCGACCCGGACGCGGTCTTCGTCGGCGGCAGCGGCGGCGAGCTGGCGGCCATCCTCCAGGTGGTCGCCGCCCGGGCGCGCCGGGCGGTGGTGGTCGCCCTGACCGCCGTTGAGCCGCACGCGCGGCCCGAGCGCGTCCTGCTCGCCGCGCGGTCGCTGGCCGCCGCCGGCATGGAGGTGGAGACCGTCCGCGTGCGGGCCTCCCGTTTCGAGACGGCCGGCGGCCTCCGCGAGTCGCTGGCCGCGAATCCCGTCGTTCTCGTGAGTGGAGCGCGACCGTGATCGGCCTCGTCTGGGCGAGCCGGCCCGGGGAGTCGCTGGCCAGGCACCTGGAACGCGCCTGGCCGGACGCCCGGGCCTACCCGGGCCCGCCGACGGCGGCCCTGCGGGCCGCCTGGGCGGAGTGCGACGGCGTGGTCGCCTTCATGGCCGCGGGCATCGCCGTCCGGCTTGCCGCCCCGCTGCTGGAGCACAAGGACCGCGATCCCGGTCTGGTCTGCGTCGACGATGCCGGCCGCTTCGCGGTCGCCCTCGCCGGCGGCCACGGCGGCGGCGCGAACCAGCTGGCCACACGCGTGGCCGAGACACTCGGCGCCACGCCGGTGATCACCACCGCCAGCGAGGCGCTCGCGCTGCCCGCCCTCGACCAGCTCGGCGCCGATCTGGGGTTCACCGTCGAGGCGGGCTCCGACCTGGCCGCGGTGGCGGCGGCGATGGTCGGCGGCGACCAGGTCACCCTGGTGAGCGACCAGCGCTGGCCACTGCCACCGCTTCCCGAGGCGGTCGTCGCGGCCGACGAGCCGCGGCCACCGTGCGTGCTGATCACCGACAGGATCGTCGAGCCGCCGCGGCCGGCGGTCGTCTACCGGCCGCCGTCGCTGGTCGTCGGCGTCGGCTGCAGCCGGGGCGCCCCGGCAGCCGAGATCGGCGAGCTGATCGATGGCGCGCTGGCGGGGGCCGGTCTGGCCGCCAGCGCGGTCGCCTACCTGGCCAGCGTCGACGCCAAGCGGGACGAGCCCGGGCTGCGGCGGACGGCGGGGGAGCGCGGCTGGCCGTTGCGGTTCCGGTCCAGCCAGGCGCTCGCCCGCGTGGCGGTGCCCAACCCCTCCGCCACCGTCGCCGCGGCGATCGGAACGCCGAGCGTGGCCGAAGCCGCCGCGCTGGCGAGCGGCCGCGCCACGCTGG
>DASVXQ010000390.1:0-4454 GCA_036392615.1 Actinomycetes bacterium | reverse complement strand
GCCGGCGGGCGTAGGCGGCGGCCGCCCGGCGACGGCCGCGAGGGCGCCTGGGCGACCGGTTCGGGCGGGCCGCGCCCCCGCTCAGGGGCCTCCCCTACTCCCCCAGGCGCAGCCGCCGGCGGGCGCCTACTCTCCGGGTGGGCGGCTCAGGTCGGGTCGACCACCAGCCGGCTGACGAACCGGACCGGGAACCAGCCGGTCCGCACCGGCTCGCGGTGGAGGCCGGCCGAGGGGAAGGCGCCGCGGGCGGCGGTCTCGGCCCGGCGCAGCGCGAAGCGCAGGTCGTAGATCCACACCTGGCCGCCGGGGCGCAGCACGCGACGGAGCTCCCGGAGGCCGCCGGCGGCGTCGGCCCAGTGGTGCTGGCTCATGGTGGAGACGACCAGGTCGAAGCTCGAGTCGGCGTAGGGCAGGTCGGCGACGTCGCCCACGGTGAAGTGCACCCGGTCCGCCACACCGGCCCCGGCGGCGTTGCGCCGCGCGTGGCCGACCATCTCCGGGGACAGGTCGAGCCCCTCGACGACCAGGCCGGGAAGGGCGCGGGCGATCGCCAGCGGGACCCGTCCCGGACCGGTGCCCACGTCGAGCACCCTGGCGCCGTCCTGGAGGCCGGCGGCGGTGACGTCGGCGGCGACGCGCTCGTACAGGCGGTGCATGAACCGGTTGGCCCAGCGGTCGTAGCGATCGGGATGGTCGAAGGTCCCCAGCCGGCTGCCGTGGCCACGGTGGATCGTCCGCATGGCGGCATCCCCTCTATAGTTGTACCGAACAACTCTGACCACGATCATAGGGCGAATAGTTGTACGACACAACCGACAGGCAGCCGTCGGAGCCGTTCCCCCACGACGAGCTGCGACGGCTGCTCCAGCAACTCGCCCAGGGCGGCGGGCTGCTCGAGGTGCACGAGCACGGAGGGATCCGCGTCTCGGTCTCCGAGGTGTTCGCGCTCGGCGAGCTGGCGGACGCCGGCACGCTGTCGCAGCGGGACCTGGCCGACCGGCTCGGCCTGGAGAAGAGCACGGTGAGCCGCCTTGCGGCCGGCATGGAGCAGCGGGAATGGCTCGCCCGCGAGCGGGACCCCGAGAACCGCCGCCTCTACCGCCTCCGCCTCACACCCAAGGGCCGGGCCGCCGCCCGGCGGGTGGGCGAGGACCTGCGCGCCCGCCACGCCGCCCTGTTCGCCGCGCTGACCCCGGAGGAGCGCGCCGGCCTCGCGCTGGGGCTCAACGGCCTGATCCGCGCGCTCCACGACCACCTGCACGGCGGCGGGCACCGCTCCGCCGACCACCCGGCCGGCTGATCCGCCGGGGCGCGGAGCACATCCCCACCATGGAGTACCCTCCCCCGGCCGCGCGTCAGTGCAGGCCGAGGGTGGCGCCGCCGTCGACCTGCAGCGCGGCGCCGGTGATGAACCTGGCGGGGTCGGAGCAGAGGAAGCAGACCACCTTGCCGAAGTCCTCCGGGTCCCCCACCGGCCCATCGTCGAGCATGCCGGCCTGCCGTGCCCGCTCGGTGGCGTGGGAGCCTGGGCAGGCCAGGTTCAGGGTGATGCCGTCGCCGGCGAGCTCGGCGGCGGCGGTCTTCGCCCAGCCCCACAGGCCCGTGCGGGCGGTGTTGGACAGCGCCAGGTTGGGGATCGGCTGCTTGACCGACATCGAGGTGATCAGGCAGATGCGGCCCCAGCCGGCGGCACGCAGGTGCGGGAGCGCCTCGCGCACCAGCCGCACGGAGGCGAGCAGGTTGGCGTTCAGCGCGGCCTGGAGCGCCTCGTCGTCGACCTCGAGGGCCTTGCCCAGCGGCGGCCCGCCGGCGTTGGCCACCAGCACGTGCAGGGCGCCGAAACGCTCCACCGCCGCCGCCACCAGCCGCGCCGGCGTGGCCGGGTCGGTCACGTCGGCCGGCAGCGCCAGCGCCTCGCCGGGCATCGCCGCGGCGGCCTCCTTGAGGGCCCGCTCCCCGCGACCGCAGAGCACCACCCTGGCGCCCTCCTGGCTGAGCGCCAGCGCGGTCGCCCGCCCGAGCCCCTTGGAGGAGGCCGTCACCAGCGCCACCTTGCCGTTCAGACCGAGCTCCACCGCGACGCCTCCTCGCTCGAGACCTCCGTCGCGCTCACCGGGCCAGGCGCTGCAGGCCGTCGTAGGCCGCGTACTTGTACGCCTCGGTCCTGGTGGGCACGTTGAAGGTGGTGTGTGGATGAACCGGTCGATGGCCCCGCCTCGGGGATCGAGTAGACGCCGTAGGGCGGCAGCGGGTCCACCGTCTGCTTGAACGGGACCCCGAAGGCGTGGCAGGCGGCCACGCGGCCCTGCTCGGCCGCCACCGAGGCCAGCGCCGGCGGCCCGATCACGTCGCCGGCGGCGTCGAACGGGACCGCCGCCGGGCGCAACGGCCGCGACCCGGTGGCGACCAGCACGACCTCCGCCTCCAGCAGGCTCGAAGCGCCGTCCGGGTGCCGCACCGCCACCCGGCGGTCGCCGCCGATGGACGCCTCGCCCTGGACGAGCTCGACGCCGTTGCGCCGGAGATTCTCGCGGACCACCTCGGTCATGGCCTTGGTGACCTCCGCGGTGCGGGACTTCAGGCGCTCCAGCGCGACCTCCGGCATGAGCGCCATGCCCACGCCGTACACCTCGCGCCGTCGGAACCCGGTCAGGTAGAGCGCGGTCTCTCGGAGGGTCTTGGTGGGGATGCCGGCGCTGCCGACCACCGAGCCACCGGGCGCCTCGCGGCGGTCGACGACCGCCACGCGCCTGCCGAAGTAGGCGGCCTGGGTGGCGGCCTTCTCGCCGGCGGGGCCGGCGCCAATCACGACCATGTCGTAGCGCATGCCGCTGGCTCGCTCCGGAGGGAGTTGGGGGACCCGCGCCACGAGCCTACCGACATCCATTCCGGGTCGCCGGGCGGGTCCGGCGCCGGGGCGCTCCTGCCCAGAGCCTGCCAATGGGATGCGGTGGCCCGATGGGGCGACTGGTGAGACCTCGATCCCTGGCCTGGTCGTTCCCCGTGCTGTCGGCCGCGCTCGTCGTGGTCACGGTGCTGGTCGCCGTGCAGGCCTCGGGGCTGCGTGCCGACGCGGAGATCGTCACCACCGTGCCGCTGGTGGTCCTGCCGCTGGTGTTCCCCACCGTCGGCGTGCTGGTCGCCCGCCGCGACCCGTCCAACCCGGTGGGCCGGCTGTTCTGCATCGTCGGCGCGGCCGGCGGCGTGCTGCTGACCGCCGGCGTCGTCGCCGTGGCGGAGCCGGCGCTGCCCGGGCGCGACTGGGCCGCCTGGTCGACCGAGTGGCTCTACGGCGTCATGCTCGGCGCGCTGGCGCTGGTGCTGCTGTACTTCCCCAACGGGCGGCTGCCGTCGCGCCGCTGGCGGGTGGTGAACTGGCTGCTGGCGTTCGCGCTGGTGGTGCTGGGTGGCCAGCGTGACGTTCCGCTCCAGCCTGCCCACCTCGCCGGAGGTCGGCAGCCCGGTCGGGATCGAGCTGCCGCGCCAGCTCACCGACGCCGGCTTCGTGCTCGGCTGGTGGCTGGTGTGGGCGGCGGTGGTTGCCGCGGTCGCCTCGCTGCTGGCCCGCTTCTCCCGCGTCCGGGGGGTCCAGCGCCAGCAGCTCAAATGGCTGACCCTGGCGACCTGTGTGCTGGCCGTGCTCGGCGTGCTGGCCGTGGTGGCCGACCTGCTCGGCTTCCAGGACCTGCGCAAGAACCTTGCGGTCCTGTTCGGCATCGGGCTGCTGGCGATCCCGGTGACCGTGGGGATCGCCATCCTGCGCCACCGGCTGTACGACATCGACCTGCTGATCAATCGCACGCTCATCTATGGCCTGGTGACTGTCACACTGGGGCTTGCGTACGCCGGCACCGCGCTGCTGCTGGGTGCCCTGTTCGGCGGCAGGTCGAGCTTCACCGCCGCGACCGCCACGCTGGTGGTGGCGGCCGCCTTCCAGCCGGCGCGGCGCCGCATCCAGGACACCGTCGACCGCCGCTTCAACCGCCACAAGTACGACGCCGCACAGACCATCGCCGCCTTCAGCGCGCGCCTCGGCCGGCAGGTCAACCTCGGCGCCCTGACCGACGAGCTGTCGGCGGTGGTGCGGCAGACCATGCAGCCGACCAGCTTCTCGCTGTGGCTGCAACCGCTCGGTCCGGACGCCGAGCCGTCCGGGATCCAGGTCCCGCCCGGCGACCCGCTCCCGCCGCACGTCCAGGAGCTCGGCAGAGCGGTCGACCTCGAGTCGCTGCGGCTCGACTCCGCCGCCCTGGACCAGCTCCGCTCGGCCGGCGTCGAGCTGGTGGTGCCACTGATCAGCCAGGGCGAGCTGATCGGGCTGCTCAACCTGGGCCCGCGCCGCGGCGAGCGGAGCTACTCGGCCGACGATCGCGCGCTGCTCGGCGACCTGGCCGGCCAGGCGGCGCCCGCCCTGCAGCTGACGCAGCTGGTGCGCCGGCGGGAGGAGGAGGTTC
>DASVXQ010000389.1:0-9315 GCA_036392615.1 Actinomycetes bacterium | reverse complement strand
CGCCACCGCTCGGCGTCTGTGGCCGGCCTGGGCCGCCGCGCCCGAGCGGGAGGAGGCTGGCGGCGCCGCCGACGACGCCGGTGGCGCGCGCCAGCACTCGACCGACCAGCTCGAGGGGCGAGGCGCGCGTCGCCAGCAATCCGGCGATCAGGCTGTCAGGCGGCCGTAGGAGCGGAGCCGCTTCAGCATCTCGACGGTCATCGCGCCGCGCCACTCCGGCTCGACCACCGGGGTCCACGCCGGCCAGTTGAAGGTCCAGCCGCCGTCGTCGCGCTGCGCGGCGACCAGCGTGTCGAGCTGCGTCTCGATGACCTCGTCGGCGAACAGCCGCCGCGCCAGGCTGCCGGGCTCCGGCGCGTAGTCGAGCGGGCTGTGGACCTCGCCGCTGGCCGCCGGGTCCAGCGCCACCAGGCCCTGCTCCAGGATCTCGGGCCCGACCCGGGCGAACGCCTGCTCGGCCCGGTCGCGCTCCGGGGTGCCGTCGAGGAAGGCCAGCGTCGCGCGGGCCTGGTAGGGGTTGGTGTCGCCGAGCCGGTCGATCGCCTGCCAGCAGAACCCGCTGGCGCGCTCGACCCACGGGTGCCGCACGCCGCGGGCCAGCAGCAGTCCGGCGATCGAGGCGGTGGGCAGCAGGTTGCCCGGCGGCTGGTCGCCCTCGGGCTGCCACCACGGCGCCCGCGGGTAGGCCCGCACGCTCGGCAGCACGAACGGCACGCCGCCGTCCGGGGTGGTGATGCCGGCCAGGTAGTCGCACGCCTGGGCGGTCATCGGGTCGTCCAGCGCGCCCGCCTCGTCGAGCGCGCGCAGGGCGACCTCGACCGTGGCCGGCTGGCTGACGGGCCCGCGGAAGTCCGGCTCCAGCGCGTTACCGAAGCCGCCGTCGGGGTTCTGGTAGGGACGCAGCGCGGCCACCACCGGGGTAGGGACGCCGTCACGGAACAGGTGCGCGAAGCGGAGGCGGTCGATCACCCGCGCGTTCAGCCAGATGAAGCGCTCCGCCGCCTCCAGCGCATCGGCATTGAGCATCTTGGACATGCCGGCAGGCTAGCCGGCCGCCGTGCGGCGGTCTTGAACGGATCGGACACGGTCGCGCGCGGACGGCCGGCGGCGGACGCGGGGCTGCCGCCTGCGGAAAGCCGCCGGTCACATGGGCCGGGTCGATCGGCGCGACATCCACATCGGCGCGACGATCGCCACCAGCGCGACCGCGACCCCGACCTGGAGGATGTGGCGGATCCAGTCGAACCCGCCGGTGTGCCGCACGCCGATGGCGGCGGCGATGAAGTTGCCGATCAACGCGCCGATGATCCCGAGCAGCACGGTCAGCCACAGCGGGATGCTCTGCCTGCCCGGGACGATCGCCTTGGCGATCAGCCCGATGACGAGCCCGGCGACGACGATCCAGATGGCCTGGAACACGTTTCCCCTCCCCCTCCCAGGGACTCCGCCCGAAGGGAGGCGTATCTGCCCTTTCCCTGGCTTGCATCGGTCATTGGCTGGCAGACCTGGAGGCGCCGCCGATATCCGTGGCGGCACCTGCCTGCTACGCTATGTGACCAATTCGCGCGTTCAGTGGCGGGGGAGTCGGGGCCGCTGCGTGGGAAGGGGTCAGCATGGCGACGGCATCGCAGTTCGCACAATTCCTCGAGCGGATGGACGCGCTCGTGGCCGCGAAGGACGATCCGCACGTGATCGCCGACGAGACCGGCGACCTGCTCGCCGAGCTGCTGGAGCATCCGGAGTTCCTGGAGGAGCGCTTCCGCCAGCCGGCGGCGGGCAGCTACCGGCAGCACCTGGTCCACGTCCACCCGCGCGGCAGCTACTCGGTGGTCTCGCTGGTCTGGAAGCCGGGGCAGGCCACCCCGGTGCACGACCACCGCTGCTGGTGCGTGGTCGGGGTGCTCCAGGGCCAGGAGCTGGAGACCCGCTACCACCTGTACCGGCACGGCGAGGTGGAGCTGCTGGTGCGCGATGGCGACTCGGTCTACACGCCCGGCCAGGTCTGCCGCCTGGTGCCGCCCGCCGAGGACATCCACCGGGTGGAGAACGCCGGCGCCGAGGGGGTCTCGATCTCCATCCACGTCTACGGCACGGACATTGGTGCCGTGCGCACCAGCATCAACCACGTCTTCGAGCAGCCGGTGGTCGACGAGGTCCCCGCCGGCGCGCGGCGGGTCGCCTGGCGGGAGGTCGTCGGGCGGGAGGTCGTCGGGCGGTAGCATTGCCGCCATGGAGCAGGACGCGTCCCGACGCGGGCAGGCCGGCGTCCGGGACCCGTGGCGCGACCTGGTCGAGGCGACCGTGGCCGTCGGCGGCCGCGAGCTGCGCCTGGTCCTCCCGCGCGACAGCGAGGCCCTGCTCGACGAGCAGGCCTTCGAGCAGGAGGAGTACCTGCCCTACTGGGCGCAGCTGTGGCCCAGCGCGATCGCGCTCGCCCGGGCGGTCACCCGGCTGCGTCCACGCGGCCGGCGGGTCCTGGAGCTCGGCTGCGGGCTCGGGCTGCCGGGCATCGCCGCGGCGCTGGAGGGCGCCAGCGTGCTGGCGACCGACTGGTCGCCCGACGCGGTGGCCTTCGCGGCCGTCAACGCCAGCCGCAACGGCGCCGCGCTGCGGACCGCGGTGTGCTCCTGGACCAGCCCGCAGCCCCTGCTCGACGAGGCGCCCTGGGACCTGGTGCTGGCCGCTGACGTGCTCTACGAGGCGCGGAACGTCGACGCGCTGCTGGAACTGCTGCCGCGCCTGGTGCGCGCCTCCGGCGAGGTGCTGCTCGCCGACCCCGGCCGCCGCCCGGCCGAGCGCTTCCTGCACGCCACCGCCGGCACCGCCTCGGGCTGGCGCCGCCAGTCGACCCGCGACGCCTCGTTGCGCCAGGTGACCGTGCACCGCCTGCGCGCGGTCGCCGGCTGATCCGGCGCCCGCCGCCCGATGGCGCACCGCGAGCGTAGGCTGACGACTTCCCCCTTCCGCGCCGGTCCGCATCGATCGAGGAGGCCGACGATGGTGCTCATCGAAGGCGCGGGTGCGTTCACCGCACCCGGCTCTGCACCCAACCACTACGTGGAGCAACTCCGGGTCGACGACCTGAGCGTCGGCACCTATTCGATTCCCGCCGACGGGCTGGACGACCAGAGCCCGCACGCCGAGGACGAGGTCTACGTCGTGTCGAGCGGCCGCGGCCGTCTGGTGACCGAGGACGGCAGCGTGGCGGTGGAGCCCGGCTCGGTGATCTACGTGCCGGCCGGGCAGGCGCACCGCTTCACCGACATCGAGGAGGACCTGGCCATCGTGGTGCTGTTCGCGCCGCCCTACGGCTCGCGGCGGACCGGCGGGGCTCAGCGCGCCTGACGCGCGAAGTCGAACGGCACGGCCCCGCGCGGCACGTACCCGCCGAACCAGTGCAGCAGTGGGAAGCCGTGCGGCAGGCTGGTGGCGTCGTCCACGTCGCGGGTGACCACCACCTCGTAGATGGTCAGCGGGCGCGGCTCGGCGGCGAAGCGGATCTCCGCGTCGCCGTGCGCGTCCGGCCTGGCCGCCCCGGCCAGCAGCCAGCCGCCGTAGTTCTGCAGGAAGACCAGGTAGCGCTCGTGCCCAGTGGTGGCCGGCAGGCCGTGGAAGGTGAACACCGAGAGCTTGCCGCGGGGCAGGAAGCGCAGCGTGCCGCTGACGCCCTCGGCGCGCCCGGCCGGGGTCGGCGGCAGCACCCTGGTGACCGCGTCCGGCGAGGCCAGCACCGCCGCGGCCGCCCGCTGGTGGCGCGCCTGGTCGAAGGCGAAGCGCCCGCGCACGCCAAGGAACACCAGCAGGGCGAGGACCAGCACCGCGGCGGTCAGGCGCAGCGCGGTGCGGCTCGGGCGGGCGGCGCGGATCACGGGACGTCGGCTCCCTCGGGTCGGGGCGCCGGGCGTCGCTCGGCGCCGGTCGGCGGCGGTGCCACCCGCGCGGCCTCGGCCGCGCGGCAGGCCAGGCCGAGCACCAGCAGCTGGCAGGCCAGCACCCACTGGTTCTCGAAGGACTGCTTGTTGGCGAGGTCGAAGGCGGCGAACAGCAGGCCGCAGCCGAACACCAGCCCGGAGACCGGGCGGTCCAGCAGCCGGACGGCCAGCAGGTAGCCGGCGGCGATCAGCGCCAGCACGGTCGCCGTCTGCAGGCCGCCCGGGATGAGGTTCCACACCGAGAGCGAGTCCTGTCGTGCGGGCAGGTCGATGAAGAACCGCACCGTGCAGCCGTAGAACCTGCCCGGCGCGGCCAGCAGCCATGGTAGGCAGATCGCCGCGGCAAGGCCGGCGGCCGCCAGCGCGCGCCGCGGGCCGAAGCCCTTCCACAGCGCCCACAGGGGCAGCACCAGCACCACGTGCTGCTTGGTCGCCAGCGCCAGCCCCAGCGGCACCACCGCCCACCACGCCCGGCCCCAGACCACCAGCGCGACCGCGGCGGCCAGGCAGCCGAGGATGACGCTCTCGTTCCACGACTGCTGCGCGACCCGCAGCACCCCGGGCAGGCTGAGCGCCAGCACCACCAGCGGCAGGGCCAGGCTCGCCGCCGCCCCGCCCCGCGCCGCGCTGTCCCCGGTCGCCGGCGGGCACCGCAGCGCCCGGGCCAGCATGCCCACGCCGACCAGCAGGAAGGCGAGCTCCGCGTAGCGCACGTCGCCGAGCAGGACGCGTCCCGGCACCGCGCCGAGGAAGGTGAACGGCAGGTAGTTGAAGCAGTCGTTGGTCTGGCCAGCCGGGATCCCGCTGAAGTGGAGCTTGTAGGGGTTCGCGCCGTGGAGCAGGGCGCGGGTCGACTGCTGAAGGATCAGCCAGACGTCGATGGCCGGATGGCCGCTCGACTGGACCACCAGCACGGTCGCGGCGGCCATGGCGCCGAACGCCAGCAGCGCGAGCCCGGCGCGCCGCCGGGCCAACGGCAGCGACAGGATCAGCAGCCCACCCGCCAGCATGCCCAGGCCGGTGGCCAGGTGGAACAGCGGGCCGAGCTCGACGTTGCCGCTGGGCGGCCAGAACAGCTGCGGGACCAGGCCGATCAGCACCGCGACCACGATCGAGGACGGCGACGGGGCGCGCGGCACCAGCCGGAGCGCGGCCAGCAGACCCAGCAGCAGGCAGCCAACCACGATGACCGAGATGTTCAGATCGGTGGAGATGGTCGAGTAGCTGGTGGCTGCCGCGATGGACGCCGCCACGACGAGCGCCACGTCTCCGCTGTACCGTGAAGCCGGCGTGCGTGGTGTTCGGATCTGCACGTGGATGTGGACTTTCGGCGGGTGTCGGCTGCCGGCGTATGCTAACAGCTCCTCCAGCTGACCCGCGCCCGCCGGCCACCGGGACCGCCAGCCCGTCCCGCCTGACCAGGAGCCGAGCGTGTGAAGAGCACGACCACCGGCGAGACCAGACAGCTCCCGGCCCAGCCGTCACCGCCGGACGGATCGCCTGCGCAGCGCCACCGGACCGGCTGGTGGACGGCCGCGCTGGTGGTCTCGGTCGTTGCCACCCTGTGGATCACCTGGCCGATGCCGATCCACATGACCCAGCTCTGGTCGATCCAGCTGCCCGGCTCGGCGCAGCTCGGCGCGCCGCCGCCCGAGGCCTTCTCAGGCAACGACGCGCTCCAGACGATGCACGTCAACCGGACGGTGATCGACGACGCGCTGCACCTGCGCGAGCCGTTCCTCGACCTCGCCAGCGGCGTGGGCGGCCCGGAGCCGCTGCGCACCACCTCGCTGGACGTGCCCTGGACGCCGGTGATGGCGCTGATCCTGCCGTTCGCCGGGCTGGTGGCTGCCTACAACGCCACCCTGCTGCTGTCGACCGTGGCGACCGCCCTGCTGGCCTTCGGCTTCCTGCGCCGCCACACCCGCTTCCCGCTGCTGGCCCTGGCCGGCGCGGTCCTCTACGCCTTCGTGCCCGGCCGCGTCTTCCAGCTCTCGCTGCACTTCAACGCGGTGATGTGGTGGGCCTTCCCGGCGGCGGCCTGGGCGCTGGAGGCGATGCTGGAGCGGCATCTCCATGGCCGGCGCTGGCTCGGCGCCGGCGGCTGGCTGGCGGCTGTGGTGCTGCTGGTGGGACTCTCGGGCGAGTACCACCACGCGCTCTACCTCAGCGGCATGCTGGGCTTCCTGGTGGCCTGGTGGCTGGTCGCGGCGGCCCTGCGGCACCGCCCGCTGCCGCTCGGCCCGGCGGCGCTGGCGGCGGCGTCGGTGGTGGCCGCCGACGCCTACGTGCTCGCCTCCTTCCGCTGGGTGTTCGGCGGCGGGGTGGCCGGGGAGAACGGGCAGTACGCCGAGGCGGTCCGCTATGCGCCGCGCGGCCTGCTGGCGCTGATCGAGAAGAACCCCGGCGAGCTGGGCGAGGGGCTGGTCTACCTGGGGCTGCCGGTCGCGCTGCTGGCGCTGGCCGGCGCGGTGGTGGCGCTGGCGCGCCGGCGGGGCGAGGCGGCCTATGTCGCGCTGGCGCTGCCGGTGCTGTTCCTCACCTTCGGGCCCGCCGCGGACCGTGCCCTCGACCGGGCGCTGCGCGCCGTCGGCCTGCCTGGCGGCACCGAGCCCTACCGGCGGATCTTCGAGACGGTGCCGTTCCTCCAGCTCCAGCGGGTCTCGGCCAGGCTGCTGGTGCTGGCCGCGCTGCTGCTGATCCTGCTGGCGGTGATCGCGCTGGACGCGGCCGGCGAGCGGCTGCTCGGGCCCGCCGTGGACGGTGCCGGCAGCCGCCGGCCGCGCGGCATGGCCGCGTTCCTCGCGGTGGCGCTGCTGGCCGGCTCGGTGTGGGCGCTCAACGACTACCGCATCTTCCGCACGGTGCTGCGCCCGGCGCACACCGGCAACGCGGTGGTGACCGCGCTCGAGTCCTCCGGCGACCGCGCCGGCCCGTTCCTCGGCCTGCCGGTCCTCGGGCAGACCGTGCCCTGGAACGCCGCCTCGACCTACCTGGCGTCGCAGACCGGCCGGCGCACGCTCAACGCCTACAACCAGTCCTCGCTGCGTTGGCTGGACGAGCGCTCCGCCGCGCTCGCGCCGCTCAACCAGGGCGAGGCCACGCCGGCGGCGCTGAGCGTGCTGCGCGCGACCGGCACCCGCCAGGTGGTGGTGATCGACGAGTCGCACGTCTACTGCTGCGGCAAGGACTGGCACCAGGTGGTCGAGCGGCTGGTCGCCTCCGGCCAGTTCCGGCTGGTGGTCGACGACGTCCCCTTCGCCCTGCTGGAGCTGCGCTCCTGAAGGTCAGCGGCGCGGGCGCTGCGGTGTGAGGCCGCCGAGCGACGGCAGGACGGCCTCCAGCACGGTCGGGAACCAGGCGGTGAAGGCGGGGTCCGGCCCCATGCCGGCCAGCTCGTCGAGCGGCACGGCGGTCCAGTCCTCGACCTCGAGCGGGTCGGGGCTCGGCGCCTGGAGCGCGTGGCCGACGAACAGGTGGTTCCACTCCCGCTCGACCAGCCCGGAGACCGGGTCGGTGACGTGGTAGACGGTGGTGCCCACCTCGGTCAGGCCGACCGGGTCGATGCCCAGCTCCTCGTGGACGCGCCGCGCGGACGCGTCGGCCGGGTCCTCACCGGGCGCCGGGTGGCTGCAACAGGTGTTGCTCCACAATCCGCCGGAGTGGTACTTCGCGCTGGCGCGCCGCTGCAGCAGCAGGCGGCCGTGCGGGTCCAGCAGGAAGACCGAGAACGCCCGGTGCAGGTGCCCCGGCGGCTCGTGCGCGCCGAGCTTCGGCATCCGCCCGAGGGTGTGGCCCGCTTCGTCGACCAGCTCGACCAGCGGCTCGCCAGGGTCGAGGAAAGCGCCGCCGGGTGGAAGGGCTGAAGGGCTCATGGAAGTCCTTTGTAGCACACCGGCTCGCCGGAACCAGGCAGGTCCGGCCGTTCCAGGCGATGGGCACGCTCGTCCCGATTCCTGGCGGCGGCGGTTCCCTGATACCCTCCGGGGGTACTGTATCCGCAGCCCACCGGTTCCTGGGGGCTTCACCGCATGACCACCGAGACGATCGCCGTTCCCGAGATCCACTGCGACCACTGCAAGCGCTCGATCGAGGGCGCGCTGCGCCCGATCGGCGGGGTCGCGGAGGCGGAGGTCGACGTGGCCGCCCGGACCGTGAAGGTCAGCTACGACGAGACCTCGGTGGACCGGGCCGAGCTGGTCGGCGCAATCGAGGCGCAGGGCTACGACGTCCCCGACCGAGGATGAGCGCAGCGGCGACCACCCGCCGGGCCGACTTCGCGGTCGAGGGGATGACCTGCGGCTCCTGTGCCGCGCGGGTGCAGCGGGTGCTCAGCCGGCAGGCCGGGGTCGAGCGGGCCGACGTCAACCTGGCCACCGCCAGGGCCCGGGTGGTCTACCGGCCCGGCGCGGTCGAGCTCGACGACCTGCGCGCCGCGGTCGACCGCATCGGCTACCGGATCGCCCCGCTGGAGCGCCCCCAGCCGGCCGACCCGGCGGCGGCCTGGCGGCGCAGGGCCCTGCTGGCCCTGCTGCTCGCGCTGGCGACGGTGGCGCTGGCGATGTGGCCAGGCGGCGTCCACCAGCGCGCCTGGGCGCGGCTGGCGATGTTCGCGCTGGCCACCCCGGTGCAGTTCTGGTGCGGCTGGCCGTTCCTGCGCGAGGCCGCCAGGCGGGCGCGCCGGGCGAGCGCCAGCATGGACACGCTGATCGCGCTCGGCACCCTGGCCGCCTACGGCTTCTCGCTGGCGCAGCTGGAGGCTGGCGGCGCCGACCTGTACTTCGACTCCGCCGCGGTGATCGTCGCCTTCCTGGTGACCGGCCGCTGGCTGGAGGTGCGCGCCACCGGCCGCGCCGGCCAGGCGATCCGCGCCCTGCTGGAGCTGGGCGCCAGGCAGGCGCGGGTGCTGCGCGACGGCGCAGAGGTGCTCGTCCCGGTCGAGCGGGTGGCCGTCGGCGACCTGCTGCTGGTGCTCCCGGGCGAGAAGATCCCCGCCGACGGCGGAAGCTGGCCGCCGAGGCCGGCCTCCAGCTCCCGGCGGACCTGGACGACCAGGCGGAGCGGCTGGAGGCCGAGGGCGGCACGGTGGTGCTCGCCGGCTGGGACGCCCAGGTCCGCGGCGCGCTCGCGGTGGCGGACACGCTCGAGGAGGCGCCGCCGAGGTGGTGGGCCGCCTGCGGGGCATGGGCCTGGAAGTCGCCATGATCAGCGGCGACAACGTCCGCACGGCGGAGGCGGGGGCGCGCCGGGCCGGCGTCGGGCGGGTCATGGCCGAGGTGCTGCCCGAGGACAAGGTCGCCGAGATCGCCCGGCTCCAGGGCGAGGGCCGGGTGGTCGCGATGGTCGGCGACGGCATCAACGACGCTCCCGCGCTGGCGCGCGC
>DASVXQ010000388.1:0-3888 GCA_036392615.1 Actinomycetes bacterium | reverse complement strand
CCCGCCGCGACCCGAGACCCGCAGCGCTCAACGCCTTGTTGAGCCGGATCCCCTCGGTGGGCCCGCCGGCGTCGACGCCCCTGGCGTCTCGAGTGTTCGAGGCCGATCGGGAACGCGGGCTGGCGACAGCCGTTGCTGGAGTCCCCGCCCTCGCGGCGCTCTTGGGTCGGGACGAGCGCGTGCCGGGCGACTCCGAATCGCGACGGGTCGCAGCGCGCGCCGATCGACTGGCACCACCGCCTCTGCGCCCACGCTGAGCGCCGCTCGCACTCGAGCCGGCGCGGCCGGCCGAGCGGCTCGGCGCCGGCCCGCCTGCGCCTCGGTCCGAGCGGCCCGCGTTGGCGGCGGCTCGACCTCCAGTTGAGCCGGAGCGGTCCGAGCGGGCTGCGTTGGCGGACGCTCGACCTCCAGCTGAGCGGGAGCGGTCCGACGAGGGGCTCCCGCTGGAGGCGCCTCCCCTGGCCGCGGTGCTGGAGGCGCCGCGACCGGACGGGGCCGACCTGCGGCCGCGCTCGGGCCGGCGGGGCGAGTCCGCGCCGGTCGCTCGTCGCGGGGTCACATCTGCTCCAGCAGTTCCATGAGGTCAACGCCCTCGGGAAGGTAGTCCTTGATAGGAGGCAGTTGGTCCAGGCTGTTCAGACCCAGTTGCTCGAGGAACGCGGGGGTCGTGCCGTACAGGACGGCCTGGCCCGGCCCCTCCTCGTGGCCGACCTCGTGGATCAGCCCACGCGTGGTGAGAGTGCGGAACACGCCGTCGACGTTCACGCCGCGCACCGCAGCGACCTGGTGCCGGGTCACGGGCTGCCGGTAGGCAACCACCGCCAGGGTCTCGAGCGCCGCCCTGGTGAGCCTGCTCTGCGTCCCAGCGCGAAGATACGCCTCGACCACGTCCCGAGCCGACGGGTGCGTGTACAGGCGCCACCCGCCGGCGACCGCGCGCAGGACGAAGCCGCGCCCTTGTGCCGCGTACTCCCCCGCCAGGTCGATCAGCATGGACTCGACCTGTGTCAGCCGCGCTCCGACCAGCTCGGCGAGCGTGGTCGCGGGGACCGGCTCGTCAGCGACCAGCAGGATCGCCTCCAGGTCGCGCCGCGTCCACCCCGCGTCGTCGAGGTCCACCGCCTCCAGCGCCTCGTCCGTCGGCCACACGTCCGCGCCTTCCGGCGGCCCGCCGAACCCGACCGCATCCGGTTCGTCGCCGAGCGCGGTCGCGATCTCGGCATCCGGGTGGGGCGGGCCGCCCGGCCCCCGTGGTCGGCCGACCGCAGCAGACGCATCGCGGAGCGTGGTCGCGAGGCCGGCGTCGGCCCCATTGGTCGTGGCGCCTTCTCCATGGCGGTCATCGGGCTCGGATGGCGCCGTGCCGTCCGGCTCCGGCCCGCTTGGAGGCTCGGCCCCGGCGGACTCCTCCCGCGGCGCAAGGGACGCGGAGACCAGGTTGGCCGGCTGACCGGGCG
Organism: Actinomycetes bacterium; assembly: GCA_036392615.1. Taxonomy (GTDB): domain Bacteria; phylum Actinomycetota; class CALGFH01; order CALGFH01; family CALGFH01; genus DASVXQ01. Next base: position 2,431 of record DASVXQ010000388.1, on the reverse strand, counting down.
CGCCTCCGACACCCCGCTCAGCCGCCGGTCCAGGCGGGAGCGGGAGGTCCTGGGGCCGATCGGGCCCGTCCGTCGACGGCGGGATCCCGGTCGGCTCGACGCGGGGCTCCTCGGTCGCGGGTGGTCCGTGATGCTCCCAGGCGGTTGGCCGGCCCGGCGCGGAGGGCTCAGGGCCTGCCGGGGTCGGGTGGTCGTCGTTGTGCGGGGCGGTCATGCAGGCTCCTCGACCATCAGGTCGTCGGTCGCGGCGCCGGCGTCGCCGGTCCACCGGACGGTGATCGCGCCGAAGGTAGCGGTCTGGTCCAGCTGGATCAACGAGCGCTTGTACAGCTCCAGCAGGGCCAGGAAGCTGATGACCACCTCGATCGCCGGCACGTCGCGTCCCACCAGGTCGTCGAAGGTCGCCTCTCTTTGTTCCTGGAGCCGCTCGGCGAGCTCCGCGACCGCTTCGCTGACCGTCAGCCGGGCCGGGGCGATGTGCTCGGTGCTCACCACTGGAACCGGCGCCGGGGTGAAGGCGGCCGCCGCGAGCCGTGCCAGGTCCTCCGGCCGGACGCCGGCGAGCAGGTTCGGGGCGATGCGCTCCATCAGGTCGTCGGCGCCGGCCCGCCTCGGCAGGTACGCCATCTGCTCCAGGAACCGCGCGCCGAACAACTCGGCGACCCGCTTGTATGCCCGGTACTGCAGCAGCCTTGCGAACAGCAGGTCCCGCTCTTCGAGCAGCGCCTCGACCTCGTCGTCCTCCCCATCAGGGCTCGGCAGCAGGCGCGCCGCCTTCAGCTCGAGGAGCGTCGCGGCGACCACCAGGAACTCCGTGGCGACCTCGAGGTTCAGCTCCTGCATACGCTTGATCTCGGCCAGGTAGTCCTCGGTGATGTTGGCGAGCGACACCTGCCAGATGTCGACCTGCTGGCGCGCGATGAGATGGAGGAGCAGGTCGAATGGCCCCTCGAACACCTCGGTCCTGACCACATAGTCCATTTGTCTACTTATCTATGAATCTATTCATCGACTTAGCGATAGAGCGATGGATCGCTAAGTCGATGACCACTGTCTGCTCCTGAGCCGATCGCCGATCGTAGCCAGCCGCCGCTCGCCCGACAACGAGCGCGTTCCAGGTTGGACCCGCCACGCGACGAGCCGTGCCTGGCCCGGGTCAGATGTTGAACCCCACCACGCGATAGATGAAGCGGATGACCGCGTCGAAGAAGGGCGACAGCAGGCCGGGGGCGAAGATGAGCAGCGCCAGCAGGATGAAGATCCCGTACTGGTCGAGGAAGTAGACGATCCCCTGGCGGCGCTGCGGCAGGAAGATGGACAGCAGCCGCGAGCCGTCGAGCGGAGGGATGGGCACCAGGTTGAACACCCCGAGCACGACGTTGAGGCTCACCAGCGTCTGCAACAGGATGAGGGTGAACTCCGCGGTGCTGCCGCGTCCCAGGATGAGCCGTAGGATCAGGGCGCTGAGCAGGGCCAGCACGAAGTTCGAGGCCGGTCCCGCCAGGCCGACCATGGCCGCTCCGGCCCGCTGGCTGCGCAGCTGGTAGGGGCTGAACTGCACCGGTTTCCCCCAGCCGAAGCCGGCCAGTACCAGCGCGATACTCCCCAGCGGGTCGAGGTGTGCGAGCGGGTTGAGCGTCAGGCGCCCCTGCGCGCGCGGCGTCCGGTCGCCCTGGGCCGTCGCGACGGCCGCGTGGCTGAACTCGTGCACGGTGATGGCCACGATCACCGCGACGACGAAGGCGAGGAATCCGAGCGGATTGTCTCGTAGAAGGGTCAGGGGCGAACCCACGCCAGGGCCTCCGGAGGGTATGGCAAAGGACGTCGGAAAGGGCGCAACAACCAAGCAAAGCGCCACCTGGCAGCCACCCTAGCATGGGCCACGAGCCAAGGTCGGATTGCCCGGCGGAAGTCAGCGGCTCACGACTCTGTACACCAGCGGCGGCGGGGGCACTGGCTGGTCGCTCCAGCGCAGCGCGCCCAGCAGGCGTTCGGCCGCCTGCTCGGCGGCCTGCTCGTCGCGGGCGGCCACCCGCCCGATCGGGTCGCCCGCCGAGACGCGGTCGCCGATCTTTACGGGCAGCTCGACCGCGACCGCCGGGTCGATCCGATGGTCGATGCGCTGCCTGCCCGCGCCGAGCGCCGCGGCGACCTGCCCCACCGCGGCGGCGTCCACCGCCGCGAGCCAGCCGTCGACCGTCGCCTCGACCACCCTGGAGACCGGCGCCATCGGCAGCATCGAGAGATCGTCGACCACGGCGGCGTCGCCGCCCTGTGCCGCCACGAAGGCGCGGAACCGTTCCAGCGCGTCGCCGCTTGCCAACGCGCGGCGAGCGGCCTCCCGGCCGGCCTCGGCGCTGGACGCGACGCCCGCCAGCACCGCGAGCTGCGCCGTCAACGTCAAGCAGAGGTTGAGGAGCCGGCCGCGACG
>DASVXQ010000387.1:0-10358 GCA_036392615.1 Actinomycetes bacterium | reverse complement strand
GTGACCAGGGCGTTCTGTGCCCAGTGCGACCGCGTGCGGCTCACCGCGGACGGCCAGATCCGGACCTGCCTGTTCGCCACGACCGAGTACGATCTGCGTGCGGTGCTCCGTTCCGGTGGGGACGACGAAGCGGTCGCGCGTTGCTACCAGGACGCGGTCGCCCGCAAGCAGTGGGGTCACCGGATCAACGAGCCCGATTTCGTCCAGCCCGCTCGAGGGATGTCCCAGATCGGTGGATGACGGCACAAGGGGGTCGGGGGATGGCCGAGGTCACCAGGTCGGAGAGCGAGTGGCGCGAGCAGCTCACCCCTGAGCAGTACAGGGTCCTGCGTGAGGCGGGCACCGAGCCGCCGTTCAGCGGCCGCTACGTCCACGCCAAGGACGACGGCGTCTACCGCTGCGCCGCGTGCGGGGCCGAGCTGTTCAGCTCCGACACCAAGTTCGACTCCGGCACCGGCTGGCCGAGCTTCACCGAGCCGGTGGTGGCCGCCGGCGTGGAGCTACTCGACGACTCGAGCCACGGCATGCACCGGACCGAGGTCCGCTGCCGCCGCTGCGGCTCGCACCTGGGCCACGTCTTCCCCGACGGCCCGGCCCCCACGGGCATGCGGTACTGCATCAACTCACTCGCGCTCGATCTCGACTCCGCGGCTGCCGATTCGTAACAGACGCGGGCGGCAGTACCTCGCCCGTGCGACGGGTATAGGCTCCGTGAGCCTGGCTGGCGTCGTCCAGCGCAGGCCGAGAGGAGGAGGGCGGATGCAGGCGGACTGCACGTTCTGCCAGATCGTGTCGGGCGAGCTGCCGGCGGACTACGTCGACGAGGACGAAAGAACCGTCGCCTTCATGGACATCAACCCGGCGACTCCCGGGCACCTGCTGGTGGTGTCGCGGACGCACGTCCCGGACATGATGAGCGCCAGCGAGGAGGACTGGCTCGCGGTCGCCGCCACCGCCCAGCGGATGGCCAGGCTGGTCATCGGCGCCTACAAGGCCGGCGGGGTCGACCTGGTGCAGGCCAACTCCGACGGCATCGCCGGCTTCCAGACGGTCTTCCACCTCCACATGCACGTGGTCCCGCGCTACCACGACGACCGGCTCGGCCAGTGGTGGCGGCAGGAGACGGCCGACCCCGCCGAGGTGACCGAGTCGGCGCGGCTGCTGGTGGAGTACGCCCGCCACGAGCGCGCCCACGACCGGGAGCACGAGCGGCCGCCCGCCTGGGCCTGATCCGGCCGGCGTTCCGGATAGAGCAGGACAAGCGAGCCGTATCGCGCCTGGCCGCATTCTCCTTCGCGTCCACTGTCGTTAGAGTGTCACGATCCGGCCCGATGGCGGCCGTCTCGTCGTGACAGGTGAGCCTCGCCGGGTTTGGGCGAGCCTTCGGTTGGGATAGCTAAAGCGACCGGTGGCACTGCCTCCGACCGCGTGGACGCTGCCACCAGGGACCAAACTCCGGGATCGAAAGGAGCGGCCAGTGAACGCCGGTTTGCTCGTCGCCATCATCGTCATCGTCCTGATCGTCCTGGCGCTGGCCTGGTTCCTCATGCGCCAGCAGCGCACCGCCCGGCTCCGCAAGCAGTTCGGGCCCGAGTACGAGCGCGCGGTCAGCGAGTCCGGCAGCCGCCAGGCCGCCGAGGCCGAGCTGGAAGATCGCCGCGCGCGACGCGAGAAGCTCGAGATCATCGCGCTCGAGCCGGCCGCCCGCGACCGCTACCTGGAGCAGTGGCGCCTGGTCCAGGCGCAGTTCGTGGACTCGCCGACCGAGGCGACCCGCGCCGCCGACCGGCTGATCAACGAGGTCATGCGCGATCGCGGCTACCCCGTCGAGGACTTCGAGCAGCGCGCGGCCGACATCTCCGTCGACCACCCGCAGGTGGTCGACGACTACCGCGCGGCCCACGCCGTCGCCGAGGCCAACGAGCGCTCCGAGGCCAGCACCGAGGATCTGCGCCAGGCGCTGGTCCACTACCGCTCGCTGTTCGAGGAGCTGCTGGAGACCCACGGCGCCGCGGCCATCGGGCTGCACGACACCGGCGGACGGCGTGACGACACGGTGGTCGACACCGACCACGACGGCACCACCGACCGCGCCGACGTCCCGGCCGGCGCCGACGTCCCGGCCGACCGCGCCGGCGACGGCGTGCCCGCCGACGGCGACGGCGTGCCCGCCGACCGGGAGGGCGTGCCCGCCGACCGAGAGGGCGTGCCCGCCGGGGAGGACACCGCGGTGCGCCGCGACGAGGCCGAGCACGACGAGGCCGTCCGCGAGCACGAGGCCACGCGGCACGAGGGGGGCACCACTGAGGCGAGGCCCGCGGCCTCGACGCCGCCGGAGCGGCGCACGACCGAGGAGGCTCGATGAGCGAACGCTACCGCTACGGCTATGGCGACGAGCCTCCGGATCGTGACCACGCGTTCACCCGCCAGGGCTCCATGACCGAGCAGCGCGACGAGCAGGCGGCCGGGACCGACGCAGTGGACGAGGCGCCGCGCGGCGACGCCGCGGACGAGGAACGGCGCGCGGACCAGATCCGCGAGGCCGCCGGCGACCCGCGGACCACCGACCCGCACGCCGCCGACCCGACCGACCCGCGGATGATCGGCGCGGCCGCCGAGCGGGGGCCGGCCGCCGAGGCCGAGCGGGCGCTGGCCGCGGACGAGACCGACCGGCCCTCGACCACCTCGGTGTTCGACGTCGAGGAGGAGGAGGCCAGGGCGGCCGACCAGGACGTCGAGGAGGACGCCACGGCGGCCAGCCGCGACGCCGGCGAGGAGGCGCGGGCGGCCGATCGCGACGCCGAGGAGCGCCCGCCGATCGCGCTGGGGCCGCCGGAGCGGAACGGCGACGAGGAGGCCGCGCCGGCCGACCCGGCGGCGTCCTCCAGGCCGTCGGACACCGTGCTGGCGGACGAGCCGGGCTCGGACGCGACCACCGTGACCCCCGTGGGGGACACCAGCTCGGGCACCGCCACCTACAAGCCGCCGCCCCTGAACATCACCGACGACCTGGAAGCGACCGACACGACGGACCTCGAGACGGCGGGCACGGCGAAGCCGGAAGCGGCGAGCCCGGGCAACGGGACGCCGACCACCGAGATCCCGGCAGCTGTGTCCACCGGCGTGGACGGCCTGGAGCCGGAGCCGGCCGTGCAGGGCTCGACGAGCACCGAGACGGAGATGCTCGTGCCCGGTTCCGGCCCGGCTCCGGTCACCGCGCCCGTCGACGAGCGCAGCGCGCTGCTCGGCTCGCTCGACGCCGACGCCACCCGCGCGCGCTTCGTCGACATCCAGGCGGGCTTCGTCGACGAGCCCCGCCAGGCCGTGCAGGAGGCCGAGCGGTTCGTCGACGAGCTCGTCCAGACGCTGGTGCGGTCGCTGGAGAGCGAGCGCTCCAAGCTGAAGGCGACCATCGACGAGGGCTCCACCGAGGACCTCCGGCTGGCGTTGCGCGGCTACCGCGCGTTCGTGGACCGGCTCCTCAACCTGACCATGTAGCGCGTGGCCCGAGCCGAGCGACCCGGTCGGCTCGGGCCACCTTCAACCGGCCCCGCGGCTCAGGCGAGCCGCGGGGCCAGGAATACCAGCAGCACCGCCGGGTCGGGGCCGAGGTTCTTGAGCGCGTGCTTGGCGCCCGCCGGCACCAGCACGGCCTCGTACTGGCCGATCTCGGCCGAGTCGTCCTCCACCCGGACCAGCACGCGCCCGGCCATGGCCACCACCACCTTGTCGGAGGCCTCGTGCACCAGCAGCAACTGCTCCTGGTCGGGGTCCAGGCAGTACAGGTCGGTGATGGTCCGGTCGGTCTCGAACAGCCGGTGCTTAGCCATCCGCCGCTGGTCGAACGCGATCACGTCAGCGAGCCTACGGCGTTCCATGTGCCCAGTCTCCATGACCTTCGGGTGGTCCGCGAGGCCCACGGCCGGTCCGGGCGAGGGTACTACAGGCAGAAAGGCCCCAATTGCCCGCCATGGCCAGGCCGCCCACCTGTACGATCGCACTGATTCCTGTCTGGCACGGCCTTGATCAGGCAGTCGCCCGCTTCAGCTGGAGGAGCACATGGAGGTTGGACTAGGCGCGGCCGAAGCGCTCACGGCGCCGGCCGATCTACTCGCCCTCGGGGTCTTCGCCGACCTCGAGCCCGCGGGAGGCGCCGAGCAGGCGCTCGAGGCGCTCGGCACGCCGCTGCGCCCGCTGCTGGAGTCGCGCGGCTTCACCGGCAAGACCGGCGAGGCGCTGGCGCTCTCGACGCTCGGGCGGCTGCCGACCGCGACCCTGCTGCTGATCGGGCTGGGCGACCACGACAAGGTCGACGGCGAGGTGCTGCGCCGCGCCGCCGGCGCGCTGGTGCGCGGGGCGGGCGGCGCCAAGCAGGCGGTCACCACGCTGGCGCAGGCCCTGCCCGGCGACCAGGCCGCCGCGGTTCGCGCGGTGGCCGAGGCCGCCCTGCTGGCCGCCTATCGCTTCGACAAGTACAAGGCCGACGGCAACGGCAAGCGCCCAGCCCTGGAGCGGCTGGTGATCGTGCCGGCCGGCGGCGCCGACGAGGCCGCGCTCCAGGCGGCGGTCGCCGCCGGGCGCGTGCGCGCCGCCGCCACCAACCTGGCGCGCGACCTCTCCAACGAGCCGGCCAACAACCTGCACCCGGCCGACATGGCCGCCGCCGCGGAGCGCGCGGTCGAGGGCAAGCAGGTGCGCGTCTCGGTCAAGGACGAAGCCGAGCTGGCGGCCGAAGGCTTCGGCGGGATCGTCGGCGTGGGCCAGGGCGCCAGCAGCCCGCCCCGCCTGGTCGAGCTGCGCTACGAGCCCGAGGGGGCGCGCGGCCACGTGGTGCTGGTCGGCAAGGGCATCACCTTCGACTCCGGCGGCCTGTCGCTCAAGCCGGCGGACGGCATGATCACCATGAAGACCGACATGTCCGGGGCGGCCGCGGTGCTGGCGGTGATGAGCGCGCTCGACGACCTGGGCGTCAAGGTCGCGGTCACCGGCTACCTGGCCACCGCCGAGAACATGCCGTCGGGCACGGCCACCCGGCCGGGGGACGTGCTGACCATGAAGAACGGCAAGACCGTCGAGGTGCTGAACACCGACGCCGAGGGCCGTCTGGTGATGGCCGACGCGCTGGCGCTCGGCTCGACCGCCGCGCCGGACGCGATCGTCGACGTGGCCACGCTGACCGGCGCCTGCATGGTCGCGCTCGGCAAGCGCTACACCGGGCTGATGAGCAACGACGACGCCCTGGCGGGCGAGCTGCTCGAGGCGGCCGGCGAGGCGGGCGAGCGGGCCTGGCGCCTGCCGCTGCCCGAGGAGTACCGCAAGGACCTCGACAGCGAGGTGGCCGACCTCAAGAACGTCGGCAGCGACCGCTACGGCGGCGCGCTGACCGCCGGCCTGTTCCTCCAGGAGTTCGTCGACGGGCGGCCCTGGGCGCACCTGGACATCGCCGGGCCGGCGCGGGCGGACTCCGACGAGGGCTACCTTGGCAAGGGCTCGACCGGGGCGGCGGTGCGCACCCTGCTCACCTGGCTGGCCGCGCGCGGCTCCGGTGACTAGATAATTCGAGTCACCAACGGTCGGCTCGATGCGGGGCAGGGATCCGGAAAAACGCGGAGCTATTGTCCCAAGAAATCGCCAATAGCCCGCCGGCGCGCGGGTCGCACAGCGCCCTCCCGCAGTGCCCCGCGCCCGTCCCGCGCGGCGGGCGCGATGCCGGCCGGCCGGTCCCGGGTTGCGGCCGTGGCGGCGACAGGACGCGTCCACGTGCTTGTGCCACCGTGCCTGAGCTGGGATGATGCAAGTCAGCGAAGCAAGCCACGGTCGCGGCGCGAGCGCCAGCTGCGACCGTTCGTGCGCATTTGATCAGGTTGCAGGTGATAACAGTATTACGCGAACCGGCGGGAACGTAACCACCACGAGTTTCCTTTTTCCATTTGCTTCAGCCAAACCGGTATCATCCTTCCTGACAGTCGCACGCGGATTTTCCTTCCCTATCCGGCCCCATGAGAAGCCAGGCATACAGTGACTCTCGACCTGAGCACCTTTTTGGCGACACATGGCGCGGAACTGACATACCTCCGCCGCCATCTGCACCAGCACCCTGAGCTCGGCCGCGCCGAGCGCGAGACCACCGCCCTGGTCGCCCGCCGCCTCGAGGCCGTTGGCCTGCGTCCCTGCCTGCTGCCCACCAGCACAGGCCTCGTCTGCGACATCGGCACCGGCGACGGGCCGACGATCGCGCTGCGCGCCGACATCGACGCGCTGCCGCTCCAGGACGAGAAGGACGTCTCCTATCGTTCCGCCGTGCCCGGCGTGTGCCACGCCTGCGGGCACGACCTGCACACCACCATCCTGCTCGGCGCCGGCCTGGCGCTGGCCGAGCGCGCCGAGCGGCTGCGCGGCCGCGTCCGGCTGATCTTCCAGCCGGCCGAGGAGAAGGTCCCCGGCGGCGCCCTCGACGTGCTCGCCGCCGGCGAGCTCAAGGACGTCAGCGCGATCTTCGCGCTGCACTGCGACCCCAAGATCGACGTCGGCGCGATCGGCGTCCGGGTCGGCTCGATCACCGCCGCCTCGGACCTGATGGAGATCCGGCTGACCGGCCCCGGCGGCCACACCGCCCGGCCGCACCTCACCTCCGACCTGGTCTACGCGATCTCGCGGGTGATCACCGACCTGCCAGGCGCGCTGTCGCGGGTGGTCGACCCCCGCGCGGTGCTGACGGTGAGCTTCGGCAGCGTCGAGTCCGGCTCGGTGCACAACGCCATCCCGACCCAGGCGGTGGCGCGCGGCACGGTACGCGTGCTGGACCGGCACGTCTGGAGCGAGATGCCCAAGCTGATCGAGCGCATCCTCGAGACCACCGTGGCGCCGCTGAACTGCAAGTGGGACATCGACTACCAGCGCGGCGCGCCGCCGGTGATCAACGACGAGGTGGCCACAGCGGTGCTGGCCAACGCCGGCCGCAGGGCGCTGGGCCCGTCCGCGGTGCTGACCGCGCCGCAGAGCATGGGCGGCGAGGACTTCTCCTGGTACCTGGAGGACATCCCCGGGTCGATGGCGCGGCTCGGGGTGCGCATCCCCGGCACCGACCTCGATCTGCACGCCGCGTTGTTCGACGCCGACGAGCGCGCCATCCCGGTCGGGGTGCGGGTCATGGCCCAGACCGCGCTCGACGCCCTGGACCACTACGGCGGGGTACGCTGACCGGCATGAACAACCCGATCTCCGAGCACGACCCCGGCGACAAGAACCTGGCCGACCTCCAGCTCGCCCTGGAGCTGGCCGACCTGGCCGACGCGGTCACCCTGGAGCGCTTCCGCGCCTCCGACCTGGTGGTCGAGACCAAGCCGGACCTCACCCCGGTGTCCGAGGCCGACCGCGCCGTCGAGCAGCTCCTGCGCAAGCGCATCGCCGAGGAGCGGCCGGCGCACGCCGTGCTCGGCGAGGAGTTCGGCGTCGGCGACGGGCCGGCCGCCACGACCCGCTGGATCGTCGACCCGATCGACGGCACCAAGAACTACGTCCGCGGCATCCCGGTCTACGCCACCCTGATCGCGCTGGAGCGCGACGGCGCGCTGTCGGTCGGGGTCGCCTCCGCGCCGGCGCTGGGCCGCCGCTGGTGGGCGGCCAGGGGCGCCGGGGCGTTCGCCGACGGCGCGCCGCTGCACGTCTCGCGCGTGGCCAAGCTCGAGGACGCGCAGCTCGGCCACTCCAGCGTCTCCTCCTGGGCCGACCACGGCCTGACCGAGCGCTTCCTCGAGCTGGAGCGCCGCTGCTGGCGCGGTCGCGGCTTCGGCGACTTCTGGACCCACATGATGGTCGCCGAGGGCGCCTGCGACGTCGCCGCCGAGCCGGAGGTCTCGCTCTGGGACGTGGCGGCGGTGCAGGTGATCGTCGAGGAGGCCGGCGGCCGCTTCACCAGCCTGGCCGGCCTGCCGCGCGCCGACGGCGGCAGCGCCGTCTCCAGCAACGGCCTGCTGCACGACGAGGTGCTCGCCATCCTCGACGCCGCCCGGTAAATCGGGTGCGGCGGCGGGCCGCGCCGCTTAGCCTGGGAGCATGCCGACCCCGTCGATCCTCGCCCTGTACGCCGCCACCGCGGTGCTGGTCCTGCTGGTACCCGGACCGGCGGTGCTCTACATCGTGTCCCAGAGCGTCCGCCAGGGCCGCCGCGCCGGCATCGCCTCGGTGCTCGGCATCCACGCCGGCACGCTGGTCCAGGTCGCCTTCGCCGTGCTGGGCGGGTCCTACCTCCTGCTCCGCTCGGCGCTGACCTTCAACCTGGTCAAGTACCTCGGCGCCGCGTACCTGGTCTACCTCGGGGTCCGCAAGCTGCTCGGGCACGACGAGACGCAGGCGGTCGCCACCACCGCCCCGCCACGCAGCGCCGCGCGCCTGTTCTACCAGGGCATGCTGGTCAACGTGCTGAACCCCAAGCTGGCGCTGTTCTTCTTCGCCTTCCTGCCGCAGTTCGTCGACCCCTCCCGCGGCGCGGTGCCGCTCCAGGTGGCCACCTTCGGGGTGGTGTTCGTGCTGCTCGGCCTGTGCACCGACGGGACCTACGCGCTGGTCGCCGGGAGTCTCGGGCCGTGGCTGCGCGACCACGTCCGGCTGCTGCGCGGCGAACGTTACGTGGTCGGCGCGACCTTCGTCGGCCTCGGCGTGGCCGCCGCGCTGACCGGCCACCGCCGAACACGCTGACTGGCGCCGGGCGCTAGAGTCGACACCGGAGGAAGTCCACCGCGTGGGGAGGGCCGTGCCCGATTCGGAGGCCGGCGGCGCCGTGCTCCGGAGCGGTGCCGCCCCGGAGCTGCGGCCGCCGAGGTACCGGGTGAGCACCAGGGCGATCTGGTACTGGACCGCCCGCGCCGGCTTCGGCTGGCTGGTGCTGCTGGCCGTTCAGATCATCTGGCTGGCGGCCGCGCGCGACGGACAGGCCTGGCACGGGATCGTGCTCGCGGTGACCTCGGTCCTGGCGCTCGCCCACCTGCTGGTCATGCCGCAGTGGCGCTACCGGGTGCACCGCTGGGAGGCGACCCCGGAGGCGATGTACACCCAGTCCGGCTGGTTCAACCAGGAGCGGCGGATCGCCCCGATCTCGCGCATCCAGACGGTCGACAGCGAGCGCGGGCCGCTGGAGCAGGTCTTCGGCCTGACCAACGTGACCGTGACCACCGCCTCGGCGGCCGGCCCGCTGCGCATCAACGGGCTCGACCGCGACACGGCGCAGCGGCTGGTCGACGACCTGACCGCCGCCGCCGAGGCGATGCGGGGCGACGCCACGTGACGGCGACGCCCTCGCCGGCCGGGACCGCCGAGCCCGCCGGCTCCACGCCGCCGGACCCGGCCGGCTGGCGCCGCCTCAACCCGCGCATGCTGCTGCTCTACCCGGTCCAGGAGCTGCCGCGGGCGCTGCCGGCGCTGTTCGGCCTGCTGGTCGCCGGCAGCAGCCGGGGCAACGGGCAGCTCTGGAGCTTCGTCGGCGTGGCGATCGTGGTCGGCCTGGGCGTGCTGCGCTGGGTGACCACCAGCTACCGCATCACGCCAGAGCAGGTGCAGGTCCGTCGGGGCCTGCTGCGCCGGCGGCTGTTGACCGTGCCGCGCGACCGGGTGCGCACTGTGGACGTGACCGCCCACGTGCTGCACCGGCTGCTCGGCGTGGCGCGGGTCGACATCGGCACCGGCCAGTCCGACCGCGAGCGCGAGAGCGGCATCCGGCTGGACGGGCTCAGCGCCGAGGAAGCCGCCGGACTTCGCCAGGAGCTGCTGCACCGCCGCGCCGGGCCAGAGCGGGCCGCCGCCGGCACGGCCCCGGAGCCGGGCGCGACGACCGCGACCGCGGCGCCGCCGGCCGCCGAGGCGGAGCGGGAGCTGGCCCGGCTCGACCCCGTATGGATCCGCTTCGGCCCGTTCACGCTGTCGGGCGTGGTGACCCTCGGGCTGCTCGCCGGCTTCCTCTCGCAGCTGGTCAACGAGGCGCACGTGGACCCGTCGCGCTTCGGCCTGGTGCGGACCGTGGTCGACCAGCTCGCCGGCGCCGGCGTGTGGCTGGCCATCCTCGAGGTGGTGGCCGTGGCGGTGCTGGTGGTCGCGATCGCCTCCACCCTCGGCTACGTCCTGGCGTTCTGGGGCTTCCGGCTGGTGCGGCACAGCGGCGGCACGCTCCAGGTGACCCGCGGGCTGGTGACCACGCGCGCGACCACCATCGAGGAGCGGCGGCTGCGGGGCGTCGAGCTGAGTGAGCCGCTGCTGCTGCGGGCGGTCGGCGGCGCCAGGTGCATCGCCATCGCGACCGGGCTGCGGGTCGGCCGAGGCGCCGAGCGGGGCGGCTCGATGCTGCTGCCGCCGGCGCCGCGCGCCGA
>DASVXQ010000386.1:0-16452 GCA_036392615.1 Actinomycetes bacterium | reverse complement strand
CGCGCCCGCCTCCTCGGCGTGGCGTGCCAGGGTCGCGGCCGTGCGGGTGTCGGCCGCGCCGCAGTGCACCACCAGGGGCAGGCGGCTGCGCAGGTGCTCGGCGGCCACCTCGGTGGCGCGGCGGCGCTCGGCGACGTCGAGCAGCACGCCCTCGCCGGTGGTGCCGAGCACGAACAGGGCGTCGACGCCGCGCCCGGCCTGGAAGTCGACCAGCTCGCGCAGGGCCGGCTCGTCGACCGCGCCGTCCCCGCGGAAGGGCGTGACCAGCGCGCAGACGATGCCAGCCGGCGCCTCCATGCCGCTACGCCACGGCGAACAGGTCCAGCAGGCGCTCGGCCTGGTCCTTGGCCGCCGGCCGGAGGATCGGCAGCCGCACGCCCACGTCGCGGTACTGCTGCACCTTCTGCTTGACCTGCTCTGGCGTCCCGCTGGCGGTCATGCCACGGATGTAGGAGTCGGGCACGGCCTCGATCAGGGCCTGCTTGCCGCCCTGGCGCCAGGCCTCCTCGAACTTCGGGAAGTCGTCCGGGTGGAAGTACGGCTCGCCGACGCGCATCTTCGGGCCGGCGATGAAGGGAAGCTGGATCGGGTCGAGCTTGCTGGCGACCTCCCAGCGCATCGCGTCCAGCGCGGTCGCCTCGTCGTCGGCCACCGAGCAGTTGATCAGCTGCGCGACCTCGAAGCTGTCCCAGTCGCGGCCCGACTCCTCCACCGCCTCCCGCACGATCTTGAGCGCGTTGGCGGAGTACTCCGGCGAGCAGACGGCGTTGAGCAGCACGCCGTCGCCGATCGCGCCGGCGATGCGCAGGCCCTTGCGGCTGGTGGCCGGCACGAACATCGGCAGGTGCCTGCGCGGGGGCTCGAAGCCGAGCTCCACGTCCTTGAACTTCACCAGCTCGCCGTCGTAGGAGACGTTGCCGCCGGCGAGGATGAGCCGCATCGACTCGATCCACTCCCGCAGCGCCACCCCGGGGTCGGCGGGCTCCAGGCCGTGCCGCTTGGCGTGCGTGCTGGTGCACGAGCCGGGCGCCAGCATCAGCCGGCCGCCCGACAGCTCGTCCAGGGACGCGGCGGTCTGCGCCATCACCAGCGGACTGCGCAGGCGGACGATCTGCGTGCAGCCGATGGTGAGCCGCTCGGTCGCCAGCGCGATGGCGCTCAGGGAGCTGACCGAGTCGCGCATCAGCTCGATGGTCTCGGAGAAGAAGCCGATCTCGTAGCCTCGCTCCTCCGCCTCGCGCATCCAGTGCGCCATGTCGCGGCCGTCCATGGCGGGGTCGTAGCCGACAGCGAAACCGATGCGCTCCATGTGCGGCCCCGTCCTTTCCCATTGCGCGAAGCAATCGTGGGGAAACTATCTTAGCGTTTAGATACCTTACCGGTCCGGGTGCGTCAAGGCGTGCGCCGGCCTGGCTGACGTAGAATGTCTTCATGTCGAGCGATCAGGATGGAACCGGCGCGGCGGGCGCGCCCTCCCCGGATCACGTCGATCACATCCTGGATCAGTGGAGCCGCCAGCGGCCCGAGCTCGACGTCTCGCCGATGGGCATCATCGGCCGCATGTCCCGGCTCTCCCGCTTCCTGGAGCAGTCCATCGCCGAGGTGCTCGGCAGGTACGGGCTCAACGAGCCGCAGTTCGCCGTCCTGGCCGCCCTGCGGCGGGCCGGCCCGCCGCACTGCCTGTCCCCCACCGACCTCTACAACTCACTGCTGGTCTCCAGCGGCGCGATGACCAACCGGCTGCGGCGGCTCGAGGTCGCCGGCCTGGTGAAGCGGATGCCCGACCCTGACGACGGCCGTGGCCTGCTGGTGGCCCTGACCGCCAAGGGGCACCGGGTGATCGACGAGGCGGTCGACGCGCACACCGCCAACGAGCACCGGCTGCTGGCCGCGCTCGTCCCGTCGGACCGCGAGTTGCTCACCCACCTGTTGCGACGGCTGCTGCTGCAGTTCGAGGACCATCTGGAGCCGACCGCGTCGCGCCAGCCGACGGTCCACCAGGGGCTCAGCGGGCGCTCCAGCCCCCGTCGATCCGCAGGTGCTGGCCGGTGACGTAGGCGGCGGCCGGAGAGGCCAGGAAGGTGACGGCGCCGACCACGTCCGCGGGCTCGCCGACCCTTCCGAGCGGCGTGTTGCCGAGCACGTAGTCGCGGTTGGCCGGCTGGTCGAGCCAGGCGCTGTTGAGGTCGGTGCGCACGTAGCCCGGGCCGACGGCGTTGACGCGGACCGCCGGCGCCCAGCGGACCGCCAGGCCACGGGTCAGCTGGAGCAGCGCGGCCTTGCTCGCCTGGTAGCTGAGCGAGGCCCGGGTGACGTGCTCGCCGGCGACCGACGCGAGATTCACGATGCTGCCGCCGCCGGTCGCGAGCATGCGAGCGCCGATCGCCTGCGTCAGGAAGAAGGGACCGCGCAGGTTGACGGCGAAGGTCCGGTCCCAGTCCTCGGGCACGACCACCGGCGGGTCGGTCCGCACGATCACCCCGGCGACGTTGACGAGCACGTCCACCCGACCGCTCCAGCTCCACGCCTGGTCCGCCACCGCCTCCAGGCCAGCGGCGTCGGCGAGATCAGCCGGCAGCGCGAGGTAGCGTCGCCCGATGGCGGCCACCTCGCCGCCCAGGTCGTCCAGCGGCTGCTTGCCGCGCGCCAGACCGATGACGTCGCAGCCGGCCCGCGCCAGCCCCAGCGCGATCGCCCTGCCGATTCCGCGGCTCGCCCCGGTCACCAGCGCGGTGGAACCGCTGAGATCAACCTCCCACGTCACGGCGCCTCCCGGGATGGCCGGTCCGCGGCGGTCGCGGCCTCGCCGCCGGCAACGGTCGCGGCCTCGCCGCCCGCAAGGTATCTTCAGGTTGAGATTGTAACCTGGGCGTCCCGGCGACGGGAGGGGTGATGGGACGGTGACAGAGCGCTGGGTGGGCCGCTCGGTGCGGCGCGTGGAGGACGACCGGCTGCTGCGCGGCGGCGGGCGCTTCGTGGCCGACCTGTCCCGCCCAGGGCAGCTGCACGCCCACTTCGTCCGCAGTCCGCTGGCGCGGGCCCGCATCGCCGGCATCGACGCGAGCAAAGCGCTCGAGCTGCCCGGCGTGGCCGGCGTCTACACCCACGAGCATGTGCCCGCCGGGCCGATGCCGCCGTTCCTGTGGGACTCGCCGCCGGCCAAGCTGGTCGGCGCGCTTCAGCCGGAGCTGCGACCCTGCCACCCGCCGCTGCTGCCCGCCGACGAGGCACGCTTCGCCGGCCAGGCCGTCGCCGTCCTGCTGGCCACCGACCGCTACCTCGCGGAGGACGCCGCCGAGCTGGTCGAGGTCGACTACCAGCCGCTGGAGGCCGTGACCGACGCGCGGGCGGCGCTGGAGCGGCATGCGCCGGTGCTCCACGGCGGCTGGGACTCGAACGTCGCCGTCCGGTTCGAGGTGCGCAAGGGCGACGCCGCCGCGGCGCTGGATCACGCCGACCTGGTCGTCAGGGAGCGCTTCGAGGTCCAGCGCCAGGCCGGCCTGCCGCTCGAGACCCGCGGGGCGCTGGCGGAATGGGACGGCGCCACCCTGACGCTGTGGTCGTCCACGCAGAACGCGCACCCGCTGCGCCGGGCGATGAGCCGTGTGGCCGGCCTGGATCCCGAGAAGGTCCGGGTGGTCGCGCCGGACGTCGGCGGCGGCTTCGGCGTCAAGGGCGTGCTGTACCCCGAGGACCTGCTGGTCGGGCTGCTGGCGCTGCGCACGGGCCGGCCGGTCAAGTGGGTCGAGGACCGGGCCGAGCACCTGCGGAGCGCCATCCACGCCCGCGAGCAGGTCCACCAGGTCGAGCTGGGCGTGACCGGCGACGGCAGGATCGTCGCCCTGCGCGACCACATCGTGGTCGACTGCGGCGCCTTCAACCCGCTCGGGCTGGTGATCCCGTACAACACCATCGCCCACCTGATGGGCCCGTACCGCGTCCCGCACCTGGAGGCGGTGGCCACCGGCGTCATCACCAACAAGACGCCCACCGCGCCGTACCGGGGCGCCGGCCGCCCGGAGGCGGTGTTCGCCGTGGAGCGCGCGCTGGAGCTGGCCGCCCGCGCGCTGGGCGCCGACCCGCTCGAGCTGCGCCTGCGGAACCTGGTGCGCCCCGACGAGATGCCGTTCGCCGCCGGCATCCCCTACCGCGACGGCGAGCCGCTGGTGCTCGACGGCGGCGACTACCCGCGCGCGCTGCGCCGCGCCGCCGAGCTGGTCGACTACGCCGGCGTGCGCGCGGCGGGCGTCGAGGCGGGTCGCCGGCGGGTCGGCGTGGGTCTCGCCTGCTACGTCGAGGGGACGGGCATCGGCCCGTTCGAGGGCGCGGCCGTCGCGGTCGGGCCCGACGGGCGGGTCACGGTCCGGACCGGCGCCTGCTCGCAGGGCCAGGGGCACGCCACCGTGCTCGCCCAGGTCTGCGCCGACCACCTCGGCGTGGCCCCTGAGGACGTGACCGTGGTCGGCGGCGACACCGCCGGGATCGACCGCGGCTGGGGCACGGTGGCCTCCAGAAGCGCGGTGGTCGCGGGCAGCGCCGTCGCCGCCGCGGCCGCGGCCGTGCGCGAGCGGGTCCTGGAGGTCGCCGGCGACCTGCTCGAGGCGGCCCCGGCCGATCTCCGGGTCGATGCAGGCCGGGTGGTGACCGCCGGCGCGCCCGAGCGGGGTCTCGGCCTCGGCGAGGTGGCCAGGGCGGCAGCCGGCGGCGGCGGCGCGCTGGCCGCCACGGAGTACTTCGAGCCGCCGACGGTCACCTGGGCCAACGGCGCCCACGCCGCGGTGGTGGAGGTCGATCGGGACACCGGCGAGGTGCGCGTGCTCCGCTACGGCGTGGTGCACGACTGCGGCAGGGTGATCAACCCGGTGATCGTCGACGGTCAGGTGCGAGGCGGCGTGGCGCAGGGCATCGGCGGCGCGTTGTACGAGGAGCTGAGCTACGACGAGGAGGGGCAGCTCACCTCCGGCACGCTCGCCGACTACCTGGTGCCGACCGCCGGCGAGGTGCCGAGGATCGACCTCGAGCACCTGGAGACGCCGTCGCCGCTGAACCCGCTGGGCCTCAGAGGCGTCGGCGAGGGCGGCGCCATCCCGGGTCCGGCCGTCATCGCCAACGCGGTCGAGCACGCCTTGCGTGGCAGCGGGTCGAGGCCCGGTGGGCAGGATCCCGTCATCCGCCGAACGCCGCTGAGCCCCGCCCACGTCCGCTCCCTCATCGAGGGCTGAGCTCGACCGCGGCGACAGCCCGGGCCGGTTGGTCCTCGGGTCCGCTCACGGTCGCCGTTCCAGCGGGATCCGCCGCTGGCCGCCCGCGGCCAGCTCGATCTCCTGGTCGCGGACGAGGATCTTGATCGGCGACGCGGGCCCGGGACGGGAGCGCAGGCGCATCTCGTCCTCGGCCAGCTCGACCTGGATCCGGTGACCCCGGTAATGGACGCTGAAGGTCAGCTGCTTGACCTCGGTCGGCAACGCGGGGTCGAACCGGAGCACCCGCCCGCGGGCGCGCATCCCGGTCAGGCAGCGCTGCACGATGTCGACCGTGCCGGCCATCGCCCCGAGGTGGATGCCCTCGGCGGTGGTGCCGCCCTGGACGTCAGCGACGTCGCTCTCCAGCGCGCGCAGCAGGAACTGCCAGGCCTCCTCTGGCTGGTAGCGCGCCAGCACCCAGGCGCTCACCACCCCGCTGAGGGTGGACCCGTGCGAGGTCCGCTCCAGGTGGTACGTCACGGTCCGAGCGAGCTGGTCGGAGGTCACCTCGTACCCCAGGCCGCCGAGCAGCCCACACAGCTCGTCGCGGGACAGCAGGAACAGCAGCATCAGCACGTCGGCCTGCTTGGAGACCTTGTAGCGGTTGGTGCTGTCCCCCTCGGACTCGAGCAGCCTGTCGAGCCGCTGGATGTTGCCGTACCGGGCCCGATATCCCTCCCAGTCGAACTCCTGGAGCCGCTCGTAGCCTTCGAACTGGCTGAGCACGCCGTCGGCATGGAAGACGACCTTCATCTTGCCCGCGATGTCGCGCCAGCGGTCCAGCTCGTCGTCGCGAATGGCCAGCTCCTGCACGAACTCCTGGCGGTAGTGCGGCGGCAGCTCGTGCAACGCCTCGAGCGCCCGCTGCAGCACCCACACCGCCATGACGTTCGTATAGGTGTTGTTGTCGAGCCCAGGCCGGTCCCGGTCGGGATAGCCCTCGTGGTACTCGTCGGGGCCCATGACGCCGAGGATCTCGTAGCGGCCCTCGTCGGCGTTGAAGGTCGCGAGGCTGGCCCAGAACCGCGCGATCTCGATCAACAGCTCGGCGCCGACGAACCGCAGGAAGCCCATGCTCCCGGTGACCATGTAGTGCTGCCAGACGTTGTAGGCGATCGCGATGTTGACGTGTCGTTGCAGCTGGGAGTTGTCGGGCAGCCAGCGCCCCGACCTGGGGTTGAGGTGCACCGTCTGGGCCTCCTCGCGGCCGTCGCTGCCGCTCTGCCAGGGGAACATCGCCCCCTGGTAACCGGCCGCCCGCGCCGCGGCCCTGGCCGCGCCGAGGCGAGCGTGCCGGTAGTCGAGCCTTGCCCTGGCCAGGGTCGGCCGCTGGAAGTTGAGGAAGGGGAAGATGAACAGCTCGTCCCAGAAGATGTGACCGCGGTAGGCCTCCCCGTGCCAGCCGCGCGCGGGCACGCCGACGTCCAGATGCGTCGTCTGGGGTGAGACGGTCTGGAGCAGGTGGAAGATGTGCAGGTGCAGGACCGTCTCGGTCCATTCGTTGGCGCTGTCCAGCTGAATGTGGAAGCGGTTCCACAAGGTGGCCCAGGCGGCGGTGTGCCGCGCCAGAAGCTCCTCGAAGCCGTGCGCGCGCCGCGCCGCCTCGCGGGCGGCGAGGCCACTCTCGGAGATCGCCCGGTCCCGCGAGGTGTACAGCGCGACCACCTTCTCCACCGTCACCGGCCGCTGTTGCTCCAGGTGCAGTGTGAGGGCGTGGGCGACGAATCGGTGCCCGCTGACCAGGCGCCGGTCGGCGTCGGCCACCTGGCCGTCCCGCAGCAGCCTGGTGCGGGCCGCCAGCGCGACCCGCACCCGCGACTGGACGGTCTCCACCTGCAGGCCGACCGTCTCCTGGTCGACCTCCGCGACCTCGGGGTCCCGCAGATGATGGGGGTTGAGGTCGCGGTAGCGGCTCACGCCCGCGTTGACCACGCCGCCGTCCAGCCCTGAGCGCACCTCCAGGTCGCCCGACCAGTTCTCGGCCGTGAAGGTGGTCTCCAAGCCGGCCAGGTGCTCGTCCTTCATGCTGACCAGCCGGCGCTGGACCACGTGGCTGCGGCGGCCGTCCCGGTCCTTGAAGCGCAGGTGCCTGGTGAGCGTCCCGTCGTGCAGGTCCAACTCCAGGCGGTGCTCCAGAAGCTCGGCCGCCCCGGTGTCGAACCACTCCCCGCCGGCGATCCGGAAGGAGAGCGGCAGCCAGTTCGGAAGGTTGACCAGATCCTCGTTCTCGACCTCGCGGCCGGCGATGTCGGTGACGGCGCGGTCGTACAGCCCGGCCACATAGGTGCCCGGATAGTGGACTCCGTCGGCATGGGCCTCAGGCAACGCCCCCCTGGTCACGAAGTAGCCGTTGCCAAGCGCGCACAGCGCCTCGCGCAGCCCCTGCCTGGCGGGGTCGAAGCCGTCGTAGACCAGCGTCCAGACGCTCGGCGGCCGTTCGGTGTACCGCCCCCGAAGCTCCGCGGCGGCCCGCCGCTCCCGCAGGCGGCCTTCGGCGAGCCCATGCGGCGAAACGTCGTCCAGGGTGGTCACCACCAGGTCGGCGCCCGCCTCGGCCAGCAGGTCCTGGTCGCCCATGCGGGCGACGCCAAGGCCTGCCATCCCGCCCGCCTTGGCGGCCTGAATCCCGCTGGAGGCGTCCTCCACCACGAAGCAGCCGCTCGGGGGAACGCCCAGCTCCCCGGCGGCGGTGAGGAAGATCGTCGGGTCCGGCTTGCCGCGCGGGAAGTCCCGCCCGGAGATGTCGGCGTCGAACAGGTCCTCCAGGGTCATCCCGGGACGGACGAAGTCGTAGTCCAGCCGCTGCTCGGCGGCGAAGGTGTCCAGCCGGATCCGCTCCAGGAAGAGCCTGGCGTTCTTGGACGATGAGGCAGCCGCCACCGGGATGCCCATCGCCTTGACGGCCAGGATGAATCGCAGCGCGTCGGGGAAGGCCACGAAGCGGCCCTGGTCGATCAGCTTCACGATGTGCTGCTGCTTGGCCGCCGCATACCGCTCGACCCGCTGCTCGACGTCGGGGACGTGGAAGTGCTCCAGCGCGGCCCGGGCTCCCGCCATCCGCGGCTTGCCCGCCATCACCTGCTGGTACACCGCGGGGGTGAACCGCTGGGGCGTATAGCCGCTCTGCCCGGCCACGTCGCGCCAGTCGCCCTCCATCAGCTCCTTCAGCGCCTCGCGCCAGGCCAGCTCGTGTGGCGAGTCGACCAGCACACCGTCCACGTCGAAGATGCCGCCTTGGTACGCCATCACCGTCTCGTCTCCCCCATCTGGAACGGCGTCTCGGCATGCTCACTCGCCGGTAGGAAGCTCCTCATGACCGCCGAACTCCTTGCGCATCGCCGACAGCAGCTTGTCGGCGAAGTCCGCCTGCCCGCGTGAGGCGAACCGCTCGTACAGCGCGGTGGTGAGCACGTGGGCGGGAACGCCGGTCTCCACCGCCGCGGCCACCGTCCAGCGGCCCTCACCCGAGTCGGACACCCGGCCGCTGAGCCCGGCCACCTGTGGGTCCTGGAGCAGGGCGTGGGCGGTCAGGTCGAGCAACCAGGAACTGACCACGCTGCCCCGCCGCCACACCTCGGCGACAGCGGCGGCGTCGATGTCGTAGCGGTAGAACTCGGGGTCGCGCAGCGGCGCCGTCTCGGCGCTCGCCGCCTGCTGGCGGGCGCCGACGTTGGCCTGGCGGAGGATGTTGAAGCCCTCCGCGTAGGCGGCCATGATCCCGTACTCGACGCCGTTGTGAACCATCTTCACGAAATGGCCGGCGCCGGCCGGGCCGCAGTGCAGGTAGCCGTGCTCGGCGGGGCCCGGCTCGCCCTCCCTGCCAGGGGTTCGCGGCGCCGCCTCGAGCCCGGGCGCGAGCGCACGGAAGATTGGGTCAAGCCGGCGAACGACCTCGGCCTCGCCGCCGATCATCAGGCAGAAGCCCCGGTCCAGGCCGAACACCCCGCCGCTGGTGCCGACGTCCAGGTAGTGGACGCCCCTGGCTCCGAGCGTCTCCGCGCGGCGCACGTCGTCGCGGTAGTAGGAGTTGCCGCCGTCGATCACCACGTCGTCGGGCTCCAGCCGCTCGGCCAGCTCCGCCACCGTCTGGCCCGCGACCCCGGCTGGCACCATCACCCAGGCGGCCCGCGGCGGAGCCAGCTTGGCGGCCAGGTCGTCCAGGGACGCTGCGCCGACCGCTCCTTCGGCCTCGAGCTGCCTCACGGACGCCGGGTTGAGATCGAAGACGACGCACTGGTGGCCACCCCGAAGCAGCCGCCGGACCAGGTTGGCGCCCATGCGGCCCAGGCCGATCATGCCGAGCTCCATCGATTTCCCTCACCTTCGGATGGCAAGCGCTTCCACTTTTCCAGTCCTTCCCGCCCAGCACCTCGACAACCGGCCGTACGGAGCTCGCCGGACGCCGAGGCCGGCCAGGTGTCGCCAAATGGCGACTCGTGGACGACTCGCCACGAATGCGCTGATCAGGCGCTACCGCGGCGCGAAGAACGGAAGGCGGTTCATGCCTTGGTCGCGGTCGTCTCCGGCGAGGCGGCAGCGGGGGCGGGATCGGACCAGCCGCCGTCGCCGACCAGCTGGTCGGCTTCTGGCGGGCCCCAGCTCCCCGCGTCGTACTCGTACAGGGGCGTGACGTCGTCGCCGACGACCGGGTCGACGACCCGCCACTCGGCCTCCACGGTGTCCTGGCGGGCGAACAGGTCGGTCTGGCCGTTCATGGCGTCGCCCAGCAGCCGCTCATAGGGCGGCCGGCCCTCGGGCGGCCGGTTGGCGAGCTCCAGCTCGACGTCCTCACCGATCAGCTGGTCACCGCCGACCTTGATCCGCAACCCCAGGGCGATGCGGACATCGGGTCCCAGGCGCAGGCGCAGGTGGTTGGACCGGGCGGGAACCAGCTCCCCGAACACCTCCAGCGGCGGCCGGTGGAACTCCACCATGACCTCGGTGGCGGTGACCGGCAGGCGCTTGCCGGCGCGGATGTAGAACGGCACGTCCGCCCACCGCCAGCTGTCGATGGCGAGCTTGGCGGCCACGTAGGTCTCCACCCCGGAGTCGGGCGCCACGCCGGGCTCGTCGCGGTAGCCGCGGTACTGGCCGCGGACCACGCTGGCGCGGTCCAGCGGCCGGATCGCCCTGAGCAGTTGGGCCTGCTGCTCGCGGACAGGGTCGGAGGCGTTGCGCGACGGGGGCTCCATCGCCAGCAGGGCGAGCACCTGGAGGAGGTGGTTCTGCAGGACGTCGCGGATCGCCCCGGCCTCCTCGTAGAACTTGCCGCGGCTCTGCACGCCGAACTCCTCGGCCATGGTGATCTGCACCGCGCGCACGTGGCCGGCGTTCCAGATCGGCTCCAGCAGCGCGTTGGCGAACCGCAGGTAGAGCAGGTTCTGGACCGGTTCCTTGCCGAGGAAATGGTCCATGCGGAAGATATCGTGCTCCGACAGGTGACGGTGCAGCACCTGGTTGAGCTCCCGAGCCGAGGCGAGGTCGCGGCCGAACGGCTTCTCCACGATCACCCTGGCGCCCTCGATGCAGCCGCACCCGGCCAGCCCCTCGATCACCGGGGTGAACATGCTGGGCGGGATGGCCAGGTAGTGCAGCGGCCGCTTGGCGTCACCGAGCGCCTTGCGCAGCCGCTGGAACGTCTTCGGGTCGGTGTAGTCCCCGTCGATGTAGCCGAGCAGGGACGACAGCTTGGCGAACGCCTCCTCGTCGACCTCGCCGTGGCGCTCCAGGCTCTCACGCGCCCGTGCCCGTAGCCGCTCCAGGTCCCAGCCGGACCTGGCCACCCCGATGATCGGGACGTCCAGGCGGTGGCGCTGGAGCAGGCCCTGCAGCGCCGGGAAGATCTGCTTGTACGCCAGGTCGCCGGTCGCTCCGAAAAAGACGATCGCGTCGGACTGCTCGTGGCTGATCGCGGTCCTCCTTGGCGCGGGACACCCAGACGAGCATGATCGCACGCGCCGTGGCGGGCGAACCATCGCGCCCGGTGACCTCGCCGCCGAACGGGTGCGGACCCCAGACGCCGGTGCCGTCGGACCTGGACCTTCGGCCCGGGAGGGGCCGGACCTTCGCCCATACGCCGGCGCGGCTCGCCAGGCCAGCCTTGGCGGGACGACCGGACACGGCCGTCGAGCGCATCGGGCGCCAACGCCAGGAGAGGTGACGGATCGTGCGGGATGCCCGCTGGCAGGAGCTGACCAAGGACGAGTGCTTCCGCCTGCTGGCCGGCAAGCATCTGGGCCGCGTGGTGCTGGTGGACGAGCGTGGTCCGCTGGCGCTGCCGGTCAACTTCCTGCTGGACCAGCACACCGTGCTGTTCCGCAGTGACGAGGGAACCAAGCTCGACGTGGCCGTCCGCGGCGGACAGGTCGCGTTCCAGGTCGACGGCGTGGACGAGGCGACCCGCACCGGGTGGAGCGTCCTGGTCCGCGGAGAGGCGACCAGGGTCACCGATCCCGACGAGCTGGCGCGCGTGCGGCGGCTGCCGCTGTACCCGTGGGCGCCGGGCGGCAAAGGTCACTATCTCCGCATCCTGCCCTCGTCGCTGACCGGGCGGCGGATCGCGCTGCCCGAGGCACCGTCGAACTGGTGGGGCTAGCACCGAGCCGGCCACTGCCGCCGGCCTTGACCACCGAGGTTCCGCAATGGGAACGGACATCGACCGGGAGGCCTTCGGCGAGGCCGACGACGCCGCCTTCCTGCAGCGGTTGGAGCACTGCCTGTCGACGCTTGGCGCACTGCTGCAGCGCCCCGGTTTCGGGATGGGCCCCGCCACGCTGGGCGCCGAGCTGGAGCTGTCCCTGGTCGACGGCGCGGCCAGGCCACTGGACCACAATCAGGCCGTCCGCGCCGCCGCGGACGACGCCCGCGTCACCGTGGAGCTGGACCGGTTCAACCTGGAACTGAACGCCACGCCGACACCGCTGGCTGGTAGGCCGTTTGCCACGCTGGACGAGGAGCTGCGCCGGCTGCTTGGACGCGTCGCGGACGCCGCCCAGGCGCATGGCGGCCGTCCGGTGCTGGTCGGGATCCTGCCCACACTGCGCCGAGCCGACCTGGGCGCCCGGGCCATCAGCGACCTGCCGCGCTACCGCGCGCTCAACCACCGCCTGCGAGGGCTGCGCCACGACGCCTTCCGCCTGCGGATCGCCGGTGCCGACCCGTTGGAGCTGGCCAGCGACGACGTGGCCCTGGAGGGTGCGGCCACCTCCTTCCAGGTCCATCTGCGGGTCGACCCGGCCGACTTCACGCGCACCTACAATGCGGTCCAGGCGGCCACCGCGCCGGTGCTGGCCGTGGCCGGCAATTCCCCCACCCTGCTCGGCCACCGGCTGTGGGAAGAGACCCGGATCCCCCTGTGCAAGCAGTCGATC
This sequence comes from Actinomycetes bacterium, assembly GCA_036392615.1. Taxonomy (GTDB): domain Bacteria; phylum Actinomycetota; class CALGFH01; order CALGFH01; family CALGFH01; genus DASVXQ01. Next base: position 3,839 of record DASVXQ010000386.1, on the reverse strand, counting down.
GACGATCGCGATGGCCGTGGCCCGCGCCGCGGGCTTGCCCGCGTGGGGTTTGGGACCGGGTGGCTGCGGGGCGGGCCACTGGAGCTGTTCGCCGAGGGCGTGCGGCTGCACCAGCCGCTGCTGCCGGTGCTCGGCGACCACGACCCGCTTGCGGGCCTGGAGGAGGGACACCCGCCGCCGTTGGAGGAGCTGCGACTGCACCAGGGCACCGTGTGGCGCTGGAACCGGGCGGTCTACGACCCGGCCGCTGGTGGCCATCTCCGCATCGAGATGCGAGCTCTGCCCGCCGGCCCCACCGTGACCGACATGCTCGCCAACGCCGCCCTGCTCATCGGGCTGTCGCTGTGGCTGGCCGCGCAGGACCCCTCGTGGACCTATGCCCTGTCGTTCGAGCGCGCCGAGCACAACTTCTACCGCGCGGCGCAACACGGCCTGGCAGCCGAGCTGGTCTGGCCGCTTGGCCACGCCGGCCGGGTTGGCACGCGGACCGCCGCCGAGCTCGTGGCCGAGCTGCTGCCCGCCGCACGGGACGGCCTGGTCCGCGCGGGGGTGGTGGCGGCCGAGGCCGATCGCCTGCTCGGGGTGATCGCGGCCAGGGTCGCGACCGGGCAGACCGGTGCGGTGTGGCAGCGTAGGACGCTGGCCGCCCTGGAGCCGCGGCTTGGCCGGGAGCGCGCGCTGGCGGCGATGCTGCAGCGCTACCTGGACTACGGGGCCAGCGACCAGCCAGTTCATTCCTGGCCCACCGGCCCGTGAGCGGCCACCGATGACCAGCACTCCCTCGCGCCGGGACCCGGGTCCCCCAGCGGGCCGGACGTGTGGACCTCCCCGGATGGCCTCGGTGGCGCCATGTTGAGCTGGAAGGGCCCCGCAGCGCGGAGGTGAGCAGATGAACACGTTGGTGGTCTACGACTCCAAGTTCGGCAACACCGAACGCGTCGCGCGGGTGATCGCGGAGCGGCTCCAGCGGCACGGCGCCGTCGAGCTGACCACCGCCGACCGGGCTCCGCTGACCATCTCCAGGGCATTGGACCTGGTGGTCGTGGGCGGACCGACGCAAGGACACGGTGTCTCGCCGGCCTTGCGAACCTGGCTCCAGGCGGTCGAGCCGGTCGACGGCGTCCGAGCGGCGGCCTTCGACACCCGCTTCGCCAAGCCACGCTGGCTGACGGGTTCGGCCGGGCAGGTGATCGCGCGGCGGCTCGGCCGGCTCGGCTTCCGCATGGTCCGCGACCCGGAGAGCTTCTTCGTCGCGCACACCGACGGCCCGCTGCTCGACCGTGAACCGGAGCGCGCCACCGACTGGGCGGCCACGCTGGCCAACGAGCTCATCACGGCGGCGTCCTTCCTCCGTTGAAGGGGGGACCGATGGAACGCCTGACCGCGGCTGATCTCAGCATGGTGTGGCCGGAGGACTTCGGCTGGCCGCAGGACATCGGCGCGCTCGCCGTCCTCGACGGTTCGGGCCTGCTGGACGCGAACGGCCGGTTGCCCATCGAGGATCTTCGCGACCGGATCGACAGCAGGCTGCACCTGCTCCCGCGGTTCCGGCAGCTCCTGCACATGCCACGAGCGGGGCTGGGCTGGCCGCTGTGGGTGGATGCTCCCTGCTTCGACGTGGCCGACCACGTCAACGTGCTCCCGCTGGGCCCTTCGGCCGACGAAGGGCAGCTCCTCGCCGCCTGCGCCGAGCTGTTCGAACGACCGCTGGACCGGTCCCGGCCGCTGTGGCGCCTGTGGTTCCTGCCCGGCTTGCCGGACGGACGGATCGGCGTGTTCATGAAGTTGCACCATGCCATCGCCGACGGCATCGCGGGGGTCGCCGCCTTCGGGGCGTTCCTCGACCTCGACGCCGGCGCGCCCACCCCGGCCGCGCCGCCCTGGACGCCGGCGCCGATCCCGTCCGCCCGTGAGCTGTTCGACGACAACCTGCGTCGACGCCTGCAAGGGCTCGATCGCGCGGCCTCGAAGCTGGCCCGTCCGCTCGACGTCGCGCGGCAGGTGCGGCTGGGATGGCCGGCGGTCCGCGAGGCGTTCGCCGAGCAGCGCGCGCCCCGGACCAGCCTCAACCGTCCGATCGGCAGGCGGCGCCGGCTCGCGGTCATCCGGAGCGACCTCGAGCTCGTCAGGCAGATCGCCCATACCCACGGCGGGAAGGTGAACGACGTCCTGCTGGCCGCCGTGGCCGGCGGTCTGCGTGAGCTGCTGCGCAGCCGCGGGGAAGACCTCGACGGGGTCGCCCTGCGGGTGTTCGTGCCGGTGTCGCTGCACAAGGAGCAACCTGGCCAGGCGCGTGGCAACCTCGACGGGGCGATGGTCGTGCCCCTGCCGGTCGGCGAACCCGATCCCGTCCGCCGGTTGCGGCTGATCGCGGCGGAGACCGCGGAGCGGAAGCAGAAGGCGCGACCGCCCGGCGGCACGCTCTTCTGGTGCTCCGCCATCCAGCGCGCGTTCATGCGGCACATGGCTCGGCAGCGCTTCACGAACGGGTACGTCGCCGACGTTCCCGGCCCGCCGGTGCCGCTGTATCTGGCGGGGGCGCCGCTGCTGGAGGTGTTCCCACTGGTGCCCATCATGGGGAACATGACGTTGGGCGTCGGCGCGCTCTCCTACGCGGGCCAGTTCAACATCACCGCGGTGGCCGACCGGGAGGCCTGCCCGGACGTCGCGGTCTTCGCCGGCGGGGCGCGCGCCTCGCTGGACACGCTGGCGCGGTCGGTGCTTGCCCCCACCGCGTGAGCGCGACAATCCCGAGTCGTGGCGGCCCACCTCTCGGCCCGCCGCGCAAACGTCGACGCCCCCGGACCTGGGGCGTCGACGTTGCCGCGGCGGTTGGCCGCAGGCGTGTCAGGCGGGCATGCCGGTTCGCTGGAGGTCGGCTGGGCGGGCCAGCAGCTCCTCGGTCGGCGACACCCGCCGCAGGTGCCAGAAGCCCAGCACGGTCAGCACCAGCATCACGGCGGCCAGCACCAACGAGGCGATGGCGGCGACCAGCGCGATCTGTCCGATCTTCCAGAACGCGTAGGCGTTGAGCAGCAGCCCCCGCAGGGTCTCACCCCGAAACAGCGTCTGCACCTGCCCGGCCAGCTTGGCGTCGCCTGGGTTCTGCAGCGCCTTGCTGCTGACCTGCGCGTAGGTCTGGCCGCCGGCGGCCTCCTTGAGGTGCACGGCGATGAAGTGGTCGGCGTAGGCCTTGGCCTGGGCGCCGTTTGTCAGCTGCTGCCCGGCGTACTGGTTCAGGTAGCGGCCGACCTCCGGCGCCGCCAGCGCCTGGCTGCCCTTGGGCGGGAAGAAGATCTTCTGCGCGGCGAGCTGGTCGTGCACGTTGCCGTTGGCGAAGCTGTAGCCCCAGAACAGCAGCCCGCCCGCCACCAGCAGCACGATCGTGAGCATCATCCCGGTCGATGAGACCAGCAGGTCGAATGTCCGACGACGCATCGTGGGTTCTCCTTGACTTCGGTCGGGCCCTGCGGCCCTCCTGGACGCACCGTATCGGGCTGTGAGCGGATGCCCACCTGCCGAAGGTCCTCGAACACAGGGCCCTTTGGTCCCGCTTCCGGCCCCGTGCGGAGGGTGAGCGGTCCGCGGGAAGGTCCCGACGCGCCCGGGTCCTGGGTCCCTGGGGATGGCGTGCCGCGGACGACACGCTCAGGGAGACGGATCCCGGCTATGGGGAGGACATCATGCGAGCCGTCGTCTACCACGGCCCAGGGGACAAGCGCTGGGAAGAGGTCCCCGACCCCAAGCGCATCGACGACACCGACGCGATCGTGCGCGTCGACACGGTCACCATCTGCGGGACCGACCTGCACATCCTCAAGGGCGACGTCCCACAGGTC
>DASVXQ010000385.1:0-12250 GCA_036392615.1 Actinomycetes bacterium | reverse complement strand
CGCGGTTGGAGCCCTCCGGAGCCTCCTGGGCGTCGCTGCGGCCGCGGCCGAAGCGACGCCGGCGGGTGCCGCCGTCCTCGGCGGCCTCGCCGCGCTGGGTGACCTCGCCCTGCTCCACCAGCTCGATGAGCACCATCGGGGCGGCGTCGCCGGGACGCGGGCCGAGCTTGAGGATGCGCGTGTAGCCGCCGGGACGGTCGGCGAAGCGCGGCGCGATCTCGGCGAACAGCTTGTGCACCACGGCCTTGTCACGCACCACGGTGAGCACCTGGCGGCGGCTGGCGACGTCGCCCTTCTTGGCGAAGGTGATCAGGCGCTCGGCCTGCGGACGCAGGCGCTTGGCCTTTGCCTCGGTGGTGCGGATGCGCCCCTCGGCGAACAGCGACCGGGCCAGGTTGGCGATGATCATCCGCTCGTGGCTCGGCGACCCGCCCAGGCGAGGCCCCTTGGTCGGGGTCGGCATGCTGGTTTCTCCTTACGCTCGCGTCGGTCTGGTGAGCTACTCCTCCCGGAGCGAGAGGCCGAGCTCGTGCAGCTTCTCGCGGACCTCGTCGATCGACTTGGCCCCGAAGTTGCGGATGTCGAGCAGGTCGGCCTCGGACTTGGTCACCAGCTCGCCCACGGTGGTGATGCCCTCGCGCTTCAGGCAGTTGTAGGAGCGGACCGAGAGGTCGAGCTCCTCGATCGGGGTGTCGAGGTTGGCGCCCAGCGGGCCCTGCTGCTCGGCCGGACCGAGCTGCAGGCCCTCGCCGCCGCCGGTCAGGTCCGCGAACAGGCTGACCAGCTCGCGCAGGGTCCCGCCGGCGGACGCCAGGGCGTCCTCGGGGGTCAGCGACCCGTCGGTCTCGACGTCGAGCAGCAGCCGGTCGTAGTTGGTCATCTCACCGGAGCGGGTCGCCTCGACCGAGTAGCTCACCCGGCGGACCGGGGAGAAGATCGAGTCGACCGGGATGCGGCCGATCTCGTCCGAGGCGGACTTGTTGCGCTCGGCCGGCCGGTAGCCGCGGCCCTTCTCGACCCGCAGCTCCATCTCGAGCTTGGCCTTGGAGTTGAGGGTGCCGATGCGCAGCTCGGGGTTGATGACGTCGATGTCGGCCGGCGGCACGATGTCGGCGGCGGTCACCTCGCCGGGGCCGGTCGCCCGCAGGAACATGGTCGCGGGCTCGTTGGTCTCGGAGCGCAGGCGCAGCTCCTTGACGTTCAGGATGATGTCGGTAACGTCCTCTTTCACCCCGGGGATGCTCGAGAACTCGTGCAGCACGCCGTCGATCTTGATCGACGTGACCGCCGCGCCCGGGATGGACGACAGCAGCGTGCGCCGCAGGGAGTTCCCCAGGGTGTAGCCGAAGCCCGGCTCGAGCGGCTCGATCACGAACCGCGAGCGGTTGTCGGTGAGGGGCTGCGTCTCGATACGCGGACGCGAGATCTCCATGTGGTCTGTTCACCTCCGGCTCCCTGGCCCGCTATTTGACCAGGGTTGGCCAACGTTGTGATTACCTCTACGAGCTTACCGGCTGTAGAGCTCCACGATCAGCTGCTCCTGGACGCCGACCTCGATCTGGTCGCGGCTCGGGATGCCCAGGACGGTGGCTCGGGCCTCGCCGGCGTTCCAGTCGAGCCAGTTCGGGATCGGGCGGCCGGTCTGCAGCTGAATCGACTCGTGGACGTGCAGGTTGCCCCGCATGTCCTCTTTCACCTGGACGACGTCGCCAGGCTTCACGTTGAAGGAGGGCACGTCCACGATCCTGCCGTTGACCGTCACGTGACGGTGCCGGACGAGCTGGCGGGCCTGGTCGCGCGAGCGGCCGAAGCCGGCACGGTAGACGACGTTGTCGAGGCGCGTCTCCAGGAGCTGGAGCAGCACCTCGCCGGTGACGCCCTTGCGCCGCGCGGCCTCCTCGTAATAGCCGTGGAACTGCTTCTCGAGCACCCCGTAGATGCGCCGCGCCTTCTGCTTCTCGCGCAGCTGCAGCAGGTACTCGGACTCCTTGGAACGGCCGCGCCCGTGCTCGCCGGGCGGGTAGGGGCGGCGCTCCACCGGGCACTTGGGGCTCTCGCACTTGGAGCCCTTGAGGAAGAGCTTGGTCTTCTCCCTCCGGCAGAGCTTGCAGTCAGGACCTGTGTAGCGTGCCAATTTGGACTTCTCTCTCTCCTCTCGGGGCCCGGAACGTCACACCCGACGGCGCTTGGGCGGGCGGCAGCCGTTGTGGGGGACCGGGGTGACGTCCTGGATGCCCTGGATCTCGAGGCCGGTGGCCTGGAGGGACCGGATCGCGGTCTCGCGGCCGGAGCCGGGGCCCTTCACGAAGACGTCCACCTTGCGCACGCCGTTCTCCTGTGCCCGCCGGGCCGCCTGCTCGGCGGCGAGCTGGGCCGCGAAGGGGGTCGACTTGCGCGAGCCCTTGAAGCCGACGTTGCCCGACGACGCCCACGCGATCGTGTTCCCCACGGGGTCCGTGATGGTCACGATGGTGTTGTTGAAGCTCGACTTGATGTGGGCGTGGGCGTGCGCGATGTTCTTCTTCTCGCGGCGCCGTGGCTTCTTGGCACCTTGCCTGGACTTCGCCACCTACCAGCCTCCTACTTCTTGGTCGCCTTCTTCTTGCCGGCCACGGTCTTCTTCGGGCCCTTGCGGGTGCGCGCGTTGGTGTGGGTGCGCTGCCCGCGGACGGGAAGCCCGCGACGGTGGCGGATGCCCTGGTACGAACCGATCTCGATCTTGCGCTTGATGTCCTGGGCGACCTCGCGACGGAGGTCGCCCTCGACGCGGAAGTGGGAGTCGATCCACTCGCGCAGGCGGGCGACCTCGTCGTCCGACAGGTCACGCACACGGGTGTCCGGGTCGACCCGGGTCCCCTTCAGGGTTTCGAGGGCGCGGGCCTGGCCGACGCCAAAGATGTAGGTCAGCGCGACCTCGACCCGCTTCTCGCGGGGAAGGTCCACACCGGCGATTCGTGCCATACCTCGAGTACCTCCGGGGGCGGGTCGCTCAGCCCTGACGCTGCTTGTGGCGGGGGTTGGAGCAGATCACCATGACGACGCCGTGGCGCCGGATGGTCTTGCACTTCTCACAGATCCTCTTGACCGATGGCTTGACTTTCATCTCGTCTTCCTACTTGTAGCGGTAGGTGATCCGTCCGCGGTTCAGGTCATACGGGGAGAGCTCGACGACCACGCGGTCGCCGGGGAGGATGCGGATGTAGTTCATGCGCATCTTCCCGGAGATGTGCGCGAGGACCTTGTGCCCGTTGGCGAGCTCCACGCGGAACATCGCGTTGGGCAGGGGCTCGACGACCGTGCCCTCGACCTCGATGGCGCCATCCTTCTTCGGCAAGCTCTTCCCTTCATCTCTTCACGGCGAGCACGACCCCGTCACGGCGAGCACGACGACACGTGGCCGTACGCGGGTTGCTCGATGGAACGAAATCGCGTCGCGACGACTCCACAACGCTCAAGCCCACGGCAGAAGCCGGGGCTGACGCACAAGATACCAAGGTCACGAGCTTACGAGCAAGGTGACCGACCCGGAGGGATCCAGTACGGTTCATGGATGGGGCACCGCCATGACCATCTCGACCAGCGTGGGTTGCTGCTTGACTTCGGCGGTGTGCTCACCACCAGCGTGCTGGACGCGATCCGCCGGTTCTGCGCCGAATGCGGCCTGGCGTCCAACACGCTCCTCGACGCCTTCCGGTCCGACCCGGTCGCCCGGCGGTTGCTGGTCGACATCGAGCGCGGCGCCATCACCCAGGAGGAGTTCGAGGTGGGCGTGGGCCGGCTGCTCGGCGTCGACCACCACCGGCTGGTGGAGCGGATGCTGGCCAGCTGCCAGCCCGAGCCGGCGGTCCTGGAGGCGGCCGAGCGCGCCCGCGCCGCCGGCGTGCGCACCGGGGTGCTGAGCAACTCCCTCGGCCTGCACCCCTACAACCCCTACGAGAGCTGGCGGCTGAAGGAGCGCTTCGACGTGGTGGTCATCTCCGAGGAGACCGGCAGCCGCAAGCCGGAGCCGGCCATCTACCGTCTGGCCGTCGAGCGGCTCGGGCTGCCCTTCCAGGCCTGCGTGTTCGTGGACGACCTGGCGCAGAACCTGGAGCCCGCCCGGGCGCTCGGCATGACCGCGATCCGCAAGACCAGCACCGCCCGGCTGCTCGACGAGCTGGAGGGGCTGCTGGGCATCCCGCTGCGCTGAGCGCCTCACCTGGCCGCCCTGGCGTCCATCCAGTCCTCCTGACGGGCCCCGTCGAGCAGGGTCAGCACCTCGGGGCCGGCCGGGGTGATCGCCACGGTGTGCTCGAAGTGGGCCGAGCGGGAGCCGTCGCGGGTGACCACCGTCCAGCCGTCGTCGAGCACCTCGGTCTCGGGGGCGCCCTCGTTGAGCATCGGCTCGATCGCCAGCACCAGGCCGACGTCCAGCCGCAGCCCGCGGCCCGGCCGCCCGTAGTTGGGCACCTGCGGCTCCTCGTGCATGGCGGTGCCGATGCCGTGGCCGACGTACTCGCGCACCACCCCGTAGCCGGGCTCGTGCGCGACCTGCTCGACCGCGTGGCCGATGTCCGAGAGGCGGTGGCCGGCGCGCACCTGGGCGATGCCGGCCCACATGGCCCGCTCGGTGGTGGCCATCAGCCGCCTGCCGGCCTCGTTGGCCTCGCCGATCGGGATGGTCACCGCGGCGTCGCCGTGGTAGCCCTCGACGATCGCGCCGCAGTCGATCGACAGCAGGTCGCCGTCTTTGAGCACGTAGCCGTTGGGGATGCCGTGCACCACGCCGTCGTTGGGCGACAGGCACAGGGTCGCCGGGAAGCCGTGGTAGCCGAGGAACGACGGCACCGCGCCGGCGCCGCGGATGGTCCGCTCGGCCAGCTTGTCGAGCTCCAGCAGGGACACGCCCGGCTGCGCGGCGGCGGCCACCACCGACAGGGTGTGGCCGACCAGGCGGCCGGCCTTGCGCATCCGGTCGAGCTCCTGGGGTGACTTGCGGATGATCATGTCGGTTCCCGGTCCCGCCGCGCCCGCCGTCGCTCCAGGCCCTCCAGGATCCGCTTGGTGACCTCGTCGACCTCGCCGATGGAGTCGACCCGCTGGAGCAGGCGGCGCTGCTCGAAGTAGTCGACCAGCGGCCGGGTCTTGTTGGCGAACACCTCGAGGCGGTGGCGGATGGTCTGCTCGGTGTCGTCGGAGCGGTGCAGCGCGGCCGAGCGGCCGGCGAGCCGGCGGAACAGCTCCTCCTCGTCGATCTCGAAGAACAGCGCGGCGTCCAGCGGGGTGCCGGTCGCCTCGAGCCACACGTCGAGCGCCTCGGCCTGGCGGACCGTCCGCGGGAAGCCGTCCAGCACGAAGCCGTTGGCGCAGTCGTCCTCGCCCAGGCGCTTGACGACCATCGAGATCACCACGTCGTCGGGCACCAGGTCGCCCGCGTCCATGTACTCCTTGGCGGTCAGCCCCAGCTCGGTCCCGTTGGCCACGTTGTCGCGGAAGATGTCGCCGGTGGCCACGTCCGCACACCGGAAATGCTCGGCGAGCCGGACCGCCTGGGTGCCCTTGCCGGCTCCAGGCGGTCCGAGCAGGACGAGTCGCATGGCGGCTCCTACCGGGCCCGGCGGGTGGGCGCCACGGCGCTCACCGCAGGAACCCTTCGTAGTTGCGCATCAGCAGCTGGGACTCGATCTGTTTCATCGTCTCCAGCCCCACGCCCACGGTGATCAGGATGGCCGTGCCGCCGAAGGGGAACTGCTGGATGTTGCCGGCCGACAGGGCGATGAACGGCAGGATCGCGACCGCGGCCAGGAACATCGCCCCGGGCAGGGTGATCCTGGTCAGGATGTGGTCCAGGTACTCGGCGGTGGGCCGGCCCGGGCGGATGCCGGGGATGAAGCCGCCGTACTTGCGCATGTTGTCCGCGGTGTCGACCGGGTTGAAGGCGATCGAGTTGTAGAAGTACGCGAACAGGATGATCAGCACGAAGTACGCGATGATGTACGCCGGGTGGTTCCCCGTCCTGGTGAAGCGGTCGGACAGGTCGGTGAGCCACTGCTGGTGCACGATCGAGGCGAGCAGCTGGGGCAGGTACAGCAGGCTCGACGCGAAGATGATCGGGATCACGCCGGCCTGGTTGACCTTGAGCGGGATGTAGGTGGACTGGCCGCCGTACATCCGCCGCCCCACCATCCGCTTGGCGTACTGCACCGGGATGCGCCGCTGCGCCTGCTCGACGAAGATCACCGCCACGATGATCAGCAGGCCGAGCACCATCACCAGGCCGAAGATGAAGGCCTTGTTGACCCGCAGGATGCTGGCGCCCTCGCTCGGCAGCCGGGCCACGATCGCCGAGAAGATCAGGATCGACATGCCATTGCCGACCCCGCGCTGGGTGATCAGCTCGCCCAGCCACATGATCAGCGCGGTCCCCGCCGACAGGGTCAGCACCGCCAGCGCGAACCGCTGCCAGTCCAGGCCAGGGAAGATGTCGACCCCCGGCAGCAGCTGCTTGCTGTGCGCCAGCGTCACGATGCCGGCGGACTGCAGGACCGCCAGGGCGACGGTGACGTAGCGGGTGATCTGCTGGATCCGCTTGCGGCCGGTCTCGCCCTCCTTCTGGAGCTGCTCCAGGCGGGGGATCACCACGCCGAGCAGCTGCATGATGATCGACGAGGTGATGTAGGGCATGATGCCCAGCGCGAAGATCGCGAACTGGGTCAGCGCCCCGCCCGAGAACAGGTTGATCAGCGTGAAGGCGTTGTTGTTCTGCGCCCCCGCGCTGTTCAGGAAATCGTGGACCGCCTTGAAGTCGACCCCGGGCACGGGCAGGTGGGAGCCCAGCCGGTAGACGGCGATGATCGCGAGGGTGAACAGGATCTTGCCCCGCAGGTCCGGGATCTTGAAGGCGTTGCGAAAGGCCGACAGCATCCTCCGACCTCCTAGACGACCTCGACGGTGCCGCCGGCGGCGGTGATCTTCTCCGCCGCCGTGGAGGAGAAGGCGTGCGCGCGGACCTGGAAGGCGACCGACAGCTCACCGTCCCCGAGGATCTTGACCGGGGTGCTCTTGCGGGCCAGGCCGGCCTCGACCAGACCGTCCGGGTCGACGCTGCCGCCCTTGGGGAAGGCCGCCGCCAGCCGGTCGAGGTTCACCACCGACCAGGCGACCTTGTTCGGGCGGTTGAAGCCCCGCAGCTTGGGCACGCGGCGCTGGAGCGGCATCTGGCCGCCCTCGAAGCCGATCCGCATGTTCGCCCTGGCCCTGGAGCCCTTGGTGCCCCGCCCGGCGGTCTTGCCCTTGCCCGAGGCCTCGCCACGCCCCTTGCGGACGGGCTCGGTCCTCGCGCCGGGCGCGGGACGAAGGTGATGCAGCTTCACTCGGGAACCTCCTCCACCTTGATCAGGTGGGAGACCTTGAACAGCATGCCGCGGATCTCCGGTCGGTCCTCCACCTCGACCACCTGGTGCATCCGCTTCAGACCCAACGATCTGATGGTCGCACGCTGCGGCCGCGGGCGCCCGATCACCGAGCGCACCTGGGTGACGCGCAGCTTGCTCATGCCGACTCCTCCTTGGCGCCGACGCCGCGGGCGGTCCGCGACGCGGCGGCGGCCTTGACCCGCGCGACCGTCGTCGGCGACATCTCGGCCAGCTCCAGGCCCCGGCGCGCGGCCAGCTCCTGGGGCCGCTTGAGCTCCTTCAGCCCGGCCACCGTGGCGTGCACGATGTTGATCGGGTTGGCGGAGCCCAGCGACTTGGACAGCACGTCGGACACGCCGGCAGCCTCCAGCACGGCTCGCACCGGACCGCCGGCGATCACGCCGGTACCGGGCGAGGCCGGCTTGAGCAGGACCTTCGCGGCGGCGTCGCGGCCGAACACCTCGTGCGGGATGGTGCTGCCGATCATCGGCACCGGGAAGAAGTTCTTCTTGGCGACCTCGACGCCCTTCTGGATGGCGGCGGGCACCTCACGGGCCTTGCCGTAGCCGACGCCCACGCGGCCGTTGCCGTCCCCGACCACCACCAGGGCGGTGAAGGAGAACCGCCGGCCGCCCTTGACGACCTTGGCGACCCGGTTGATCGCGACCACGCGCTCCTCGAACTGCGACTTGGGACCGTCGTCACGGCCGGGGGCACCCCGGTCGTCGCGGGGCGGGCGGTTGCCCTGCTGCCCCTGGCCTCCGGGTCCCCGGCGGGCGGGGCCCCCCGCCGCGTTGCCTCCTCGTCTCCTGTTCAAAACTCCAACCCACCTTCGCGTACGGCGTCGGCCAGCGCCTGGACCCGGCCGTGGTACTGGTACCCACCACGGTCGAAGACCACCGCCGAGACGCCCGCCTGCTTGGCGCGGCGGGCGAGCTCGGCGCCGACGCGCTTGGCCTCCGCGGTTTTGTCGTCGTCACCGGACAGCCCCACCGAGCCGGCGGCGGCCACCGTGCGCCCGGTCCTGTCGTCGATGATCTGGGCATAGATGTGCCGGTTGGAACGGAACACGGCCAGCCGCGGCCGCTCCGTGGTGCCGGCCACCCGGCGCCGCACGCGGCGGTGGCGCCGCAGCCGCGCCTCGCGCTTCGCCCGCGCGGTATCCATCAGAGGGTTCCTTTCAGGGCCTCGGTTCGCTCGGTCACTTGGAATTCTCTCTTCTCATAACCGCCAAATGGTGCGAACACTATTTGGCGGTCTTTCCCGCCTTGCGGCGCAGCTGTTCGCCGGCGTAGCGGATGCCCTTGTTCTTGTACGGGTCGGGGCGGCGGAGGCGCCGGATGTCGGCGGCCACCTGCCCGACCTTCTGCTTGTCGATGCCCCGCACCGAGAAGCGGGTCGGCGTGGAGACCTCGAAGGTGATGCCCTCCGGGGCCTTGACCGGGACCGGGTGCGAGTAGCCGAGGCTGAACACCAGGTCGTTGCCCTGGGCCTGGACGCGGTAGCCCACGCCCTGGATCTCGAGCCGCTTCTCGAAGCCGTTGGTGACGCCCTCGACCATGTTCCACAGCAGCGAGCGGGCCAGCCCGTGGAGCGAGCGGCTCTCGCGCTCGTCGTCGGGGCGGCGGACCAGCACGACGTCGCCGTCGCGCTCCAGCGTGATCGGGCTGGGCACCTCCTGGCGGAGGGCGCCCCGCGGCCCGGTCACGGTGACGGTCTGGCCGGTGATCTCGAACTCCACTCCCGCCGGGATCTGGATGGGGAGCTTGCCGATGCGTGACACTGGTTCGCTCCTCCCTTACCAGACGTAGGCGAGGACCTCGCCGCCGATGCCCGCCTTGTGGGCGGCGCGGTCGGTCAGCAGGCCGGTCGAGGTCGAGATGATGGCGATGCCGAGGCCCCCGAGGACCCGCGGCAGCTCCTCTTTCTTGACGTAGTGCCGCAGGCCCGGCTTGGAGATGCGGCGCACGCCGCTGATGGTCCGCTCGCGGTTCGGGCCGTACTTGAGGTCGATGCGCAGGACCTTGCCCACCGGGGCGTCCTGGATCTCGAAGCCGGTCACGTAGCCCTCCTGCTGGAGGACCCGGGCGATCTCCACCTTGATCTTGGAGCTGGGCATCGACACGGAGTCGTGGTAGCCGGCGTTGGCGTTGCGCAGCCGGGTGAGCATGTCGGCGATCGGATCGGTCATCGTCATGTCGACACCCCCTACCAGCTCGACTTGGTGATGCCGGGCAGCTCGCCGGCGTGGGCCAGTTCGCGCACGCAGATGCGGCACAGGCCGAACTTGCGCAGCACGGCGCGCGGACGGCCACAGCGCTCGCAGCGCGTGTACGCCCGCACCTTGAACTTCGGTGTGCGCTTGGCCTTGGCGATCAGCGACTTCTTTGCCATCTCGTGTTCGTTACCTCCTCGGCCCCGCCGGTTCGCGGTCCTCGCGCCTGGCGGGAGCCGTCAGTGGATCTAGCCTCCCTGCCGGAAGGGAAAGCCCAGGGCGGCCAGCAGCGCTCTGCCCTGGTCGTCGTTCTCCGCGGTGGTCACCACGGTGATGTCCATGCCCCGGACCTTGACGATGCTGTCGTAGTCGACCTCGGGGAAGACCAGCTGCTCGGTCAGCCCCAGGGTGTAGTTGCCGTGCCCGTCGAAGCCCTTGGTCGGCAGGCCGCGGAAGTCGCGGATGCGGGGCAGGGCGATCGACACCAGCCGGTCGAGGAACTCCCACATCCGGTCGCCCCGCAGGGTGACCTTGGCGCCGATCGACTGCCCCTCGCGGATCTTGAAGCCCGCGATCGACTGCTTGGCCTTGGTGACCAGGGGCTTCTGGCCGGTGATCGCGGTCAGGTCGCGCACGGCGCCCTCGAGCTGCCGGGGCTCGCGGATGGCGTCGCCCACGCCCATGTTGACCGCGACCTTGACCGGCCGGGGCACCTGCATGATGTTCTCGAGCCCCAGCTCCTGCCGCAGCCGCTGCCGCAGCTCGCCGGTGTAGAGCACCTTGAGCCGGGGTGCCGGGATCTCGGTTGGGGTTGCCGTCTGTGCCATGTTCGGTCTCAGTCCTCGTCCTGGGCTAGAGCTTCGCGTCGCACTTGGCGCAGACCCGAAGCTTGTTGCCCTCCTCGACGCGGTGGGAGACGCGGGTCGGCTTGCCGCAGCTGGGGCACACGATCTGGACGTTGGACGCGTCCAGCCAGGCCTCCTTCTCGGTGATGCCGCCGGTCTGGCCACCGCGCTGGGTGGGCCGGATCTTCTCGTGCCGCTTCACCCGGTTGACGCCCTCGACCAGCACCTTGTTGCGTCCCGGGTCGACGCGGAGCACACGGCCCGTGGCGGTGATGTCCTTGCCCGCCATGACCATGACCCTGTCGTCCTTGTGAATTTTCATGTCCTACAGAACCTCCGGAGCCAAGCTGATGATCTTCATGAAGCGCTTGTCGCGCAGCTCGCGGCCGACCGGGCCGAAGATGCGCGTGCCCCGCGGGTTCTGCTGCTCGTTGATGATCACGGCAGCGTTCTCGTCGAAGCGGATGTAGGAGCCGTCGGGGCGGCGCTTCTGCTTCTTGGTGCGCACGACGACCGCCTTGACCACGTCGCCTTCCTTGACCGCGCCGCCCGGGATGGCGTCCTTCACCGTCGCGACGATGATGTCGCCGATGGAGGCGTAGCGCCGCCCGGAGCCGCCGAGCACCCGGATGCACAGGATCTCCTTGGCACCCGTGTTGTCGGCGACCTTGAGTCGCGACTCCTGCTGGATCATCTACTCGGCCCTCTGCACGATCTCGGCCACCCGCCAGCGCTTCGCCGCCGACAGGGGACGGGTCTCGGTGACGCGGACGAGGTCACCCACGTGGCAGTCGTTCTGCTCGTCGTGGGCCTTCAGCTTGGTCGTCCGCCTGATCGTCTTGCCATACAGGCGGTGCTGGCGGAGGTCCTCGACCTCGACCACCACCGTCTTCTCCATCTTGTCGGAGACGACCACACCCAAGCGCGTCTTGCGCTTGCCGCGCGCCTGCGCGGGAGCGGTCGCCGTTTCCTGGTCCGCCATTGCCAGTCCCCTCTGTCCTACCTACGGCGGCCAAGCCTGCGCTTGGCCGCGGGTCGCACCGTCGCCACCGCGGTCGGCATGGCCTCGCCGGCGAGCTCACGCTGCCGGATGGCCGTGAGGATGCGGGCAATGTCCTTGCGCACCTCACCCAGCCGGTGCGCGTTGTCGAGCTGACCGGTGACGTTCTGGAAGCGCAGCTTGAACAGCTCATCCTTGGCCTCGGCCAGCTTCGCCACCAGCTCGTCGCCGTCCAGGTCGATCAGTTCCCTTGCCTTCATCGCATCACGTCTCCGAGTCCGCGCGCTTCACGAACTTGCACTTGACCGGCAGCTTGTTGGCCGCCAGCCGCATGGCCTCCTGCGCGGTCGCCTCTGGAACCCCCGAGAGCTCGAACATCACCCGGCCGGGCTTGACCACCGCGACCCACCACTCCGGCGAGCCCTTGCCGGAGCCCATGCGGGTCTCGGCGGGCTTCTTGGTGATGGGGCGGTCGGGGTAGAGGTTGATCCACACCTTCCCGCCACGGCGGATGTACCGGGTCATGGCGATACGAGCCGCCTCGATCTGCCGGTTGGTGATCCACGCCGGCTCCAGCGACTGGAGGCCGTACTCGCCGAAGGCCACCGACGTGCCGCCCTTGGCCATACCGCGACGGTGCGGCCGGTGCTGCTTGCGGTGCTTCACACGCTTGGGAATGAGCATCGGTTTCCTATCCCTCCTCGGTCCCGGAGGGCGTTGGGCTGGCCTGGGGCTCCTGGGCCGCCTCGCGGGCGCCCTGGGGGGCGCGGTCGTTGCCGCGGCCGCGGTCGCGGCC
>DASVXQ010000384.1:0-6951 GCA_036392615.1 Actinomycetes bacterium | reverse complement strand
GCCGGTCATCTCGATCGACGAGCCCAGCCTGTCGATGCGCTTCGGGGTCAACACCTCACCCTTCGCCGGCAGGGACGGCAGCTTCCTGACCAGCCGGCACCTCAAGGAGCGGCTCGACCGCGAGGCGCTCGGCAACGTCTCAGTGCGGGTGCTGCCGACCGCCTCACCGGACACCTTCGAGGTCCAGGGCCGCGGGGAGCTCCAGCTCGCGGTGCTGATCGAGCAGATGCGCCGCGAGGGCTACGAGCTGGAGGTCTCCAAGCCCGAGGTGATCACCCGCACGGTCGGCGGCAGGCTGCAGGAGCCCTACGAGGCGGTCGTGCTGGACGTGCCGGAGGAGTTCGTCGGGGTGGTCACCCAGGGCCTGGCGGTCCGCAAGGGCCGGCTGACCAACATGGTCAACCACGGCACCGGCTGGGTGCGGCTCGAGTTCCGGGTGCCGGCGCGCGGGCTGATCGGCTTCCGCTCGACCCTGCTGACCGAGACGCGCGGCACCGCCATCCTGCACCACCTGTTCGACGGCTACGACGAGTGGGCCGGACCGATCAGCCACCGCCTGGTCGGCGCGCTGGTGGCCGACCGCGTCGGGGTGACCACCGGCTACGCGCTGGCGCAGCTCCAGGAGCGCGGCGAGCTGTTCGTCGGCCCCGGGGTGGAGGTCTACCAGGGCATGATCATCGGGGCCAACGCGCGCACCGACGACATCGACGTCAACCCCACGCGCGAGAAGCAGAAGACCAACATCCGCACCCACGCCGCCGACGAGGCCATCCGGCTGGTGCCGCCCAGGCAGCTCTCGCTGGAGCAGGCGATCGAGCAGATCGCCGGCGACGAGCTGGTGGAGATCACCCCGGCGGCGACCAGGCTGCGCAAGCGGGTGCTCGACCCCGCCGCCCGCGGGCGCGCCGCCAAGCGCGCCCGCACCGCCGGCTGAGGCCGCTCGCCGGAGCGCGCCAGCCCGCGGCCGGCCGCCTGTCCTCAGCCCTGCGCCGGGATCGGGCGGTCCTGCCTCAGGGCGTTGAACAGCGCCAGGGACTTCTGGCGGTCCCAGCGGACCACCGAGCCGGCGCCCGGCTCGAAGCCGGTGCCGCCGACCGGCACGGTGGTGGCCGTGCCGTCGCCGCCGCTCACCGAGCGCATCGCCAGCAGGAACCGGAACAGGTGCCAGGCGTGGTCGCCCCGCGCGACGGTCAGCGAGTCGGTGCCGTGCAGCGCCAGCGGGATGCTCTTGAACGGGTTGAGCAGCACACCGGGGCTCACCGCCTTGTCGGTCAGGGCGCCGAGGAACTGCCGCTGCCGCTGCACCCGGTCGAGGTCGCCGCGGGGCGAGGCGCGGGTGCGGACGAAGCCGAGCGCCTCACGCGAGTTGAGCACCTGGCAGCCGGCCTTGATGTTCAGCCCGGCCTTGGGGTCGCGCATCGGGCGGTCGATGCACAGCCGCACGCCGCCGACCGCGTCCACCGCGGAGGCGAAGCTCGCGAAGCCGATCTCCATGTAGTGGTCGATGCGGATGCCGGTGACCTGCTCGACGGTGCGCACCAGCAGGGTCGGGCCGCCGAAGGCGTAGGCGGCGTTGAGCTTGTTGGAGTCGTGGCCCGGGATCGGCACGAACGAGTCGCGTGGCAGGCTGACCAGCGTGGGCGAGCCGCCGCCGCGCGGGATGTGCAGCAGCATCATGGTGTCGGTGCGCTGGCCCGCGGCGTCGCCGGTGGCCAGCTCCTTGCGCTGCTCAGGCGTCAGCCCGGCGCGGCTGTCCGAGCCGACCACCAGCCAGTCGGTGCCCGGCGTGGCCGCCGGACGGCCGGCGTAGTCGGGCAGCGCGTCGACCCGGTTGAGCCGCGAGTCGAGCAGCAGGCCGAAGCCGACCAGCAGCAGCACCAGGACCAGCAGCACGATGCCGATGATCCGGCCCCAGTGGCGCCTGCGGCGCAGCGGGCGCGTGGGCCGCACGGACATCCCCGGCGGGAGCGGCCGCCCGCCTGGGTCGACGTCGTCGTACGCGTCGACCCGCCCCCCGGCCCCAGCCGGTGGTTGCCGGTTCCAGTCGTCGGACCAGCCGCTCATCACCAACCTCCCGACCTGTCGCGGTCGAATCCGCCCGGTCTGCACCGGGCCGGACGACCATCATCCGTCCCTGGCATCCCGGACAGGTTGTGTGTTCGCCACGATGGGGTCTCGAAACCCCCGTGGTCAGCGGCCCAGGCGCGCGCGGGTCTCCTCGACGTCCATGCCGTGCAGCCGCAGGAGGTTCTCGCCGAGGATCTTCCGCTTGGCCTGCTCGGTGAGCTGCGGGTAGCCGTAGCCCTCGACCAGGTCCTGGGGGAGCTGGAAGTTCCAGAATGCCTCGAGCGCCCACTGCGGCTGCCAGATGGGCGCCTCACTACCGTAGATGATCTTGTCCTCGCCGCACCAGAACAGCAGCTTGCCGAGCACCTCGGCGAACTGCCTCGGGGCGCGGACCACGAAGTTGATGGTCGCCGCGATCGACGCGTACAGGTTCGGGTAGCGGATCAGCTGCCAGCAGACCTCGTCGATGAACGGCAGCCCGACGTGGAAGATCACGAAGTTGATGTCGGGGAAGTTCGCGGCGGCGCCGTCCATGTCCCAGGTCTGGGTCGCCTCGATCGGCTGCGGGCCCAGCGGCACGCCCTTGTGGACGCCGATCAGGTTGACGCCCAGCTCCTGCGCCTTCTCGAAGATCGGGAAGGCGACCTTGGGGTCGTCCATGCGCCACGGCACCGGCGAGCCGAAGTCGTAGCGCACGTTGTAGAACTTGAACGCCCTGGCGCCGAACTCACCGACCTGCCGTTCCATCAGGTCGAGCGCCCTGCGTCCCTCGAGCGGGTTGACCGAGCCCCAGAACACCGTCCGGTCCGGTCGCCGCCTGGCCAGCTCGGCGCACTCCTCCCAGGGCGACAGGCCGTCCTTGAACAGGTCGGTCAGCGGCAGCGGCATGGCCACCAGCATGTCGGTGTCGGAGCCGTCGTAGACCATCTGGTCGATCTCGTCGACGGTCCACTGGCGCAGGAACTCCTCGGCCGGCAGCACCGGCTGGCCCTCCGGGGTCAGCGCGGCGTGGAAGGCGTAGAGGTGGTTGTTGAACAGCTCCCCGGCCGTGCCGAAGGCGTTCTTCTTCTCGAAGTTGAAGACGTGGGCCACACCGTCGAAGACGAACGCGTCACCGATCATGGATGTCCTCCCCTGGCTGGCGCTGCACGGCGTTGGGATGTGGCAGGAAACGGAGCTTGCGGCGGGCGTCGTCGCTGAGGCGCTCGGTGGTCCACGGCTCGTCCCAGACAATCTCGACGCTGGAGCCGGCCACCCCGGGCAACTGGTTGACGCGATCGGAGATCATCCCGACCAGGTTGGCCGCGAACGGGCACCAGCCGGTGGTGAGCAGCAGCTCGACCCGGGCGCGCCCGTCGTCCACGGCCACCGAGCGGACCAGGCCCATGTCGACCACCGAGATGCCCTTGTCCTTGCAGCAGGGGTCGTGGACGGAGCGGAGCGCCTCCATGACGGCGCTTTGGATGTCGGCCATGCGACCTCGCTCGGAGTCGTCTTCGCTGGCTGCCACCTTCCCCCGGCCGACCAGGGCAGTCAAGCAGCCGGCGCGCCCGAGGCCGAACGTGCGATATCGCCCGTTTGAGCAGGCTCTCAGTGGGTAGTAGCGGTTGATTCGTTTCGAGCAAATCTGGGAGGTAGCGGTATGGCCGACGAGACGGCCGGCTTACAGGTCGATGCCACCGAGCAACGCAGGCAGGTCCGGCGCGCCGTCATCGCGAGCACCGTGGGAACGTCGATCGAGTGGTACGACTTCTTCCTCTACGGAACGATCGCCGCGCTGGCGTTCCCCAAGCTCTTCTTCCCTCACTCGAGCGCCTACGCCGGCACGCTCGAGAGCTTTGCCACCTTCTTCGTCGGCTTCGCCGCCCGACCGCTGGGCGCATGGATCTTCGGTCACTACGGCGACCGGATCGGACGCAAGTCGACGCTGATCGTCACGCTGCTGCTGATGGGCATCGCGACCTTCCTGATCGGCGTCATGCCCACCTACAGCTCGATCGGCGTCTGGGCACCGGTCCTGCTGATCGTCCTGCGCATCTGCCAGGGCATCGGCGTGGGCGGCGAGTGGGGCGGCTCGGTGCTGATGTCGATGGAGTGGCACCGCGGCAACCGCAGAGGCTTCATCGCCAGCTGGCCACAGGCCGGCGTGCCGATCGGCCTGGCGCTGTCGATCCTGGCGGTGCGGCTGGCCTCCGGCGCGAGCGGCGACAACTTCACCACCAGCGGCTGGCGGTGGCCGTTCCTCGCCAGCGCCGTGCTGATCCTGGTCGGGCTGTTCATCCGGCTGCGGGTGCTGGAGACCCCGCTGTTCGCCAGGATCATGGAGCGCAAGGAGGTCGCCAAGGCCCCGGTGCCCGAGGCCGTGCGCAAGCACTGGCCCGAGATCGTGCTGTCCGCGCTGGTGCGGCTGGCCGAGCAGGCGCCGTTCTACATCTTCACCACCTACGTGCTGACCTACGGCACCAGCGAGCTGGACCTGCACCGCAACTTCCTGCTCAACGCGGTGCTGGCGGCGGCGATCATCTCGCTGTTCACCACGCCGTTCTTCGGCTACCTGTCCGACCTGATCGGCCGGCGGACGATGTACACCATCGGCACCGTGGCGGTGGTGATCTTCGCCTTCCCGTACATCGGGCTGCTGAACACCAAGACCGCCGCCCTGGTGGTGCTGGCGATCATCGTGTCGGTGGTCATCCACGACATGATGTACGGGCCGCAGGCCGCCTTCATCGCCGAGACCTTCCCCACGCGCCTGCGCTACAGCGGCGCCTCGCTGGGCTACCAGGCGGCGTCGATCATCGCCGGCGGGCCGGCGCCGCTGTTGGCGGCCTGGCTGCTGCACACCTTCGGCACCGGCTACGCCATCTCGGTGTACCTGCTGCTCACCGGCGTGATCAGCACCTTCGCCGCGGCCATGCTGGCGCGCCGCTTCAGCGCTGATAACCTCGAGCATGAGGAGTCGTACCAGCAGGCCGGCACCAGGCCGGCAGTGGAGACCTGATCCGGGGGGGCTCGGCGATGAGCGAATCCGTCTTCACCTGGGGAGCGCCGCCCGTCAAGTTCGGTGTCGGGGCGACCGACGAGCTCGGCTTCGACCTCCGGCAGCTCGGGATCGAGCAGGTGCTGATCGTCACCGACCCCGGCGTGGCCGCCACCGGCCTGCCGGAACGGGTGCAGGGCCAGCTCGCCGACGCCGGGGTGAAGGCGGAGGTCTACGACCGGGTCCACGTCGAGCCGACCGACGAGAGCCTGCGGGAGGCGGCCGAGTTCGCCCGCGGCACCGAGTGGGACGGCTACCTGGCGATCGGCGGCGGCTCGTCGATCGACACGGCCAAGGCGATCAACCTGCTGATCGCCGACGGCCACGACGTGATGGAGTACGTCAACCGGCCGGTCGGCGAGGGCCGCTCGCCGACCCGGCCGCTCAAGCCGCTGGTCGCCGTGCCGACCACCGCCGGCACCGGCGCGGAGAGCACGGCGGTCTGCATCCTGGACATCCTCGGGCTGCGGCTGAAGTCGGGCATCAGCCACCCGCGGCTGCGGCCGGTGCTCGCGGTGGTGGACCCGCGCAACACCCTGACCCTCTCGCCCGAGGTGACCGCGTCGGCCGGAATGGACATCGTCTGCCATGCGCTGGAGTCCTACACGGCGCGCTGGTACGCGGGCTTCCCCCGCAAGCAGGCCCACGAGCGGGTGCCCTACTGCGGCGCCAACCCGATCTCCGACCTCTGGGCGGAGCGGGCCCTGTCGCTGCTGGCGCGCTCCTTCCGGCGCGCGGTGCACAACGGCGACGACCTGGACGCCCGCACCGACATGCTCCAGGCGGCGACCTTCGCCGGCATGGGCTTCGGCAACGCCGGCGTGCACATCCCGCACGCCTGCGGCTACCCGATCGCCGGCAAGGTGCGCGAGTACCGGCCCGAGGGCTACCAGGTGCCGGAGCCGCTGGTGCCGCACGGCCAGTCGGTGGCGGTCACCGCCCCGGCCGCGCTGCGCTTCACCTATCCCGCCGCGCCCGAGCGCCACCAGCGCGCCGCCGCGCTGCTCGGCGGGGTGGACCCCGACGCGATCGACAGCCGCGGCCTGCCGGAGCTGCTGCCCCAGGTGCTGGTGCAGCTGATGCGCGACATCGGCGTGCCCAGCGGCGTGGCCGCCTTCGGCTACGGTGAGGAGGACGTGCCCGAGCTGGTCGCCGGCGCGATGCAGCAGCAGCGCCTGCTGGCGGTGGCGCCGCTCGAGGTCACCGAGGAGGACCTGGCGGGGATCCTGCGCGCCTCTCTGGTGAACTGGTGAACCGGCGCCCGCCGGCGAAGCGGGCGACCGTGAACGGGCCGAGGTCCAGCCCGGCCCGCCGGCCGAGCGCCAGGTCGGCGACCGCCGCGCCCGACCAGGGACCAACCTGGAGCCCATAGGGGCCGTGGCCGGTGGCGAAGTAGAGGTTGCGGATCCGTGGCGCGGGGCCGAGCACCGGCTTGCCGTCCGGGCTCGCCGGCCGGAAGCCGATGCGCATCTCCAGCACGGTGGCCGCCGCCAGCCCGGGAGCCAGCCGCAGCGCCTCGCCGAGCACCTCGTGCATGCCCGCCGCGGTGACGCGGTGGTCGTAGCCGGCGCCGTGCTCGCGGGTGGCGCCGGCCACCACCCGGTTGGGCGGGAAGGTCAGCAGGTAGTGCGAGTGGAAGCCGAGCACGATCGGCCACCCGCCGGTGGCCATGCCGGACAGCTCGAGGTGGGCGATCTGGCCGCGCTGCGGCGCCACCGGCAGGGACACGCCGAGGTCGTCGGCGAGCGCGGCCGACCAGGCGCCGCCGGCGACGATCACCGCGTCGGCCGTGAGCGTCTCGCCGCCCACGTGCACGCCGGCGGCGCGCTCACCGCCGCGCGCCA
>DASVXQ010000383.1:0-2289 GCA_036392615.1 Actinomycetes bacterium | reverse complement strand
CGCGGCGCCCGCGTGCTGGAGCTGAACTACGGGCCGAGCGCCCAGGGCCTGGTGCTGGCGGCCCGGCGGGCGGGGGCGGCCGCCGCCGTGGACGGGCTGGGAATGCTCTGCGCCCAGGCGGCCGCCGCCGTCACCCTGATCGCGGGCGTCCAGGCCGACCTGGCCGCCCTGGCGACCGCCGTCGGCCTGGAGCTACCCGCTCAGCCGGTCGGCCGGGTCGCGCCCGCGTAGTCGGAGCGGTTGATCGAGTGGTACCGCACGCTCGCGCCGGTGTAGGGCGCCTCGATCATCGTGCCGTTGCCGACGTACATGCCGACGTGGTGGATCGGGTGGCCGAAGAACACCAGGTCGCCGGGCTCCAGCGCGCTCATCGAGTTGATGTGCCTGCCGATGCCGTACTGCGCCCTGGAGACGCGCGGGATGGACACGCCGGCGCTCTTCCAGGCCGTCATCGTCAGGCCCGAGCAGTCGAAGCCGCTCGGCCCCTCGGCGCCCCAGATGTAGGGCTTGCCGAGCTGCGCCTTGGCGTAGGCGACCGCCTGCCTGGCCGCCGAGCTCGGCGCGCCCGCGCCAGACGACACCGGCGACAACGAGCCCGACGAGCGGTTGCCGGAGCCCGACGACCCCGAGCCGGAGGCGCCGCCGGAGCTCGACCGGGACACCAGGCTGGAGCTCGACACCGAGCCGCTCCCTGAGTCCGAGCCGCCGCTGGAGCCGCCGCCGGAGTCGAAGCCGCCGCCGCTCGAGTCGGAGCCGCTGCTGGTCGCGGACACCGCCACGGCCGCCGCCGCGGCTCTGGCGGCGCGCTGCCGCGCGGCCTCCTCGCGGGCCGCCCTCTCGGCCGCCGCCTTCTCGGCGGCCAGCTTGCGGGCCAGCTCCTGGCGGCGCAGCTCCTCCTGGCGCTGCTGCTCCTCGGCGATGGCGCGCCTGACGTCGGCGCTGAGCTTGCTCATGAACGCCTGCTGGTCGGCCAGCTGGCGCTGGATGTCGCGCCGCTGGGCGTCCAGCTGCGCCTGGAGCTGCTCCTGCTGGCGCCGCTGCGCGTTCAGCTCGGCGCTGATCGACTCCAGCGCCTGGCGGTTGTGCTGCACCGCGGCGATGGTCTGCGCGTCGGACGCGCTGGCGGTCTGCTGGTACTGGCCGACCGTGACCGCGTCGGTGACGCTGCGCACCTCGAGCAGCTGCTCCAGGCCGGTGACCGGACCGCCCATGTAGATGGCGCGGACGCGGTCGCCCATCACCTCGGTGGCGGCGGCGAGGCGCTTGCGCGCCTGGTCGATCCGCTGGGTGGTCTCGCGCTGGCGGTCGAGCGTCGCCTGGAGCGCCTCGTGGTTGGCGTTGTACTGCTCGACCACCGTCTCGACCTGGTCATTCATCCGGTCGATGGATGCCCGCGCCTCGGCGGCCTGGTTGCGCAGGCGGGTGATCTTCTGGGCTGGTGTCTCGGCGCTCGCGTTCCTGACGCCCGCGCCCGCAAGCGCGAGACCGGCCACGAGGAGCAGGACGATGACACTACGGGCGCCATAGCGCCCAGGGCGGCGGTGGGGGGGCCGTCGCACGACGTGCAACTCCGGCCTCCT
The DNA here is from genome assembly GCA_036392615.1 of Actinomycetes bacterium. Classification (GTDB taxonomy): domain Bacteria; phylum Actinomycetota; class CALGFH01; order CALGFH01; family CALGFH01; genus DASVXQ01. The sequence continues at coordinate 709 of DASVXQ010000383.1, read as the reverse complement.
TTCCGGTTGGGGGATTGTGCTCCGGAGGAGGACAGTGGGCACTACTGGGGGGGTTCCGGACGATATGCAGGACTGGGGGATTGGGGGATTGCGGTGAGCAACCCTACCGAAGGCCGGAGCCGATGACAACTCGAGCCGGAGCGGCGGTGCCGAGCACGCAGCCGCAGGTCACGGCCGTTGTGGCGGCGCGCGGTCGGCCCAGGGGGACGGGACCGGCCGCGCGCCGCGCTCCAGACGCCTGGCGCCAGGAGGGACTCAGCTCACCAGGCCCGCCGGCGCCGCGGCGGGGTGGATGCGCCAGCGGTCGTGGCTCGGCGTGCGGGAGACCCCGCGGTAGATCGCCTCGTAGCCGTCGACCATGTTGGCGACGTCGAAGTGCTCGGCCACGCGCTGGCGGCAGAGCTTGGGCTCCAGCTCGTCGACCTTGACGATCGCCCATGGAAGCTCCTGGACGTCGTCGCAGACGAAGCCGGTGACGCCGTCCTCCACCACCTCGGCCACCGACCCGCGGCGCATCGCCACCACCGGGGTGCCGCAGGCCATCGCCTCGACCATCACGATCCCGAACGGCTCGTCCCACTGGATCGGGAACACCAGGCAGCGCGCCCGCGCCAGCAGGCCCTTCTTCTCCTCCGTATTGGCCTCGCCGAACCATTCGGCGTCGGGGCCAAGCAGGGGCCGCACCCGCTCTTCGAAGTAGCGCTTCTCG
>DASVXQ010000382.1:0-5950 GCA_036392615.1 Actinomycetes bacterium | reverse complement strand
GCGCTGTTCCCGCTCCTTGAGGGCGTACTCGCGGGCATCGCCGGCCTGGCGCTTGTTGGCGATGATGTGCAGGCCGCCACTCCTGATGGCCTCGGCGATGAAGGTGCGGGCCTGCTCGTCGAACTGGATCCGGTCGGCCCGCAGCTCGGTACTGCGCCACACCCGCGAGACCAGCGACACCACGGTGATGCCCAGGATGAAGCCGAAGGAGATGGCGATACCGTCGGGCTTCTCCAGGACGTTGTCAACGAGCGCGTAGATGAGCACCAGGGTGACCACGCCGAACCCGAGCGTGGCCACGGGCCGGCGGCGACGGCGTGCTGCCACGGTCACCGCGAACGCCGCCGAGACCATCATCGCGAGGATGCCGGTGGCGTAGGCGCCCGCCTGCGCCTCGACGTCCGCCTTGAAAATGATCGTGGTGGCCACGGCGAGCGCGGTGTAGACCAGCACCACCGGACGCACCGCACGACCCCACTCCGGCGCCATCCCGTACCCGGGCAGGTAGCGGGGCACGATGTTGATCAGCCCGGCCATCGCCGACGCCCCGGCAAACCACAGAATCAGGATGGAGCTGAGGTCGTAGATGGTACCGAACCCGTCACCAAGGTACCGGTGGGCCAGATACGCCAGCGCCCGTCCGCTGGCCTGCCCACCCCTGCCGAATTCGGCCGGCGGGATGAGCAGGGTCGTCACCAACGTGGTCGTGAGCAGGTACACGCTCATGATCGCGGCCGCCACCGTCAGCAGCCGGCGGGTGTTGCGGATGCGCCCCGCCAGGCGCTCCTGGTCAGTGACGCCATCGGCCTTGACCAGCGGCATCATGCTCACGCCGGTCTCGAACCCCGAGAGCCCCAGCACCAGCAACGGGAAGGCCAACACGGCCGTGCCCAGCATCCCTCCCAGCCCGCCATGGGCGGAGGTCAATGCCTCCTTCCATCCGGTCAGCTGCCCCGGATGAACGGCGATCTGGACGAATCCGGCCACCACCACGACTGCGTTGAGCAGCAGATAGCTCACGACCAGCGGGATCGCGATCCTGACGGCCTCTCGGAACCCCGCCAGGAACACGGCCCCGAGCACCGCAAGCAGCACCAGCGTGATGACGACCCGCTGGTCCCGCAGGAGGTGGGGGATGAAGGGGTTCTCGACGATGTGCGCGGTCGCGTCCGCCGAGGACAGCGTGATGGTGATGATCCAGGAGGTTGCCACGAAGCCCAGCAGGCACAGGACGAACAGCTTGCCGCCCCAAAAGGACAGCAGGCGCTCCAGCATGGCCACCGAGCCCTGCCCGTGGGGGCTGTCCGCTGCCACCTGCCGGTAGACCGGCAACATCCCGAACAGCGTGAGCAGCACGATCAGCAGGGTCGCCAGCGGCGACAGGGCGCCGGCGGCCAGGGCCGCGATCCCCGGAAGGTAGCTCAAGGTCGAGAAGTAGTCCACGCCGGTCAGGCACATCACCTGCCACCACTGGTGCTGACCGGTGGATGTCTCCCTCGCCTCGGGTCCCTCGACCTCCTCGACACGATGCTGGAGCATCCACCTCGCCAGCGGCCTGGTGGGCGGTCGGATGCCGACCAGGCCGTCACACGACTCTGGCACCACATCCGAGGCCGTACTCATGCCATTGCTTCTCCCGTGCGTCATGGCGTGCAGCGGATCAGGCGGTCACGCCTCGACTACCCGCCAGGCCACGCGATGCGGAGGAGCCGACGATCAGGGATTCTCAGGCTGGGGGCTGTCCGCGCCACGCCGCTCCGATCGCTCCACCGTCATCACCTCCCGGCCGTGGTCCAGAACACGGCCCGCGGATTACAGCGCTGCCCGGAAAATCCAGGACGCAAACGGCTCCGCCGGTAGTCCAGCAGTTGCAGCGGGTCGTCGGGCTCGTGGACGTCCCGGGAGTGATTGTCGGAATACCCAACAAACTGGCTTGATCCATCAACACAGTTTGTTATATGGTCCCGCCCATGGACGGATCAGCTCCCCCCGCTCTCCGGCACCCTGCGCCGCCGAGCTTCCTGCGGCTGGCGGGACACCCGCTGCGCTGGCGGCTGCTGCGCGAGCTGGCACACAGCGACCGCCAGGTCCGCGAGCTGACCGGTCTCCTCGGCCAGCCCCAGAGCCTGGTCTCCTACCATCTCGGCCGGCTCCTCGAAGGACAGCTCGTGCGGAGGGGCCGCAGTGCGGCCGACCGGCGTGACGCCTACTACAGCCTCGATCTGGCTCGCTGCGGCGAGCTGCTGATCGCGACGGGCGCGGCGCTGCACCCCGGCCTGCGGCTCGTCCAACCGGCGGACGCCGAGCAGGCTCCCCCGCCGCCTTCGCCGCACACCCGGGTGCTGTTCGTGTGCACCGGGAACAGCGCCCGCTCGCCGATGGCCGAGGCGCTGACCAGGCAGCTGGCGCCGGTCACCGTCGATGCGTTCAGCGCCGGCATTCACCCCAAGCCGCTGCACCCCAACGCGGTGCGGGCCATGCGCGAGCACGGCATCGACCTGGGTGGTCGGCGCCCCAGGCACCTCAGCGAGTTCACCGGGCAGCACCTGGACTACTTGGTCAGCCTGTGCGACCGCGCGCGCGAACGCATTCCCCGGCTCCCCGACGAGCCCGAGCGTATCCATTGGAGCATCACCGACCCGGCACGCGACGGCGTCGGCGATGCGGAGACCTACCCCGCCTTCCAGCAAACCGCGGCGGAGCTGGCAACGCGCGTGCGCTTCCTGCTCCATCACATCCGGTCCGTACCGCCACGCCAGGAGGTGAGCGAACATGCCCAACACTGACGCCTTGGCGAACGTCCGCTACATGGTCGACGACGTCCAGACCGCCGTCGACTTCTACACCACCTACTTCGGCTTCACGCTGCGTTCGAGCGCGGCGCCGGCCTTCGCCGACGTCACCCGCGGCAACCTTCGACTGCTGCTGAGCGGGCCGACCAGCTCGGCCGGACGGCCGATGCCCGACGGCCGCCGGCCCAGCCCGGGAGGCTGGAACCGCATCGAGCTGGTGGTCGACGATCTGGAGGTCGAGGTCCAGCGGCTCCGCGCCGCCGGACTGACCTTCCGCAACGACATCGTCATCGGCCCCGGCGGCTCGCAGATCCTCCTCGAGGACCCTGCCGGCAACCCCATCGAGCTGTTCCAGCCGGCGGCTCGCTGAGCCGCCGTGCGGCCTGCGACCCCCGGCCGGCCAGGCCTGGTCGACGTGCTGCGAGCATGGGGGCGGATCGGGTGCACCGGTTTCGGCGGGCCACCGACCCACATCGCCCTGCTGCGCGCGCTGTGCGTCGACCGCCGGCGCTGGCTGGACGCGCGGGAGTTCGAGGACGCCGTCGCGGCCTGCAACCTGCTGCCCGGTCCCGCCTCCACCCAGCTCGCGATCTATTGCGCCTGGCGAGTCCGCGGCCGCGCCGGTGCGCTGGTCGGCGGGCTCGCCTTCATCATGCCCGGCCTGCTGGCGATCCTGGCGCTGGCCGCGCTCTTCCTCACGGCCTCGCCGCCGTCATGGGTGGCGGGCGCCGGTGCAGGCGCCGGAGCGGCGATCGCCGCGGTCGCCGTCCAGGCCGGCTGGAGCCTGGTCCCCGCCAGCTGGGCACGCACGCGGCGGCAGCGCACCGTCCAGGTCCGCTGGGTCGTTTACCTTGCGGCCGGCGCGGCGGCGGCCGCCATCCTCGGCCCCTGGCTGGTGCTCGTCCTGCTGGCCTGCGGCGCCGTCGAGCTCGGCGTCCATCACCTCACCGTCGGCGCCGGAGCCCGCGCGGTCGTGCCCGTGCCACTTCTCGCCAGCCTTGCTGGGATGCTCGGCGGAGGTGTGCTGCTGTCGCTTGGCTGGGTCGCGTTCAAGGTCGGCGCACTGTCGTACGGCGGTGGGTTCGTGATCATCCCGCTGATGCAGGGCGACGCGGTCGGGCACTACCACTGGATGAGCGCCGGCCAGTTCCTCAACGCGGTCGCGCTCGGCCAGATCACCCCCGGTCCGGTGGTGCAAACCGTCGCCGTGGTCGGCTACGCCGCCGCGGGCGTCGGTGGCGGCCTGTTCGCCGCGGCGATCGCGTTCGCACCCTCGTTCGCCTTCGTGCTGCTCGGCGGCGCCGAGTTCGACCGGCTCCGCGGCAACCAGTGGGCCCGCCGGTTCCTCGACGGCGCCGGGCCGGCCGCCATCGGCGCCATCTTCGGCTCCGCGCTCCCCCTGGCCCGCGCGCTCGAACAGCCATGGCAGTACGCCGTCCTCGGCGGCGCCGCCATCCTGCTGCTTGCGCTCCGTCGCGGCGTCGTGGCCACCCTGCTCCTGGCCGCACTGGCCGGCACGATCGTCGCCCTTGCCGGACACTCCATACCGCCCTGACCGATCCGCGGCCGCGCTTCCCGGTCAGCGCCTTGCGATCTTGAGGCTGCAGGGCGGCCAGTCCCAGCGGGTTCGATGCCTTGACAAGCCAGCCACCAGTAAGGAAGGTGCTTGCTGCTGGCTGAGCTGTCGGCGGGTTGGGAGGGGTCATGGACGTGCCCGCAGAGCAGGCGACGCCAACAAGTTCTCCGCTGGTCCATTCCTCTCTGCGGGAGGCGGTCCGGTCGCCGCGTCGGCGGCGGCCAACCGGGGCGGCACCGCCCTTGCCGTATCGGCTGCAGACCAGCGGCGTCGGCTGGCTGCTGGCCGCGGTGGTGCTGATCGGGCTGACGCTTGTGGTGTTCGCCGGCGGGCTGCGCGGCCCCGCCGTGGCGGTCACGGTCGTTGACGACGCCGTCGTGCGGTGGCTTGGCGGGCTGCACGCCCCCGGGCTCCAGGGACTCTGGCAGGGCCTGGCGCACGTTGGCTCCTGGTGGACGCTGATCGTGCTGCAGTTCGGGCTGTTGCTGGCGTTGGTGGTGTTCCGGCGTTGGCGACATCTGATCGTGTGGCTGGTCGCCTGGAATGTCGTCATGATCCTCGTTGAGATCCTGGACGCCATCGCCCGGCGGCCGCGGCCGTTCGGGGTGGACCTGCGGACCAGCTGGGGCGGCTGGGCGATGCCGTCGATGGAGGTCACCCACCTGACGCTGATCGCCGTGGGCGTGCTGTACACGCTGGTGCCGGAGGGCCGCTGGCGCAACCGGGGCAAGTGGGTCGCAGCCGGGCTGGTGGCGGTGGTGGTCGTCGCCCGGGTCGCGCTGGGCACCGAAGCCCCCAGCGACGTGCTCCTCACGGTGGGCATCGCCGTCAGCATCCCGCTGCTGGCCTTCCGTCGGTTCACCCCAAGCGAGGTCTTCCCGATCGTCTACCGGCGGGGCCGCAGCGCCCACCTGGACGTGAGCGGCGAACGGGGAGCTGCCATCCGGCGCGCGCTCCAGGACCAGCTCGGCCTGGTCGTCGAGGAGGTCAGGCCGTTCGGGCTGGCCGGCTCGGCCGGGTCCACGCCGCTGCGGATCACCGTCAAGGGCGACCCGCCCACACACCTGTTCGGCAAGCTGTACGCCCAGAGCCACCTGCATGCCGACCGCTGGTACAAGCTCGGCCGCGAGCTGCTCTACGGCCGCCTGGAGGACGAGAAGCCGTTCAACACCGTCCGGCGGCTGGTCCAGCAGGAGGACTACGCGCTGTCGTTGATGGCCCGTGCCGGGCTGCCCAGCCCCACTCCCTACGGGTTCGTGGAGCTGACCCCTGAGCGGGAGTACCTGCTGGTCACCCAGTTCTTCCAAGGAGCCGTCGAGCTCGGCGAGGCGCAGGTCGACGAGCAGATCATCGACGACGGCCTTTCGATCATCCGGCGGTTGTGGGACGCCGGGCTGGCCCACCGCGACATCAAGCCGGCCAACCTGCTGGTCAGAGACCAGCGGCTGCTGCTGATCGACGTCGCCTTCGTGGAGGCCCGCCCCAGCCCGTGGCGCCAGGCGGTCGACCTGGCCAACATGATGCTGTGCCTGGCGCTGCGAAGCGACCCGCGGCGGGTGTACGAGCGGGCCCTGCGCCAGTT
>DASVXQ010000381.1:0-1560 GCA_036392615.1 Actinomycetes bacterium | reverse complement strand
ATCCGGCGGCGGTGCGGCGCCGCGGCCGGCGGCGCGTGCTGGCCAGGACCGCGCTGGTGCTGCTGGCGGCGCTCGGCGCCACCGTCGCCGGGCGGGACCTGTTGCCCGCCGCGCAGCCGTTCGGCCAGCTCGGCCTGCGCGACCTCGATCCCCGCGTGGTGGCCGCCATCCCGATCGGCCAGCCGGGCCGGCGTGACGCCGGCAACGCCACCCCGCTGGTGGCCGCCGACGCGACCAGCGTCTGGGTGCTCGACGCCTCCAACCGCGAGGTGCTGCGGGTCGACCCGCGCCGCAACGCCGTCTCCCGCAGGATCGGCATCAGCCTCGGCGAGGGCTGGGAGCCGGTCGGAGTCTGGGCGACGGCCGGCTCGGCCTGGGTGCTGAGCGGCGACGGCGACGGCGGCGCCGCCATGCAACGGATCGATCCGGCGCGCGCCCGGGTGGCGCACACCTACCGGCTGCCGCGCTCCAATTTCGAGACGCCGCCCGACCTGGTGGTGGCCGACGGCGCGCTCTGGCTGGCGACCGACCACGGCACCCTGCGGATCGACCAGACCTCGGTGCGTGCCGAGCCCCTGCCGGGCTCGGGGCCCGGCAGGGTGCGGCTGGCGGTGGCCGACGGGCGGGTGTGGGCCTCCAGCCCGCCGAGCACGCTGTCAGGCATCGACCCGCGCTCCGGCAGGGTGGTCCACCGGATCGCCGGGCTGGCCGGCGCCGACCCGCTCAGCGACCTGGCGGGCGACGGCGGCTCGCTGTGGGTGCTCGCCCAGGGCGGCTCGCTCCAGCGCCTGGAGCTGCCGTCCGGGCGGGTGGAGGCGAGCCTGCCGCTCGGCGAGGACTTCGGCACCAACCCGGTCACCGTGGTCGCGGCCGGCGGGACCGTGGCCGCCATCGGCCCCAAGGCGCTCTACCTGGTCGATGCCACCGGCGCCAGGGTGCGCGCCGAGGTGCGGCTGCACGCGCCCGGCTCGGTGGCGGTCGGTGCCGGCGCCATCTGGGTCGCCGACGCGTATCACGGCGTGCTGCTGCGGGTCGACCCGGGCGCCTGACCTAGAGTGCCGGTCCTGGATCGGCGCCGCATGCAGCGCCTGACCATCCCTGCAGCCCCGAGGCTTGCGCGCCGCCCTCGCCAGTCACCCAATCCCCTCAAGATGGGATCCATGACCGGTGCTCTAAGGCCGCCGCCCGCCGCCCGGCCGCGCCCGGCGCGAGCAGCTCCGGGCCGAGCGCCACCGCGTCGACCAGGTCCAGCGGCACCGCCTCGAAGCCCGGCGCCGCCAGCCGTGCGAACACCCCGGCCGGCACCAATTTGAGCCGGGTCGACACCACCAGGGTCGGCAGCCGCGCAGCCAGCAGGCGGGTGCCGGCCGCGTTGAGCAGCGCCTTCGGCCCGATCGCGTCGGCGCCGACCAGGGCGACGGCGGGCCGGCCCCTGGTCGGCGGCGGGCCGAGCCGCTCCAGCACCGCGTCCACCAGCGAGCTGTGCGACACCGTGGCGACCGGGCCGGCCGGCGAGCCGAGCCGGTTGCGCAGCCAGCGGGCGGCGGTCTCGGCCGCGGC
>DASVXQ010000380.1:0-1560 GCA_036392615.1 Actinomycetes bacterium | reverse complement strand
GGGCCCCACCAGCGGTCGAGCGCCTCCTGGACCATGGCGCGCTGCCTGGAGGTGCCGTTGACCAGGGTCAGCACCACGTCCCGGCCGTGCAGGATGTGGACCGACTCCTCCCAGCAGATCTTCTTCATGGTGCGGGCGTAGGGCGCGTAGGAGGACTCTCGCAGCGCCTGCTGGGCGACGATCGCGGCGGCGTCGACCAGCCAGGCGATGATGCCCACGTCCGCCCAGGTCCGGGTCGGGTAGTGGAAGACGTTGTGGAACTTGGTCCGGCCGGCGAGCAGGTCGGCCAGCATCGCCTCGCGCGGCTTGCCGAGGTCCTCGGCGACCCGGTAGAGGAGCTGCGCGTGGCCGACCTCGTCCTGCACCTTGGCGGTCAGCGCCAGCTTGCGCTTGAGCGTCGGGGCGCGCAGGATCCACTCCCGTTCGGGGAGCACGCCCATCAGCTCGGAGTTGGCGTGCATCTCGACGAAGCGGCAGACCGCCTGGCGGTAGTCGTCGGGCATCCATTCGCCCGCCTCGACCTTGCCGCCAGAGGCGACGTGCCGGTAGAAGGCCTGGGTCCGGGCGGCGTTGTTCATCGGCTTCCCCCTGCCGTGGCGCTAGCGGCTCGTTGGGGTTGTCCCCGGTCGAGGCCGCAGAGGAACAAATCTGCGTACTGCCTGGCGATGGCGTCGGGGCTGAGCGGCCCGTCGGGCCGGTACCAGTGGGCGAGGGCGTTCATCGCCGAGAGCAGGAAGACGGCGGCCATGCGGGCGTCGGCCGGCGCCAGCTCCCCCGCGGCGATGCCCTCGGCGATCACCCGGGTGAAGTGGTCCTCGTAGGCGTCCCGGGAGCGGGCCACCTGCTCGCGGCGCTCCTGGCTGAGCGCGACCCACTCGAACAGGAAGACCTGCGCGCGCTCGCGTCCGGAGGTGACCACCTCGACGTGCGCGGCGATCATCCGCCGCAGCCGCTCGGCCGCCGGGCCGGGGCCGGCGGCGATCGGCTGGATCGCCTGGTGGAAGCGCTCGGCGGCGCGCTCGACGATGGAGGCGAGCACCGCCTCCTTGGAGGGGATGTGGGCGTACAGGCTGGCGCCCCGGATGTCCAGCTCCCTGGCGATGTCCCGCATGCTGGTCGCGCGGTACCCCCGGTGGCTGAACAGCGCGCTGGCGACGTCCTCGATCTGCTCCCTGCGCGTGGACACCAGCCGGACCGTCCTTCCCCTAACAACTGTTAGTTAGGAGCATAGCCCGCGAACCGGCTGGCGTCACGCCTTGGGGGGGCACTAGGCTTGCTGGCATGGTGATGAACCCCACACACCGGGTGCGCATCGAGTTCTGTGTGCCCTGAAACTACATCCCCTTATGGCCCAGACGGCTCAGCTCCGAGAGCGAGATGGACTGTGCCCTCATCGTACCGAGGCGTCCCCCACGTCCAGATTCGAGCTGCCCGCCAGGTTGAGAGTTTCTACCTTCTGTTGACCTGACCCTCCCTGAGCATGGTTCTTCCTCGCGCCAGACGGGCCTGACCTCGCGTTGACGGCTGGCAAGCAAGAGGTCCGCCAGGGCCGATTGCAGT
>DASVXQ010000379.1:0-18909 GCA_036392615.1 Actinomycetes bacterium | reverse complement strand
GACGCCTGCACGAGGACGGCCGGGGACAACCGAGTGCCGTGGTGTTCCTGACGGAGCTCGTCGAGCGCGGTTCGGTGGCCCCCCTACGAAGGGTCCGAGCGGCATCCTCGACCTGAGCCTGAGCCGGCCGCCGGCGTCCCAGGCGACCGGGCCAGCGGCCGGCATCCTCGAACCTGGCGGCCGTCGCACGCGCCCCACCGCCGAGGATGGCGCGCTGGGACGTGTGATATCGTTATCACAATCCACAGGGAAGGATCGCCGATGAAGACCCACGCCGTGGTGTTCCCGGAACCCAAGCGGGTGGAGGTTCGGGAGATGGAGGTTCCCGATCCAGGTCCCGACGATGTGGCGATCCGGACCGTCTACTCGGGGATCAGCCAGGGGACGGAGCGGTGGGCGCTGACCGGGCGGTACGGCCATTTCGACGTCGACTTCTCCACCTACTATCCATGCTCGCCCGGGTACCAGGCCGCTGGCGTCGTCGAAGCCCTTGGCTCCGAGGTCACCGACCTGGAGGTCGGCGACCACGTGTTCACCCTGGGCACTCGGTTCCTGGCCCCAGAGCACAAGTATCCCGGTCCCTGTCAGGCGTCCCACGCAGGTCACCTGGTCGCCTCTCGGTCAAATATCACCAAGGTGCGCGCCACGGTCGATCTGGCCGCGGCCTCCCTCTACCACATGGCGGGCGTGTCGCGGCACGGCGTGCGGCTCACCAAGGTGCAGCCAAGTGAGCTCGTTGTCGTGATCGGCCTGGGAATGATTGGGCAGATGTCCGCGCAGGCCGCGCGCCGGGCCGGGGCACGGGTGATCGCCACCGACCTCGTCCCGCTCCGCGTGCAACTCGCAGCCGCACACTCGGCCGACCGGGCCGTGGACGCGAGCTCGGAGAGCCTGGAGGCAGCCGTCCTCGAGGAGGCGCCAGATGGCGCCGATGTGGTCATCGACACGACCGGAAACAGCCGCATGTTCGAGCGCTGTCTGGGTCTGATCCGCAACGAAGGGCGGATCGCGATGCAGGGCTATTACCCCGATCCGATCTCGATCGACTTCCACCGCACCCACTTGAAGCGGCCGACCGTGACGTTCCCGTGCGGGTGGGACGACGAGTTCAACGACGAGCTCGCCGACGACATGGCGGCGGGGCGGATCGCGATCGAGCCGCTGATCACGCACCGGATTCCGTTTCGCGAGGCGACGGCGGCGTACGAGCTGGTGCTCACGCACCCCGAGCGATCGCTCGGCATGGTGCTGGACTGGTCGGAGGCCGGGCGCCAATAGCGCAAGGGACCCAGGGCAGAAAGGCGGAGACCGGTGGCCCGATTCCAAGTGGGCGTTCAGCTCGAGCCACAGCACTGCTCGATCGACGATCTCCGTCGCGCCTGGCGGGAGGCTGACGACCTTGCCGTGGATTCGATCTGGATTTGGGATCACTTCTTCCCACTGTGGGGAGGAGATCCCGATGGCAGCCACTTCGAGGGCTGGTCGCTGTTGGCCGCAATGGCGTGTGAGACCTCTCGCGCCACCATCGGCGTCCTGGTGACGGGCAGCTCCTACCGCAATCCAGATCTTGTGGCCGACATGGCTCGAACCGTCGACCACTTGAGCGGCGGCCGAGTCATCCTGGGGATCGGGGCGGGCTGGTGCGAGCGGGACTACCGCGAATACGGCTACGAATTCGGGACGGCCGGGGACCGCCTGCGAGCTCTGGACAGCAACCTCGCCCGCGTCCAGGCCCGCCTGGCGCGGCTCAACCCGCCGCCGATGGGCCGGCTGCCCGTCATGATCGGGGGCGAAGGAGAGAAGGTCACGCTCCGGCTGGCCGCACGGCACGCGGACATGTGGAACGGCTTCGGTCCCCCAGAGAACTTCGCCCGCAAGAACCAGATCCTCACTACCTGGTGCGTGTGCGTCGGCAGAGACCCAGCGACGATCCAGCGGACGGTGCTGCTCAATCAGCCCGGCGACGCCGACCGGCTCGAGGAGTTCCTCGAGGCGGGCGCGCAGCATCTGATCGTCCCGTGCGGCGCTCCATTCGACCTCGGCCCGGCAAAGCGCTTGCTGGAGGCCGGGACACAGGCTTGAGGAGCGACGGCGCACGGCGCTCCCCGCTCCGACCTGCGGCGGGACGGATTGGATCGCAACGCTGCGAGTCCGGGCCGACGCGGGCATCCCCGCGCTTGATTGTGTGAGAACGATCCCATAACATCTTTCCGGTCAGACGGGCAGATCGGGAGGGAGAGCGCTCCGCGGGACACAAGACCTCGAACGAGCAGCTCCAGCGCTCGCAGGACGAGCCTATGTCACCGGGAAGCACAACGAAGCGAAAGGAGCCGTCTGGGCGTAGCTGTCGGGTCTCCACTTCGGCCGCGGCAGCGGTGCCAGGGTCGCCGAGCAACCACTTATGCGCTGCTTGATCTGGGAACGACACCATACTCGAGGGCGCGTAGGCGCTCGGAGACGGTCAGGGACCGACCCAACCGGGCGCCCGCTGGAGGCGCCCAAATTGTATCGGCGGAGGCGTGTCGGCAAGGTCGCGTCGGCGGTGGCGCGTCCGTGATGGAACGAGGTGGGCCATGAGGTGGCGGCTGACGAGCTTGCTGGCCGTAATTCTGGTCATCGGGACGGCCTGTGGAGGTAGCGGGTCCAAGACATCCTCGGGGGCTGGATCTCAGGAAAAGGTCACGCTCAATTTCTGGGGAACCAAGGAGGGCTACGACGACTACAGCCGGGCCCTGGTCAAAGCCTTCGAAGCAAAGTATCCGAACATCCACATCAAGGTCACCACGTATCCGGAGGACAATTACAACACCAAGATCGACACGGCACTGGCGGCCGGCCACCCGCCGGACCTTGGACCGGTAGGCAATCTGCGCTGGCTGCGGGCAGGCAAGGTCCTTCCCCTCGACGACATGGTCCGGGAACAGAAGATCGACCTGTCGGCGTACAACAAGTCCATCATCGGCGATCCGGCCCGCGTGAACGGAGAGTTCGGCTGCTCGTACCAGGGGAAGCTGTACTGTCTGGGTTCGTACCTGGGCGCGGTGGGGGTCTTCTACAACAAGGCCATGTTTAAGGCCGCCGGCATCCCGGCCCCGGCGCCGTGGCCTCCGATGACGATCGACCAGTTCGTCGACACCGCCTGCAAGCTGACCAACAAGGCCAAGGGCGTCTGGGGCGGGGCCTATGGCTACCCGGTGACGGTGGTGCCGTGGGAGACCGAATTCAGCAAGGACGGACGCACGGCGGTCGGCATTGCCAATGGCCCAACGGCGGTGCACACCTACGACGTCATGGCCCAGGGCATCCGTCAGGGCTGCGCGCCGAGCCTCAACACCATGGATCCCTGGGAGCAGGGGGCCGACTACTTCGCTCAGGGCAAGCTGGCGATGGTCGTCACCGACCTCCAGTCGTTCAAGAAGATCGAGAACGCCAAGATCGACTACGGCGTCACACACCCGCCGACGGCCCAGGGCGTCGAGCCCTTCCTGCAGACCTGGACCGACGTTCTCGGCGTGTTCGCGGGCACCAAGCATTCAAAGGAGGCCGAGCTCTTCATCGCCTTCCAGACGACCCAGGGCCAGCGCCTGCGCGTGCAGGTCACGGGCGACATGCCGATCAGCACGACGGTCGCCAAGGAGGCCAACTGGGCCAAGGGGATCCCCGGTCGGGAGGAGGCCCTGGAGGTGGTCCCCCACGCCCGTCCGGCGGTCTTCATCCCCAACCGCTGGGACACGGTCGGGGCCCTCTTCGAAGCCTACGACCAGATCGTCGGCGGCAAGCCGGCGCAGCAGGCCTTGAACGACGCGGCGCCGAAGGTCCAATCGGACCTGGACAAGGCCTGGAAGGACTGGGACAAGGACAAGGGATAGCGGTCCCGTGATCACAGCCAAGACCAGCGGTCGTCGATCGCGCCTCGGCCGGCTGGCGCGCCGCGAGGAGAGGACGGCCTACCTGTTCCTCCTCCCGTGGCTGGCCGGCCTGCTCATGTTCTGGATCGTGCCCATCCTGTGGTCAGTCGCCCTCAGCGCCAGCGACTGGGACATCATTTCGAAGCCGTCCTGGGTGGGGCTCGGCAATTACCGCGAGATGCTGTTCGACGACCGGCACTTCTGGCTTGCCATCCGGGTGACGCTGAAGTACATCCTCCTCTCCGTACCGCTCTACATTGTGGCCGGCCTGGTGCTTTCCCTGCTGCTCAATCTGAAGCTGCGGGGAATGAACCTGTTCAGGACGATCCTGTTCGTGCCCTCGGTCCTCAGCGGCGTGGCGGTGGCCATCCTTTGGGTGGCGTTGCTCAACCCCGACGTCGGAGCCGTGAACTCGATCCTCCGAGCGGTGGGCATCGACAACCCGCCACGCTGGCTGGGGAGCCCGACGTGGGCCGTGCCCTCCGTCGTGCTCATCGGACTATGGGGCGTTGGTGGAGGAGCGATCATCTACCTGTCCGGCCTGCAGAACATCGGCGCGCAGCTCTACGAGGCTGCCGCGCTGGACGGGGCGGGCCCCTGGCGACGCTTCCGCTATGTGACGCTCCCAATGCTCACGCCGACGCTCCTGTTCGTGTTGCTGACCAGTCTCATCGATGCGTTCCAGGTCTTCGACACGGCATTCATCGTGTCCGGCGCTCAGGGAGCGGCGGGAGACTCGCTCCGCTTCTATCTCCTGAACGTCTGGTACGAAGGCTTCCGGAACGGGCGCCTGGGCTACGCCTCGGCGGAGGCGTGGGTGCTCGTCATCGCCGCGGCACTCGTCATCCTGCTGATCTTCAGGACCTCTGGCCGCTGGGTCTACTACGAGTACGACCCGGAAAAGGAGCGATGAGGCATGAAGACGGTTGAGGCGCCCTCGGTGAGGGCGGACGCGCCGGCGAGGGCCAGGGCTGGCCGCGTCGGCAGGCGCTGGCGACCCCGCACGCTCGTCTTCCGGCTGGTCATGTACGCGCTGCTGCTTGGCCTCAGCGCCTTCATCCTGCTGCCGGTGGGCTGGATGTTGACCGCGGCCCTCAAGCCGGACCGAGTGCCGGTCTTCACCGCGACGCCGGAATGGTGGCCCAGGGAGTTCTGGCACTGGGAGAACTTCCGGCGTGTCCTCACCGAGTCCATGCCGTTCCTGCGGTACACGCTCAACACCACGCTGGTCGTGGTCAGCAATGTCCTGGGGGTCCTCATCTCCTGCTCGCTGGTCGGGTTCGGCTTCGCCCGGATGCGGTTTCGGGGAAGCAAGATCCTCTTCTCCATCCTCATCATCACGATGCTGATCCCCTGGCAGGTGCTGATGGTTCCCCAGTTCCTAATGTTCTTCAAGATCCACTGGTACGGCACCTACCTGCCGCTGATCGTCCCTTCGTTCGGCGGAACGGCGTTCTTCATCTTCCTGATCCGCCAGTACATGCGGACGATCCCGCGCGATCTCGACGACGCAGCCCGCGTCGACGGGCTGAACAACTGGCAGATCTTCTGGCGGATCATCCTGCCGCTGTCGACGCCGGTGCTCACCGTCTGCGCGGTGTTCACGTTCCTCTGGAACTGGAACAACCTGCTGGGCCCACTCCTGTACCTCGACAGCGACGAGAAGTTCACGGTGGCGATCGGCCTGGCCAACCTTGTGACCCGCTCTGACACCCCTTGGAATCTGATGATGGCCGCCAACCTGCTGTCGATCATCCCGCCGATCGTCGTCTACTTCTTCGCGCAGAAGAAGCTCATCGGCGGGATCGCCTCGGTCGGACTGAAGGGCTGAGGTCAGACCTGGTGCGACGCGCGGCAGCGCCACGAGCGAATCGGAGAAGCGAGGATGGCTGAGGTAACCCTGGAGAGCGTCTCGAAGGTCTTCCGGGACGGGACGGTAGCCGTGTCATCGGTCGACCTCGACATACCAGACGGGGAGCTGATCGTTCTGGTGGGGCCGTCCGGCTGCGGCAAGACCACGCTCCTGCGGATGGTGGCCGGTCTCGAAGACGTCACGGAGGGCGTGATCCGGATCGGCGACCGGGTCGTCAACAACCTGTCCCCGGGCGAGCGCGACGTCGCGATGGTGTTCCAGAACTACGCCCTCTACCCGCACATGACCGTGTTCCAGAACATGGCGCTCAGCCTGAAGATCAGAAAAGTTGACAAGCAGGAGCGGCAACGGCGGGTGCGCGAGGCAGCCGAGATCCTGCGGCTGGAGGATCTCCTCCACAAGAGCCCTCGGGAGCTCTCCGGAGGGCAGCGCCAGCGGGTCGCGATGGGCCGGGCGATCGTGCGCCAGCCCCAAGCGTTCCTCATGGATGAGCCGCTTTCCAACCTCGACGCCAAGCTCCGGGTGCAGATGCGCTCCGAGATCCTCCGCATCCAGCGGGACCTGGGTGTCACGACGATCTACGTGACGCACGACCAGACCGAGGCGATGACGCTTGGGGACCGCGTCGCGGTGATGAGGAAAGGGGTCCTCCAGCAGCTCGCGCCGCCGCAGGAGGTGTACCAGTACCCCGCGAACCTGTTCGTCGCCGGGTTCATCGGCTCGCCGGCGATGAACGTGGTGGAGGCGAAGCTCGTCAGATCGAACGGGGACCTGTTCGTGGAGTTCGGCTCGCACCGGCTCCAGGTGCCCGACGAGGTCGCGGCGGCGCGGCCGGCCCTCGCCGGATTCGTCGGCGGAAACGTGGCGCTCGGCATCCGCCCCGAGCACATGGAGGACGCGCTCCTGGTCGGTGGCTCGCCGCCGGACAGCCGCCTCACGGTCATCACCGAACTGCGCGAGGAGATGGGCTCGGAGGTGCTCCTCCACTTCACCGTCGATGCCGCGCCGGTGTTGACCGACGACACCAAGGAGCTGGCCTCGGATCGCGGTTCGGAGGCACTGCAGGAGCTGCAAGAGCAGGTCAGCGAACGGAAGTCGCCCTTCATCGCGAAGGCCAGTCCCGAGACGACCGCTCAAATCGCTGAGAAACGGGAGCTCTATGTCGACACGAGGAAGTTGCACTTCTTCGATCTTCAGACGGGTGAGGCGATCTATGGGAACCGGGAACGGGAGCGCGTGAGGCAGGAGTCCACCAGCGCAACCTGAGGCGGAAGGAACTCGAGGATGACCGTGGATGCGATGCGCGGCCTGGTGGATGGCGCGCTCCAGGAGGGCGACGGGATCCTCCAGCTCGAGCCCGCCTGGGTGGCGCGAGACTTCCTGCCGGCGGGCAGGCGCCTCGGTCTTCCCGAGGACGCGTACGACCTGGGCGAGCGTGGGTTCATGTGCGAACGCTGGCTGGCGTCGACCACCAGGGCTGACAACCTGGTCGGGCCGCCCGACGAGGGTCTGAGCTATCTCGCACTCGACGGACCGGAACGGGTCACGTTGAAGGAGGCCGTCGAGACGGACCCCGTTGGGATCATGGGGGAGTCCTACGCGGCCAGTCACGCCGGCCTGGGGCGGCTCGCGAAGATCTTCGACTACAGCTCGCGACTGCCCCTTCATCTCCACCAGCGGCAGGAGCACGCGGCGCTGGTCGGACAGCGCTCGAAGGACGAGGCGTACTACTTCCCTCCAGGGGTCGACATGGGCCCGCACCCGGAGAGCTTCTTCGGCGTGCACCCGTCAGTCGTCGAGGAGGGAAGGCACGACCTGTTGCTGCCCTATCTGGTCGACTGGGACAGCGACCGCATCCTGAAGCACACCAAGGGCTACGTCCTGGTTCCCGAAGAAGGCTTCCACGTCCCTTCCGGCGTGCTGCATGCGCCTGGCAGCGCTCTCACGATCGAGCTCCAGGAGGACTCGGACGTCCTCACGATGCTCCAGGCGCTGAACGCCGGGAGGATCATCTCAAGAGAGCTCCTCTGGAAGGACGTCCGTCCACAGGACCGGGAGCAGCACGGGGAGCGGTTCATCCTCGAGCTGATCGACTGGAAGGCGAACGCCGACCCGTACTTCTACGAGAACCACCACCTCTCGCCGCAGCTCATCGAGTCCACGCGGCAGGCGGGCGGCGAGGAGTACTGGATCTACTACAACACGACCAAGTTCAGCGGCAAGAAGCTGATGGTGAAGCCGGGGGCTTCATTCACCAGCGTGGAGCGGGGCGTCTACAGCATCCTGGTGTGGAGCGGGCGCGGGACCTTCGGAGGGCTTCCCGTCCAGGGGGGCGATCCCGCTCGCGACGAGCTCCTGGTGACCCACGACCGGGCGAGAAGAGGGGTCGAGGTCCGCAACACCGGCGTCGAGGACCTGCTCGTGATTAGCTTCTTCGGCCCGGACATCAACCCGGACGTGCCGATGATCCCCCCGCGGGGAGGAGCGGGCGCTTGACGGCGGAGCCGAGTCCCACGCGACTGCCCCGCTGGCGGGGGTTCAACCTCCAGGAGAAGTTCAAGCCTGAGACGAACGGCCGGTTCCGCGAGGAGGACTTCGCCCTCATCGCGCGCTGGGGCTTCGACTTCGTACGGCTGCCGCTCGACTACCGCCTCTGGACCGACCAGGCCGATCCGTATGCGCTCAGGGAGCCGGTGCTCGCCGAGATCGACGAGGCCCTCGCGCTCGGCCAGCGCTATGGGATCCACGTCTCCCTCTGTTTCCACCGGGCACCGGGATACTGCGTCAACCTGCCCAGGGAGCCCCTGGACCTGTGGCGGAGCGAGGATGCCCAACGCCTCTGCGCGCACCATTGGGCCCACTTCGCCGCGCGGTATCGGGGCGTCCCCAACTCGCGGCTGACGTTCAACCTCGTGAACGAGCCCAAGCAGGTCGATGCCGCCACCTACACGAGCGTGGTCCGCAAGCTCGTCTCCGCGATCAGAGCGCGCGACCCGGACAGGCTGATCATCGCCGACGGCCTGGACCTAGGTTGGACGCCAGTCCAGGGGATCGTCGACCTCGGGATCGCCCAGAGCTTCCATGCCTACGAGCCATGGGAGGTGAGCCACTGGCGGGCTCCCTGGTTCCCGGGTGCGGACACCTGGCCCGAGCCGACGTGGCCGGTCGCGACCGCGGATGGGATCCGGGACAAGAAGGCAGCGCTCCTGGGCGAGCGGGTCGGGATGTGGAGGCGCCTGGAGGCGGAGGGCGTCGGCGTCCACGTGGGCGAGTTCGGCACCTACAAGGAGACGCCCCACGCGGTGACGCTCGCCTGGATGGCGGACTGGCTGCAGCTGCTCGAGGAGGCCGGCTGGGGCTGGGCGTTGTGGAATCTGCGTGGCGCCTACGGGCCATTGGATAGCGGGCGGCCTGGCCTGGAGTACGAGGAGTTCGAGGACCACCAGCTGGACCGGGCGATGCTGCAGCTCATCTGTCGGCACTGAAGCGGCGACGACAAACCCGATACGAGGAAAGGACATGATGGATGGAGCGGGGAGTGTACTTCGACGCATGGTTCCCCCGTCAGCACTGCTACCACCCGAGCCTGCCGCCCCGACGGCTCAAAATGGTCGAGGACCTGGAGAGCTATCGCGCGACCTCGCTGGTCTGGTCGGCTCTCGGAGGCGGTTCCATCTCCCTGCCGTACCTCGAGGAAGAGGCCTGGGGCAAGGTCGCCCCGAGGTCGCGGTTCTACGGGTTCCTGAACGACGCGGAATTCATCCGGCACTGCCAGGAGCGGGGCATCAAGGTCTTCGGCATCGTCTTCGAGGTGCAGGGCTGGGAGTTCCCTGTGGAACTCGACGATGACGAGTCCGAGATCCTGGCGATGAACGAGCTCCGCGGGGTCGGCAAGCGCGGCTGGCTCGGGCTGCGGGAGTTCACGCAGAACACCTACCCGAAGCTGTGGAAGCCGCTCGAACACTATTTCCCGGATGGTCTGGTCAACTCTGATGGCGAGCCGGTCACGGACATCCTCAAGGAGTGCACCTCCCGCGACATCTTTGGCCAGCCCTGCCATTCCACATGGGTCGAGGTGCCCGGCAACGACCATTACGCCTACCTCATGGATCGCAACAACCCGGTCTGGCGCGAGTACCTGAAGGCGATCATCCGGATCCAGATCGACGCGGGCGTGGCTGGCGTCCAGCTGGACGAGGCCGACCTGCCGATCTTCGCGACCGGCTACGGCGGCTGCTTCTGCAAGGACTGCATGAAGCTCTTCTGCGCATACCTTCAGGAACTGCCGGAGGACCGGCTCCCCGACGAGCTGAAGGGGGTGGACCTGGACGGCTTCCACTACGGCTCCTGGCTGCTGGAGCAGGGCTACGATTTCAAGGCCAACCGGGAGTCCACGCCGCTGTACTGGACCTACATCCGTTTCCAGCGGCAGACCATCGTGAAGTACTTCGCCGAGCTGGCCGACTACATCAAGGAGTACGGCGCGTCGAAGGGGCGGGACGTCCTGGTGTCGGGGAACTTCTATTACCTGACGCCGCACTACTACCCGTTCGAGCCAAAGGTCGACGTGCTGATCACCGAGATGGACAGCACGAGCTATCGGCAGCCCTCGTGGTGCCGCTACGCAGCGGGATTCGCCGGCCGGAAACCAGTGATCGTGGTCGAGAACCCCTATGGTGGGGTGCCGCCGGAGCTGCTCCCCAAACTGCAGGCCGGCAAGGGCTACGACCTCTTCCGGATGATGCAGTACGAGGCGGCCGCGCTCGGGATCAACATGAGCGTCCCCTACGGCGCCTGGATGGGGAGCGTGATCGAGGACTCGTTCTGGGCGCCAGACGACCTGGTCGTGGAGACCCAGAGCTTCATCGCCGACCACGAGGACTTGTACAGCCCTGGCAGCTTTTCCGAGACGGCGGTCGCCTTCAGCGTCGAGAGCAGCTACCAGTATCTGGAGCTGCACGGGTCGGGCCAGAAGTTCCCCTTCTGGCAGGCCTGCGACCGTCTGGTCGAGGCCAAGCAGCCGTTCGACGTCGTCATGTTCCCGGAGGGCGCGCTCCGCGCCGATTCGATCACCCCGGACGCGCTGGACCAGTACCGGACGCTGGTCCTGCCGCAGTGCCGCTACCTCACCAACGTGCAGGCCGGCGTGGTGCGGGCGTTCATGGACCGCGGCGGGCGGGTGCTCGCGCTTGGCGACCTTGGGCTGAATCTCTCCGACGATGTCCGCCGAGACCTCCTCGGGCATCCGTTGATGCTGCGAACCACCGATCTCCAGGCGTCCGACCTCAACGGCGGTCCCCAGGTCCGCATGGCTGGCGCCCCCGACCTGGCGATCAACGTCCAGCGGGTGAAGCTGGGGGCCGCCGTCCATCTCATCCGCTACGACTACGACCAGGCCCGCGACGAGGTGCCCGTGCTGCCCCATCTGCAGATCGATCTTCGCCTGGGCAAGCCGTTCCGCATGGCCACGGCGTTCAGCCCGACCGGCAGCCTGCGAGCGAAATTGTCCTTCAGCCGCGAGATCAGGGAGATGCATCGGCTGGACCTCGAGGATGTGCCGCTGTACAGCGTCGTGCTCCTGCAGGGCTGAGACCGGGTGGTGGGTGAGGATGGCTGAGCGCGACCTGGCCGGAGCGCTGGATTACGAGCCAGTGCCGCTTGCCAAGTGGTGCAACGCGGCACCCGAGGTCCTTCCCGACGTTCGGGCGGCGCCGAGTGGACACCGCACGGTCCAAGGGATCCCGTTCGTCCTCGGCGATCCCGAGGCGCCGAGCGGCCCACAGTTCATCGTGGTGCAGTCGGGCGGTGATGGGGTCACCGTTCCGATTGGCAGGACCGCACGCAGCGTCGTGATCGCGCATCGGCAGCTCGAACGGGTCAACCGGGACGGCTCTGGCGTGGGGACGCCCGTCGTCCGCTACGTCTTCAGGTTGCGCGGGGGGCGAAGCCTCGAATCCGAGATCCGCGAGCGGTACGAGATCCATACGATCGGTTCGGACGGCTGGTCGCAGGACTCGCCGTTCCTGGCGGTCTCGGACGTCGCGGCCGAGCTCTTCGACCGCACGTCTGGCGCCTGGGAATGGGCGGGGGCACGGCAGACCGACGTCCGAACCGGGCTGCCGCAGGCGTTCTACCTGTGGGCGTGGCGCAACCCGGAGCCTTGGGAGCCGGTGGAGTCGCTGGAGATCGTGCCGCTGGCCGGTCGGGTCCTGGTCGCCGGGATCACCCTTGGGCACGTCGACGAGCACCCGCTGACCCGCTCGCCAGCGGTCCCCGTGGCCATCGAGCTGCCAGAGCCGGCGCCGAACGACCCCGTGGCCGGGCCCGGCGTGAGGATCGACCGTGGGATCGCCTCCTACGTCTACCCACTGGCCGGGGCGCCGGCGGAGTCCTTGCTCCAAGACCCGCTTCGCGGGTGGGGCGAGCCGAACCCCGCCAAGGTGTCCAGCTGCTACTCGCTCGTCTCCGGCTCGCCCTCGGGGACTCTCGCTGTCAGCGTGGGAGCGGCCGAGGTCGGCGCCGTCTCCTGGGGCGAGGTCGAACAAGCCGGGGCCGTTGAGCATCAGGGACTGCGCGTCAAGGTGCTCGAGGAGGGCCGAAGCTGGGTGCACGTCAGCGTCGTCGACGGCGACACCGGCCGGCCCACGCCCTGCCGCGTGCACTTCCGGTCGCCCGCCGGCGTTCCCTACCAACCACATGGCCACCACGATCACGTCAACTCCGATCTTGGGACCTGGCATATCGACGTTGGGGGCGATGTGCGGCTCGGCAGGATCACCTACGCCTACATCGATGGGACCTGCCAGGGTTGGCTGCCATGGGGCGATGTCGTCGTGGACGTCGCGCGCGGGTACGAGTACGAGCCCGTCCGTCAGATCGTCCGCATCGCTCCAGGGCAACGTGACCTCACCCTCACGCTCAACCGCTGGATCTCGATGGGGGAGCGTGGCTGGTACTCCGGGGACTCTCACGTGCATTTCCTGTCGGCGCAGGGCGCGCTCACCGAGCAGCGGGGCGAGGACCTGAACGTCGTCAACCTCCTCCAGAGCCAGTGGGGACGGCTATTCACCAACGTTGAGGACTTCACCGGACGGCCGCATGAGTCCGGCGACGGCCCCTACGTCACCTTCGTGGGCCAGGAGAACCGGCAGCCGAAGCTCGGCCACCTCGTCTTGTGGGGCGTGCAACGGCCGGTGCTGCCGTTCTGCAGCGACGGACCGTCCGAGGCGGAGCCGGGCGCTGGGCTGGAGACCACCCTCAGCTACTGGGCGGACGAGTGCCACGCACAGGGCGGGACGGTGATCGTCCCGCACATTCCACGGCCGAACGGCGAACTGGCGGCGCTGGTCGCCACCGGCCGCGTCGATGGGCTGGAGATGATCACCCAGCTCGAGGATCCGCACACCGAGTACTACCGCTACCTCAACTGCGGCTACCGGCTGCCGCTCATCGGCGGGACCGACAAGATGAGCTCGGACGTCCCCGTCGGCCTCTACCGCACCTACGCGAGGCTCGGCGACGAGGAATTCACCTATGACGGGTGGCGACGGGCGGTCCACGCAGGTCGGACCTTCCTGAGCTCGGGACCGATCCTCGAGTTCCAGGTCGACGGCGCCGAGATCGGCGACACGGTACACATCCCCGGTCCAGGAACGGTCAGCGTCCGTGCGCGGGCGCGGAGCATCTTCCCGGTCCACACGCTTCAGATCGTCCAGGACGGTTCGGTGGTCGCCTCGGTCGTCGATCCCAATGGCGCCCGCACGCTGGAGCTCGACACCGAGGTTCGGATCGGCGGGCACTCGTGGCTGGCGGCCCGCTGCGGAGGTCCCGGGTACTTCGACGCCGTTCGACACCATGACCTCTGGCAACGAGGCATCTTCGCGCACACCTCGCCGGTCTACGTTGCGTGCGGGTCGGATTGGTGGAAGTTCGATGCGGCCATCGGACGCTACCTCGTCACCCTGCTGGAGGGGTCGCTGGCGTACATCGGGGCTCGTGCGGCCCACCAGGCGTGGGCGCGGGTGGCCCATCACCACGGGGAGGACGATCACCGCGCCTACCTGGAGCGTCCCTTCCGGGAGGCGGTCGACGCGCTCCGACGACGCCTGGAAGATCCATCCGATCCGGACCTTGGCCGACCGCGGTCCGCGTGACGCGAGGACCTGGACCGTGCGGGCGAGGGCGCTGCTGATCCTGGGAGATCCGGCCGACCCTGTGGCACGCGACCAGGCGGTCGGCCGGGCGCTCGAGCGGCTGCGGGAGGCCATGGTCGAGTCGGGCATCGCCGCCGACGGGCCTGTGTGGCTCGGTGCCGGCGGCGGGTGGCCCACCGCCCCCGACGGACCGCTATGCGTCCTGGTCGCCGGCCACCGGTCCGCGGCCGCCAGGGAGGTGCTTCTCGGTGCCGGCGTCCAGATCCCCCAGGCGCCGGAGGCGCTCGGCCTGGTGCCGGGGAGGCTCGCGGATCGTCCGGTGGTGCTGGTCTGCGGCACGGATGCGCGAGGCCTCGCCTACGCCGTGCTGGAGCTGGCGGACCGCGTCGCCCATGCCGAGGACCCGCTGGCCGCCGTGTCGGTTCGCGAGTCGCTCGTCGAGCGACCCGCCAACGCCATCCGGGGCGTGGCCCGCCTGTTCACCAGTGAGATCGCCGACAAGCCCTGGTTCTATGACAGGCGGTTCTGGCGGCGGTACCTGTCGGAGCTGATGAGCCAGCGCTTCAATCGCTTCAGCCTCACGCTGGGCCTCGGCTACAACTTCCCGCGCCGCGTCTCCGACGTCTACCTGCACTTCGCCTACCCATTCCTGATCTCGGTGGCCGGGCACGACGTGCGCGTGCCGGGGTTTCCCGACCAGGAGCGGGAACGAAACCTGGAGACGCTCCGCTTCGTCTCCAACGAAGCGGCAGCTATCGGCCTGCGGTTCCAGCTCGGCCTGTGGACGCACGGGCACCAATGGCCGGAGGGCTCGAACCCCAGCCACGCGATCGAGGGCCTGACGCCCGACAACCACGCCGCCTACTGCCGCGACGCCCTTGCCACGCTGCTCGCGGCCTGTCCGGCGGTCCAGGGGATCACCTTTCGCACCCACGGAGAGAGCGGCATCCCCGAGCGGAGCTGGTCGTTCTGGAGAACGGTCTTCGACGGGATCGCCCAGTCGGGCCGCATGGTGGAAATCGATCTGCACGCCAAAGGCGTCGACCGGCAGACACTGGAGCTTGCGCTGGCCACCGGCATGCCCGTGAACGTCTCGGCCAAATACTGGGCCGAGCACATGGGACTTCCCTATCACCAGGCCGCGATCCGGGAGCGGGAGCGGCCGCGGGACGACCAGGCGACGGCCTCCACCGCTGGGCATGCGGGCTTCATGGCCGTCAGCGAGGGGAGCCGCCCCTTCACCCGCTACGGCTACGCGGACTTCCTCAGGGAAGACCGGCCCTACGGCATCTTCCATCGCGTCTGGCCGGGCACCCAGCGCCTGCTCCTCTGGGGAGACCCCGCCATGGCCGCCGGCTACGGCCGCCACTCGAGCATCGCCGGCAGCCTCGGCGTGGAATGGTGCGAGCCGTTGTCCTTCAAGGGTCGCGAGGGCTCGGCGGCACCGGGGCCGCGCGACGGCTACGCGGACCCCTCCCTGCCGCTCGCCGGCGGCGACTGGCGGAAATACCTGTACGCCTACCGCCTGCTCGGGCGGCTGACCTACAACCCGGACGCCTCGCCGGAGACGTGGCGGCGGCAGCTGCGCGCGGAGTTCGGCGAGGCCGCCGGGCAGGCTGAGGCGGCGCTTGCCAACGCGAGCCGGATCCTCCCGCTAGTGACCACGGCACATCACCCCTCGGCCTCCAACAACTACTACTGGCCAGAGATGTCCAGCAGCTTGCCGATCGTCTGGCACGGCGACCAGGCCCGCCCGCTCGCCTACTGGGACACGCCCTTCCCCTGGCGCTTCGGCACCGTCAGCGCCCTCGATCCGGAGCTGTTCTCCAGCGCGGACGAGTTCGTCGGCGAGGTCCTGGAGGGACGCCGGAGCGGCAGGTATTCCCCGCTGGACGTCGCCGCCTGGCTGGACGGCTTCGCCGGGGCGGCGGAACGGCATCTGGCGCTGATGCGCGCCCGGGCGGCCGATGGTGCCGCCCCGAACGTCCGGCGCTGGGCCGTCGACGTCGCCATCCAGGCCTGCCTGGGCCGGTTCTTCGCCGCCAAGCTCCGAGCCGCCGTCGGCTACGAAGAGCACGCCGCCACGGGGCGCGCCGAGCCGCTACGGAACGCCGCGCGCTCCTACCGAGTCGCCCGTGCCGCGTGGGCCGCGGCAGCAGGGCACGCAAGCGGCGTCTACGTCGACGATCTTAGCTTCGGTGAGGAGCCCCACCTGCGCGGACACTGGTCGGACCGCCTCGCCGGGATCGACGCAGACATCGCCGCCATGGAGGAGGCGCTGTCGGCTCTGGAGCTCACGGCCCCGGGGGAACCTGCTGCCGCCGGCGGAGTGATCCAGACCACCCGCCTGCGGGAACCCGCAGCCGTGCGGGTTTCTCACACGCCGCCCGTGCCGTTCCGACGCGGCGACGAGATCGCCATCAGGTTGGGGGTCGCCGCGCTGTCGCCGGGAGCCACGGCAACCGCTCGCCTGCACTACCGGCATCTCGACCAGGCCGAACGATACACGGTCGTCGAGATGGAGCGCCGAGGTGAGGACCAGGTGGCCACGATTCCAGGGAGCTATTCCAATGCTCCGTATGCGCTGCAGTACCTCTTCGAGCTGCGGGACCCGCGGGGGGACGCCTGGCTATACCCAGGCCTGGATGGCGACCTCTCGAATCAGCCATACTTCGTGCTCCTTCAGGCGGGGAGGCCGGCATGACGGTTGCGGTCGGGGTTGACGTCGGGACCACCGGAGCGCGCGGGGTGGCGGTGGACGAGGCTGGGGAGGTCGTCGCCGGCGCGACCAGCACCTACGAGCTTCGAACGCCGAAGCCGTTGTGGGCCGAGCAGGACCCGGCGGACTGGTGGCGAGCCGTGCAGATCGTCCTCGGGCGTCTGGCCGGCGAGGTGGGAGAGCCGATCGCCGGGCTCGGCCTCACCGGCCAGATGCACGGATCCGTGTTCCTGGACAGCGCTGGAGCAGTGATCCGCCCAGCCTTGCTCTGGAACGATCAACGGACCGCACGTCAGTGCTCTGAGATCTCGGAGCGCGTGGGTGCCGAGCGTCTCGCGCGGATCACCGGCAATCCCGCGCTCACGGGGTTCCAGGCGCCCAAGGTGCTGTGGCTGCGGGAGGAGGAGCCGGAGCACTACGCGCGCGTCGCCCACGTCCTGCTGCCCAAGGACTACGTCCGGTTGCGGCTCACCGGCGAACTAGCGACCGACGCCTCGGATGCCGCCGGGACCCTCTTCCTGGGGCTACGGGAGCGTCGCTGGTCCTCCACGATCCTGGACGCGCTGGAGGTTCCGGCCGAGTGGCTGCCCGAGGTGTACGAGAGCCCGGAGCCAACGGGAGTCATCTCCGCCGAGGTCGCTTCAGCCATCGGGCTCCCGCGGGGAATCCCGGTGGCCGCCGGCGGCGGCGACAATGCCGCGGCGGCCATCGGCACCGCCATCGTTCGCGATGGGGTGGTGAGCAGCTCGATCGGCACCAGCGGCGTGCTGTTTGCCCACACCGACACCGCCTCCACCGACCTGACAGGTCGGATCCACGCGTTCTGCCACGCCGTTCCGTCCAAGTACTGCCTGCTCGGCGTGACCTTATCGGCGGGAGGTTCGCTGCGATGGTGGCGCGACACGATCGGGGTGGACTACGACACCCTGATCGGCGAAGCCGAGTCGGTAGGCCCAGGGGCCGAAGGCCTGATCTTCCTACCGTACCTGACGGGGGAGCGAACGCCGCACCTCGACCCGGAGGCCCGGGGCGTGTTCTTCGGCCTGACCGCCCGTCACAGCAGGGCCCACATGACCCGGGCGCTGCTCGAAGGGGTGCTCTTCAGCCTGCGGGACGCGCTGGAGACGATGCGCGAGCTCGGTGTGCGCCCCTCGATGGTGGTCGCGACGGGGGGTGGGAGCTCGTCGTCGCTGTGGCGCCAGCTCCAGGCGGATGTCTACAGCACCGCCGTGGGTCAGACCGTGATCCAGGAGGGAGCCGCCTACGGCGCGGCGCTGCTTGGTCACGTCGCGGCCGGGACCTTCGCCTCGGTCGAGGAAGCCGTCCGGGCGGTGCGGATGGTGGAGGGAGTGACCGAGCCGGACCTCCGCGCCGCTGGGGTGTATGACGCCACCTTCGAGATCTACCGTTCGCTCTATGCGCGGACCGAGGACCTGATGCACGGGCTCACCGCACTCGCGGCCTCTTGACGCGGGACTCGGGCTGCGCTCCTCCCGGCCGCCGAGCGGATCACTCCGAGTTCCCACCGCATGGGTAAGGTCGTGGTGACTGCACGTCACGTGACCGGGAGTTGCACGATGGCCCGCATCGACGCCTACCAGTTCGGCAGAATCGTGGTCGACGGACAGCAGGAGACCCGCGACCTGATCGTCCTGCCGAACCGGGTCGTGCGGAACTGGTGGCGACAGGACGGCCACTCGCTGGTCCTCAACGACCTCCAGGACGTCCTCGAGGAGCTGCCCGAGCAGCTACTGATCGGCACCGGCGCCCATGGGCAGCTCAACCCCGACCCCGCCACCCTCGAACGGCTCCAAGCGCAAGGCATCAACGTGGAGACCCTGCCCACCGCCGCGGCGGTGCGCCGCTACGGCGAGCTGGACCCAGCCCACACCGCGGCCGCCCTCCACCTCACCTGCTGAAGCCTGCCCATCCGATTCGGTGTGCTGGCCGGCAGCGCACAAAATCGCCTCCACCCAGCTCGACGATCGTGTCTGCGAAGCATGGTTGGTGGGCCTTTACAGCCGGCGGTGCGCGGCCGTGCTGCCCCGAAGCCCGCCAACCTCAGCTTCGAGCAGGCCGCGGCCGTCTGAACCGCCCCGGGGTTGGTGGAGGCTCTGGTCTGTCCCCGGTTCGGTGGAGTTGTGTTGTTGGATTCCGTGCCACTCAACCTGAGAGGAGAGTGGCGTGGGACGACGTGGCTATCCGCCCGAGTTCAGGCGCAAGGTGCTGGATCTGGTCGAGGCCGGCCGGCCGATC
>DASVXQ010000378.1:0-1667 GCA_036392615.1 Actinomycetes bacterium | reverse complement strand
ACCACGACAGGCGGGGCGACCACCGGGACCGACCCCGTCGCGGCGCCGCCGCCGGCCGACCCGACCGCCGCGCCCGCCACGGCTCCGCCCGCTGACGCCCCCGCCACCGCCGCGAGCGACACGGCAACCACGCCGCCCGCCGACCAGATCCAGGCCGCCGGCGACACCACCGTGCCTCCCGCGCCTCCCGAGATCCCGGCTGCCGGCCAGCCCGGGGCCACCACCATCGGGCCGGTCAACCCCGCCACGCTGCCGGTGTGCCCGGTGCCGCTGGGTCCGCCCGCGGCCACCGGCATGACCGATCTCGGCCTGCTGTTCCGCGCGCCGCTCCAGGGTGGCTTGGGCCTGTTCAGCCACAGCCTGCTGTCAACCGCCCTGCCCGGATCCGGCCTGCGCGCCGGGATCGACGACGTGATCGAGCACGTCCGCGACCTGGCCAGGCAGGCCAAGGGAACACCGGCGCAGACCCCCGCCGGCAGCGGCTCGCCAGCGCTGCCGACGCCAGCTCCCGCGCCGCCGGCCCCGCCGGCACCCCCGGAGCAGTCGAGCGGTTCCTCCGTCTCGAGCGGCTCCCACGGCCACCACAAGGGCGGCAGCTACTCCGCCGTTCTCGCGGGTGCGCTGCTGGTGCTCTTCCTGCGCCCGCTGGCGCTCGCGAGGCTCAGCCACAGCAGCGGCTACTCCCGCTCCTTCCGGCCGCTGGTCTTGCCAGGCTAGCTCTTCCCTTCTGGCGATCGTTCACGTCCTTCGGCGCGCGTTCGTCACGACCAGCGCGCCCATCCAGAAGGGAAGGTCTGTGTTACCAACTTCCTTGCAGGTGGAAGCTCCGCATGTGCCCGCCGTGCGCCGCTCGCGGCGCGCATCCCGAGCCGCTCAAGAGCCCGCCCCGAGCGCCCAGAACGTCACCTTTGCCCACGAGCTGCGCCGTCGCCTGGCCGCCCTGCGCGTGCTCGGCGAGGCCATCGAGGTCCGCACCTCTGAGGACGACGTGGACCGGCTGGTCCACATGCTGGTGCGTGAGCTGCACGACCTCGAAGAGCTCGAGTCGACCATGCTCGGCAGCCAGCGTCGCGAGGCGCTCGAGGACGTCGACGTCCTCAGCACCGCCCGGGCGGCAGCCCAGACGGTCTCGCTGGCGCGCAACACCCAGATCCGGGTCGACGGCTCCGGGCGCGCGCTGCGCATCCGCTCCAATCCGACGATGCTGCGCCAGGCGCTCGAGAACCTGATGGACAACGCCGCGACCTGCGGTTCCGGCAACCCGGTCGACGTGGTGGTGCACTTCACGGTCTCACGGAGGCTGCCGGGCATCGAGGTCCTGGTCGCCGACCGCGGCCCGGGCCTGGGTCGCGCGCCCGCCAATCGCCGCTCGGGCGGCGTCGGGCTCCAACTCGTGCGCAAGTTCGTGCAGGAGGCCGGCGGCCGCCTGTGGTGCAAAGACCGCGAGGGCGGCGGCGCGATGTTCGGGCTGTGGCTGCCGGCCGGGTCGTTGGGCCCGCTGAGCAGCGCGATCGAGCGCGACGAGATGGCCAAGGCCAGGCAGAGCAGCGCCGGCGGGCGGCGGTGACCGCACCGCCGGCGCGCCCGCCGGGCCCGGAAGCGCCGTGGTCGCGCGACCCGGTGCGGTCGCGGTGGCCCGGCCGCCGGCGAGCGCGGGCGCCGGTCCG
>DASVXQ010000377.1:0-11115 GCA_036392615.1 Actinomycetes bacterium | reverse complement strand
GCCCGTGCAGCCGAGCGGGCCGGCGAGGGCGAGGATCGGGGCGGCGCCGACGTAGAGCCAGCCCTGGAAGACCTCGAGCTCGCGCAGCAGGCGCTCGGGGTCGCCGGCGGAGTCCTTGAGGCCGCGGACGGGCAGCTCGGGGAGCACCTCGACCGGCAGCCCGGGGAGCGACACCTGCGGGAAGTGGTAGGCGAGCACGGGCAGGTCGCCGGCGGCGTCGGCGATCGCCTGGTAGTAGACGCGCGGGTCGTGCGCTCCGGGCGGTGCCAGGGCCAGCACCGCGTCCGCACCGTGGTCGCGGGCGTCGCGGGTGAGCGCCACCGCCTGCCGCACGGACGGCGCGCCGGTGCCCTGGAGCACCGGGGTGCTGGCCGGGACGGCTGCGCGCACGGCCTCGAGCAGGGCGATCCGCTCCTCCGGCGACAGGCTGGCGGCCTCGCCGGTGGAACCGGCCACGACCACCGCCTGGAGGCCCAGCTCGACCAGGGCCCTGGCGTGGTCGCCGGTGGCCTTGGCGTCGACCTCGCCGTCGTCGTCGAAGAAGGTCGCCAGCGCGACCCCGACACCAGTGAAGATGGGCTCGTCCACACGTATCGCCTCGCCCTCGCATGCCGTATGCGTCCGCACGAGCGTAGCGTGGCGCCCCGCCGCGGCGCCCCACCCGAGGGGTTTGCCTGCTCGCGACCGCCTCGATAAGCTATCTCAAGGAAACATCTATGTTTCCAAAGTACGTTCCGCGGGATTCCCGTGGAGAGGCGGCGCGGCGTGGAGGGCGGCCCGGACGGGGCCACCTCCACGGAAGGACCCATGGAGAGAACCTCCAGGGAGCAACGCGGTGGTGACCGGGGAGGACCAGCCATGTCGATGGTCGAGGAGCAACGTGGCGGCACGCGGGAACGGATTCTCGTGCTGCTGCGGCGCCACGGGCGCCTGTCCGCACCCAAGCTCGCGGACCTGCTGGGAGTGACCCCGGTCGGGGTGCGCCGCCACCTCGCGCTGCTTGAGCGCGACGGGCTGGTGACCGCCGAGCTCTCGCGGCCCAAGCGGGGGCGGCCGACGGCGGTGTACCGGCTGACCGACGCCGGGCTCGAGCGCTTCCCGCGCCGCTACGACGAGGTCGCGCTGGAGGCGCTGGCGTTCCTCAAGCGGCAGGACCCCTCGGTGCTCTCCCAGTTCCTGGCCTGGCGCAACGAGCGGCTGGCCGCCAACTACGCCGACCGCGTGGAAGGGGCTACCCTGGCGGAGCGCGCCAGGGCGCTCGCCGACGTCCTGAGCGAGCAGGGCTTCATGGCGGAGGTCGAGCCCACCCCCGAGGGGCTGCGCCTCTGCCAGCACAACTGCACGGTCGAGCACCTCGCGACCGAGCTGCCCGACCTCTGCACGTCCGAGGCCAAGCTGTTCGAGCGGCTGCTGGGCACGCCGGTCGAGCGCGAGGCCACGATCGTGGACGGAGGTGTCCGCTGCGTCACCCAGGTTCACCTGGACGAGCGGACGAAAGGAACCAGGAGCGCGCCGAGCCGAAGCAAACGCCGCGGCACCAGCGCGTCCCGCCCACAAACGCCAGCAAGGAGCGAAGCCTGATGGTCACCGACGCCCGAGACCTGACGCAGACTCCGGAGCGGATCAACCCGGTCCCGGAGAACGTCGACCTGGGTGCCTACAAGTACGGATGGCACGACAAGGTCACCTCGGTCTTCGAGCCCAAGCGCGGTCTCTCCCACGAGGTCGTGGAAGAGATCTCGCAGATGAAGAACGAGCCGGACTGGATGCGGCAGTTCCGCCACCGGGCGCTCGACTACTTCTACCGCCGGCCGATGCCGCAGTGGGGCGGTGACCTGTCGAAGATCGACTTCGACAACATCTTCTACTTCCTCCGCGCCACCGAGAAGCAGGCCGCGTCCTGGGACGAGCTGCCGGCCGACATCAAGAGCACCTATGACAGGCTCGGCATCCCCGAGGCCGAGAAGCAGCGCCTGATCGCCGGCGTCGCCGCGCAGTACGAGAGCGAGGTCGTCTACCACAAGGTGCGCGAGGACCTCGAGGCGCAGGGCGTCATCTTCCTCGACACCGACACCGCGCTGCGCGAGCACGAGGACCTCTTCCGCGAGCACTGGGCCACGGTGATCCCCGCCAACGACAACAAGTTCGCCGCGCTGAACTCGGCGGTCTGGTCGGGCGGGTCGTTCATCTGGATCCCAGAGGGCGTCCACGTCGAGATCCCGCTGCAGGCCTACTTCCGGATCAATTCTCAGAACATGGGCCAGTTCGAGCGGACGCTGATCATCGCGGAGCCCGGCTCGAGCGTGCACTACGTCGAGGGCTGCACCGCGCCGATCTACTCCTCGGACTCGCTGCACTCGGCGGTGGTGGAGATCATCGTCAAGCCGCACGCCAAGGTCCGCTACACGACCATCCAGAACTGGTCGAACAACGTCTACAACTTGGTGACCAAGCGGGCCGCGGCCTACGAGGGCGCCACCATGGAGTGGATCGACGGCAACATCGGCTCCAAGCTCACCATGAAGTACCCGGCAGTGCTGCTGCTCGGCCCGCACGCCCACGGCGAGATCCTGTCGGTGGCGTTCGCCGGCGACGGCCAGCACCAGGACGCCGGCGCCAAGCTGACCTTCGCCGCGCCGGAGACCACCGGCCAGATCGTCTCCAAGTCGATCTCGCGCGACGGCGGCCGCACCTCCTACCGCGGCCTGATCAAGGTCGAGGAGGGCGCGGAGAGCGTCAAGGCGAACGTGCGCTGCGACGCGCTGCTGCTCGACGAGGAGTCCCGCTCGGACACCTACCCCTACAACGACGTGAAGGAGGAGGACGTCACCCTCGGTCACGAGGCCACTGTCTCGAAGATCGGTGACGACCAGCTCT
Organism: Actinomycetes bacterium; assembly: GCA_036392615.1. Classification (GTDB taxonomy): domain Bacteria; phylum Actinomycetota; class CALGFH01; order CALGFH01; family CALGFH01; genus DASVXQ01. Next base: position 8,238 of record DASVXQ010000377.1, on the reverse strand, counting down.
TCTACCTCCAGTCGCGGGGGCTGTCCGAGGCGGAGGCGATCGCGATGATCGTGCGCGGCTTCATCGAGCCGATCTCCAAGGAGCTGCCGATGGAGTACGCGCTCGAGCTGAACCGGCTGGTCTCGCTGCAGATGGAAGGGGCGGTCGGGTAAGCGTGGCGGCGATCGACGACATCCCGTTCAAGGGCCTCGACCAGGCGGCCGTGACCGCCTGGTCGGAGGCGCTCGGCGACCCCGAGTGGTTCCGCGCGCGGCGGCTGGAGGCCCTGGCCGCGCTGGAGAAGCTGGAGCGGCCGACCGGCCGCGAGGAGCCCTGGCGCTTCACCAACCCGCGCGCGGCCGGGCTCGACCGGGCGCGGATCATCCGCGGCGGCGCGCAGCCCGGCGCGCCTGAGGAGCTCAGCCCCGGCCACGGCAAGGCCTCCTCCGGCGGCGGCTCCGGCGCCGGCACCGAGCTGGAGCCCGGCGGCCTGATCGCCATGGCCGACGGCGCCCAGACCGGCCGGCCCAAGCTCGCGGCCGACCTGGCCGAGCGCGGCGTGCTGCTCACCGACCTGGCGACCGCGCTGCGCGAGCACGCCGACCTGGTCGAGCCGCGCCTGCTGGTGGCGGCGGCGCCGTTCGACGAGGACTGGTTCCTGGCGCTGCACGCCACGCTGGTCAGCGCGGGCGCGTTCCTGTACGTGCCGCGCGGCGTCGAGGTCGAGCTGCCGATCGGCGCGGTCTACCGCCGCACCCGCTCGGGCGCGACCTTCGCCCACACGCTGGTGGTGGTCGAGGACGACGCGGCGCTCACCCTGGTGCAGGAGCACGGCTCGCCCGAGGAGCTGGACGGCCGCGCCTTCCACCACGGCGTGACCGAGCTGTTCGTCGGCGAGCGCGCCAGCGTGCAGCACCTCACCCTGCAGGAGTGGGGCAGCGAGCAGGTCACCCACTTCGGCGTGCAGCGCGCCCTGGTCGCGCGCGAGGGCCGCTACCGCTCGCTGCTGGTCACGCTCGGCGGCGGGGTGGTGCGCATCGCGCCGGACGCCCGGCTGTCCGAGGGCTCCGAGGCCGACTTCCTCGGCGCCGCCTTCGCGGACGAGGGCCAGCGCTTCGAGCACCGCGCCACGGTCACCCACGCGGAGCCGTTCGCCCGCTCGACCCTGCTCTACAAGGCCGGCCTGCTGGGCGGCTCGCGCAACATCTTCAACGGCAACCTGATCATCAGCCCAGGGGCCCGCGGCAGCGACGCCGCCCAGACGATGCGCAACCTGGTGCTCTCCAGGCACGCGCACGCCGAGGCCAACCCCTTCCTCGAGATCCTCAACTCCGACGTGCGCGCGGCCCACGCGGCCGCCACCGGCCGGGTCGACGACCTGCACCTGTTCTACCTCCAGTCGCGCGGGATCCCGCGCGAGCAGGCCCGCCGCCTGGTGGTCTTCGGCTTCTTCGAGGAGGTGCTCGAGCAGGTGTCGGTGCCGGCGGTGCGGCGGCGCCTCGAGGCGGCCCTGGAGGCGGAGCTGGCCAGGGAGGTGGCCGCCTGATGCCATTCGTGCGCCTGGCCTCGCTCGCCGAGCTGGAGGTCGACCGCGGGCACCGCGTCGAGCTGTCCGACGACGGCGAGATCGCGGTGGCGCTGGTGCGCACCGGCGACGGGGTCTACGCCACCGAGGACCGTTGCAGCCACGAGGACTACCCGCTGTCGGAGGGCTGGGTCGAGGACCACACCCTGGAGTGCGCCCTGCACGGCAGCCGTTTCGACCTGAAGTCAGGGGAGCCGGACAGCCCGCCGGCGGTGCGGCCGGTGCGGGTCTTCCCGGTGCGCCTCGAGGGCGAGGACGTGCTGGTCGACCTGCCCGACGACTGGGCGGAGCTGGCCGCGACCCTGGAAGTGACCTGAACCCGTACAGGACGGAGAGCATGAGCGACGACGCCACCCTGCTGATCGAGGACCTCCACGTGAGCGTGGACGACAAGGAGATCCTCCACGGCCTGAACCTCAAGGTGGAGCCCGGCAAGGTCCACGCCCTGATGGGCCCCAACGGCTCCGGGAAGTCGACCCTGGCCTACGCGCTGGCCGGCCACCCCCGCTACCGGGTCACCGGCGGCAGCGCCACCTTCAAGGGCGACGACGTGCTGAGCCTGACACCGGACGAGCGCGCGCGGCTGGGCATCTTCCTGGCGATGCAGTACCCGGTCGAGGTGCCCGGCGTGTCGGTGACCAACTTCCTGCGCACCGCGGTCAACGCGGTCCGCGGCGAGGACGTGCCGGTCCGCCAGTTCGCCAAGGACCTGCGCGAGCAGATGCGGCTGCTCGAGATGGACCCGAAGTTCGCCGAGCGGAGCCTCAACGAGGGCTTCTCCGGCGGCGAGAAGAAGCGCCACGAGATCCTCCAGATGGCGCTGCTGCGCCCGCAGCTCGCCATCCTCGACGAGACCGACTCGGGTCTGGACATCGACGCGCTCAAGGTCGTCAGCGAGGGCGTGAACCGCCTGCGCGGCCCGGAGCTCGGCGTGCTGCTGATCACCCACTACACCCGCATCCTGCGCTACATCGCCCCCGACCACGTCCACGTGATGGTGGGGGGCAGGATCGTGGAGTCCGGCGGTCCCGAGCTCGCCGAGGAGCTCGAGGAGCACGGCTACGAGCGCTGGCGCGTCACCGCCGACGCGGGCGAGCAGGTCACCTGAGGCTGCGACGGTCCGAGGAGGCCAACCTTCACGATGACGACCACCATCGGCACACCCGCCGGCGAGCCGCCGCCTGCGCCGCTCGACCCGGCGGAGGTCCGGCGCGACTTCCCGATCCTGACCCGGGAGATGAACGGCCGGCAGCTGGTCTACCTGGACTCGGCCAACACCAGCCAGAAACCCCGCCAGGTGCTCGATGCGATGGGCGACTACTACTCGCGGCACAACGCCAACGTGCACCGGGCGGTGTACGCGCTGTCGGAGGAGTCCACCCGCCTGTTCGAGGAGTCCAGGGACGTGGTCGCTCGCTTCGCCGGCGCCGACCGCCGGGCCACGGTGTTCACCAAGAACATCACCGAGGCGATCAACCTGGTCGCCTACGCCTGGGGCCTGCGCAACCTCCGCGAGGGCGACGAGATCCTCTTCACCGAGATGGAGCACCACGCCAACCTGGTCTCCTGGCAGGTGGTCGCCAAGCTGACCGGGGCTCGCGTGCGGGCGATCCCGGTGACCGACGGGTTCCGGCTCGACCTCGACGCGCTCGACCGGCTGCTCAATGAGCGCACCCGGATGGTGGCCGTCTCGGCCATGTCCAACGTGCTCGGCACCGTCAACCCGGTGCGCGAGATCGCCGAGCGGGCGCACGCGGTCGGCGCGCTGGTGCTGGCCGACGCCGCCCAGGCGGTGCCGCACGTCGGCGTCAAGCTGGACGACCTGGGCGCGGACTTCATGGGCTTCACCGGCCACAAGATGCTCGGCCCGCTCGGCATCGGCGTGCTGGTGGCGCGGCCCGAGCTGCTCGACTCGATGGAGCCCTTCCTGGCCGGCGGCGAGATGATCCGCGACGTCACCCTGGAGAGCTCCACCTTCAACGACATCCCCTGGCGCTTCGAGGCGGGCACCCCCAACGTCGCCGAGGCGGTCGGCCTGGCCGCCGCGGTGCGTTACCTCGAGGCGATCGGCATGGACCGCGTCCGCGCCCACGAGCGGCTGCTCACCGCCCACCTGCTCGACCGCCTGTCCGAGATCGAGGCCGTGCGCGTGCTCGGCCCGGCGGACCTGGAACAACGGGGCGGCGTGGTGTCGTTCATCCTGGGGGAGGTGCACCCGCACGACGTCGCGCAGGTGCTCGACGCCGAGGGGATCGCGGTCCGCGCCGGCGACCACTGCGCCAAGCCGCTGCATCGCCGCTTCGGCCTCGGCGCCTCGACGCGCGCCTCGGTGTACCTCTACAACACGACCGACGAGGTGGACGCGCTGGCCACCGCCCTGGACAAGGCCCAGCGCATGTTCGCGTAGCGAGGGGAAGGCATCGTTGAGCCTCGAAGAGCTGTACCAGGAGATCATCCTCGACCACTACAGGAAGCCGCGCCATCCGGGCCGGCTCGAGGGTGACCACGTCGAGGTGCGGCACTACAATCCGGTCTGCGGCGACGAGCTGACGGTCGGGTTGCGGCTGGACGGCGAGCGGGTTGGCGACATCGCGGTCCAGGGCAGCGGCTGCTCGATCTCGCAGGCGGCCGCCTCGGTGATGAGCGAGCAGGTGCTCGGGCGCCCGGTCGCCGACGCGCTCGAGGCCGCCGAGAGCTTCCGCCGCCTGATGCACGGCGAGGAAGAGCCCGACGAGGAGCTGCTCGGCGACGGCGTCGCCTTCGCCGGCGTGGCCAAGTACCCCGTGCGGGTCAAGTGCGCGCTGCTCGGCTGGATGGCGTTCAAGGACGCGGTCGTCCGCGCGACCGACGGGCTCGAGGGCGGCGAGACGATCCACCAGGAGGACGGCGACGCGGCCGCGGCCGCCAAGCGGCAGCGGCTCACCGGAGAGGTATGAAAGGACGCACCACGATGGCGACCGAGTCACAGGTACTGGATGCGATGATGCAGGTCGAGGACCCCGAGCTCGGGGTCAACGTGGTCGACCTGGGCCTCATCTACGGCGTCGACTTCTCCGACGAGGGCCACAAGGTCCGGCTCGACATGACGCTCACCACGGCCGCCTGCCCGCTCACCGACATGATCGAGGGCGCCACCAACGCCGCGCTGGTGGGTCTGGACGGCATCCAGGAGGTCGAGATCAACTGGATCTGGTCGCCCCCCTGGACGCCGGACCGCATGACCGAGGACGGCAGGATGGCGCTGCGGTCGATGGGCTTCGCGATCTGAGCGTCCCCGCGACGCCACGCCCATCCAGGACACGAACGAAGGAACCAACACCATGGCACTGCCAGCACTGGTCGAGCCGGCGGGGGAACTGTCGCGCGACGAGGTCTTCCGCTACTCGCGCCACCTGATCATCCCCGACGTGGCGATGGACGGGCAGAAGCGGCTGAAGAACGCCAGCGTCCTGCTGATCGGGGCCGGGGGCCTCGGCTCGCCCAACGCCATGTACCTCGCCGCCGCCGGCGTCGGCCACATCGGCATCGTCGACTTCGACGACGTCGACGCCTCCAACCTCCAGCGGCAGGTGATCCACGGCACATCGGACATCGGCCGCCCCAAGCTGGACAGCGCGCGGGACAAGATCAACGAGATCAACCCGTACGTCGAGGTCACCCTGCACGAGACCCGCCTGACCTCCGAGAACGCCCGCGAGATCATCGGCCGCTACGACCTGATCGTCGACGGCTCCGACAACTTCCCCACCCGCTACCTGGTCAACGACGCCTGCGTGCTGGAGAACAAGCCCTACGTGTGGGGCTCGATCTACCGCTTCGACGGGCAGGCGAGCGTCTTCTGGGCGGAGCACGGCCCCTGCTACCGCTGCCTCTACCCGGAGCCGCCCCCGCCGGGCATGGTCCCCTCCTGCGCCGAGGGCGGCGTGCTGGGCGTGCTCTGCGCCACCGTCGGCTCGGTGCAGGCCAACGAGGCGGTCAAGCTGATCACCGGCATCGGCGACCCGCTGGTCGGCCGGCTGCTGATCTACGACGCGCTGGAAATGTCCTTCAAGGACATCCGCGTGCGCAAGGACCCGGAGTGCCCGGTCTGCGGCAAGAACCCGACGGTCACCGAGCTGATCGACTACGAGGAGTTCTGCGGCGTCGTCTCGGACGAGGCCCAGGCGGCCGCGGCCGGCTCCACCCTGACCCCGGCGGAGCTCAAGCAGCTCATGGACGAGGGCAGGAAGCTGGAGCTGATCGACGTGCGGGAGCCGGCCGAGTGGCAGATCAACCGGCTGCCCGGCGCCAAGCTGATCCCGCTCGGCGAGCTGCCGAGCCGGCTGACCGAGCTGCCCCAGACCGACCCGGTGGTGGTCTACTGCAAGACCGGCGGTCGCTCCGCCGAGGCGCTCGCGCTGCTGAAGCAGTCCGGGTTCTCCACCGCCAGGCACCTCGGCGGCGGCATCGTCGCCTGGGTGAAGACGGTCGACCGCAGCATGGCGGAGTACTGACGGAGTCGGTGCGTCGCGACCGGGCCCGGGGAGCTCCCCGGGCCCGACGCGTTGGCGCCGGCGGCGGCCCGGGCCGCTTGGCGCCGCGGGCCCTGGCCACCCGGGCGCCGACCCGCCCCCGCGGTGCGTGACTTCTTTCCAACTTCTTTCGAATATTCGCTTGACCCCGGGAGCGCCTCTCTGCCAGGGTTGCAAGCGGCGCCCGATGGAGCGCCTCCGTCGAATGCCAGGCATCCGGTCTGGACCGAGGCGGGGGAATCATCGTCCGCCAGTTCGGTTGGGTCAACGCGGTGAGGTGCCGCAGTCCCGAGGAGGTATGAGGCTTGTGAGTTTCCGGCTCACTGCCGTGTATCAGGTCCCGCTTGCGCAGCGTCTGCGCGCCGGGATCGATGCCGGCGTGTGCCCGAAGCCGGGCCCGCGCTCCGCCGGACCGCGTCATCTTGCTGAGTCGACCGGCGCGCGCGTGATCTTTGCCGGCACGAACGGCACAAACGGTCCGGCCTTCGCGGCCTCGCGACCAAGGGAGGCATCAGGGTAGCCATGCTTCCCGGAGCGGACTCCCGAGTCGGCTCCAAGAAACCGCGAAGGCCGTGGGCGAACCCCACGGCCTTTCTGTTGCCGCCAGAGAGATCGACCGCATCGCGAACAGACCAACGAAGGAGCGACCCGACCATGCAGATCCTGGAGCTGGTTCCGCCTGACGGGGTGTTGCCCTGCGTTGAGGAGGGCCCCGAGCTCTACTTCTCCGAGTCCCCTCGCGAGCTGGAGCGGGCCAAGCACCTCTGCCGGCCTTGTCCCCTGCGCGCCTCCTGCCTCGACGGCGCCAAGCAGCGCCACGAGCCATGGGGTGTCTGGGGTGGAGAGGTGTTCGTGGACGGGCATCCCGTCCCGTTCAAGCGATCACGGGGCCGTCCCCGCAAGCACCCCGTCCCGATCACCGTCAACGCACAGCAGGCCGAGGCCTGCTGATGATCCCGGGCCGTCATGCATGAGCTGAGCCGGATCCCGAGCCGGCACCGACGACCCGCCCAGGTCGAGCTGCGACCCCAGAGCCATTGGCACACCGGCTCTGGGGTCGTGGCATTTCGGGGCTGAACCCGGCCGTCCAGCGGGCCGAAGTGCCCGGGTCCGGTGGCCCAGGAAGTTATCCACAGATGAGATGTTCTGGCTTTCTGCGAGGGTTCCGGGGTGGCAGGCTGCCGGTGCTTCCCCGTCCCCCAGCGAAGGGAACTCCCTTGCCGACCCTCGAGCCGACCTCCATCTCGTACGGCGGACTGCTGACCCGCCTGGAGATTCTCGTCAACCTGGTCGCCGATCGCCGTGGGCTCGCCCTCGATCCGTACGGCCGGCTGGCCCCCGCCGAGCAGCGGCTGCTCGCCCGGGTCCTGGACCTGGACCAGACACCCGGACCGCCCTCCCGTGACCTCGCGGCGGTCGAGCTGCTCCGGGGCCTCGCCGAGGCGGTCGGGCTGCTGCGTGACCGCGGCGCCCGGGTCGAGGCGACCACCCTCCGCCACCCGTGGGCGCAGCTCGACCCCAAGCTCCGCGCCGGGCTCGTGTACGCCGCGTGGTGCCACCGCGTCCCCTGGGCCGAGATGCTGCTCGACGCGCCCGAGCGGCAGGTGCGCACCCTGCGGGACTCGCGCTCCAGCGTCCTGCGGCTGCTGTTCGACCTGCCCGCCGGCGTCGACCTCCACCTCGCCGGGTTCGCCGCCACCGTCGCCGGCCGGATCGGCCTGCCCGAGGAGCCGTGGCTGACCCAGGCGATCACCGCTGTGTTCCTCGACCCGCTGGTCGCCCTCGGCGCCGCCGAGCTCGCCCCGCCGCACCCCGCCCCGCCCGGCCGCTGCCGCCTCGGAGCCACCGCCCGCGCCATCGTCGGCTCCGCCCTCATCGCCGCCGGCGAGTCCATCCCAAGGGAGGAGGCCCCACTGAACTGACCCGGACGAGCGTCTGCGCCGCTGGCGTTCACCCCTCGATGAACTGGTAGTCGATCCGGATCCGGCCGTCGTCGTCGAGGATCAGGATCTCCAGGCCGACGCCCGCTGCCTCGCCACCGCCCACAGGCACCATCTCCCAGTTGAACTTGACCACATTGCCAAGGCGGGCGACGTTGTCCCGCGGCCGGAAGACGAATTCTCCGGGTGCGACGAACTCCTCGTACGAGCGGGTCACCCTGAC
>DASVXQ010000376.1:0-5295 GCA_036392615.1 Actinomycetes bacterium | reverse complement strand
GGCCGCGCCGGCCATGGCCGCGGGCGGCTCGCCGCCGAACGGCAGGCCGAGGTCCTCGACGCCCTCGTGGCGCAACAGCCAGGTCTTCACGTCCAGGCCGTAGTAGTAGTCGCCCAGCGAGCCGCCGGTGCGGACGATCCGGTGGCACGGCACCACCAGCACGATCTGGTTGCTGGCGCAGGCGAAGCCGGCGACCCGGGCGTTGCCGGGGTCGCTGACCCGCGCGGCCAGCTCGCGGTAGCTGATCGTGGAGCCGGCCGGCACCTCGCGCATGACCTTCCAGGCCGCCTGGAACCAGTTGTTGCCGGCCTGCTCGACCGCCAGCGTGTCGATGGCGTGGACCTCGCCGTCGAAGTAGGCGCGCAGCGCGTCGCTGACCGGGGCGAGGTCGCGGGTGCGGCGCAGCTCCTGCCCGCGGGCGCCGGCGCCCATGCGGGCCTGGACCTCGGCCGGCTCGTCGGTGAAGGAGGCGCCGCGCAGGACGCCCTCGGAGGCGACCAGGCTCAGGGGCCCGAGCGGCGTGGCGATGGTGGTGGCGAGCAGGGTCATGCCGCGGTCTCCTCTGTGGGGGCGGTCGAGCCGAGGCTGGTCCACAGGTGCTGGGTCGCGTAGGCGCGCCAGGGGCGCCAGCGCTCGGCGCGGTCGGTGATGGCGGTGGGGTCGTCCGGCAGGCCGCGCGCCCGCAGGGCGTGCCGCAGGCCGAGGTCGGCCACGGGGAAGGCGTCCGGGTCCCCGAGCGCGCGCATGGCCACGTAGCCGACCGTCCACGGCCCCACGCCGGGCAGCGCCAGCAGGGCGGCGGTGGTGTGGGCGCGGTCGGCGCCGGGGTGCAGCTCGAGGTCGCCCTTGACGACCGCGGCGGCCAGCGCGCGCAGCGCCCGCGCGCGGGCCCTGGTCACCCCGGGCGTGTCGAGCTCGGCCTCGGCGAGGCGCTCGGGCGTGGGGAACCGCCGCGTCAGGCCGCCGTCGGGCGTGGCCAGCGGCTCCCCGAGGGCGGCCACCAGCCGGCCGGTGAGCGTGGTGGCGCCCGCCACCGAGATGCGCTGGCCGATGATCGCGCGCACGGCCATCTCGAAGCCGTCCACCGCGCCGGGCACGCGCAGCCCCGGGTGGGCCTCCACCAGCGGCGCCAGCAGCGGGTCGGCGCCGAGCACCTCGCCGACGCTGGCCGGCTCGGCGTCCAGGTCGAGCCACCGGCGGCAGCGCTGCACCGCCAGGCCGAGGTCGCGAAGGTCCCCCAGGCGCAGGCGGAGCTGCACCTGGTCGACCTTGGCGAGCGGCTCCAGCTCGGCGACGGCGGTGCCGTTGGGCAGGGCCAGCACGCGGCGCAGGCGGCCGCCGCCGACCTCCTCGATGCCGGCGACGGCGCGCCGGCCGAGGAAGCCGAGCAGCGCCGGCGCGTCGAACGGCGGCCGGTAGGCGAGCCGCAGGGTCAGCACGCCGCTGGAGTCCGGCGGCCGCCCGGACGGCTTCCTCGCCGCACCCCTTCGCAGCTCGGTCGGCGTGCAGCCGAAGGCGGCGCGCATCGAGTCGTTGAACTGCCGGATGCTGGAGAAGCCCGCCGCGAAGGCGACCTCGGTGAGCGGCAGGGCGGTCTGCTCGACCAGCACCCTGGCCGTCTGCGCGCGGCGGGTGCGGGCCAGCGCGAGCGGGCCCGTGCCGACCTCGGCGACGAGCTGGCGGTGCAGGTGCCGCTCGCTCGTGGCCAGGCGGGCGGCCAGCCCCTCGACGCCCTCCGCGTCGACCACGCCCTCGGCGATCAGCCGCAGCGCCCGCGCCACCAGGTCCGCGCGCACGTTCCACTCCGCCGAGCCGGGGCTCGCGTCCGGCCGGCAGCGCCGGCACGCCCGGAAGCCCGCCGCCTCCGCCGCCGCCGCGAAGCGGTAGAAGCGCACGTTCTCCGCCTTCGGCGTCTGCGCCGGGCAGATCGGCCGGCAGTAGATCCCCGTGGAGGTCACCGCGATGAAGAAGCGGCCGTCGAAGCGCGGGTCCCGGCTCAGCGCCGCCCGGCGGTAGGTCTCGAAGTCCGTGTCCATGCGGCGATTGTGGCAGCGGGGCGCGACCGCCGCTGGCGGTTTTCGGACATGCACGTCGGCCGTCCGGTGGCTCACCGGCGCGCCCGCCTGCTACGGTGCACCCCACCGGCATCACCCCATTCGGGAGCGTCTGCGTGAGATTTCCCTTCCTTCCGAACGGCGGCTCGTACTTCGACCTGTTCGAGGCGTCCGGCAACAACCTCGCGGAGGCGGCCCGGCTGCTGCTGGACCTCGTCGAGGACTTCGTCGATCCCGAGATGAAGGCCAAGCGGCTCACCGAGTGCGAGCACGAGGGCGACCGCATCACCCACGCCGTGTTCTCGCGGCTGAACGCCACCTTCGTCACGCCCTTCGACCGCGAGGACATCTACCTGCTCGCCAGCCGGCTCGACGACGTGGTCGACTCGATCGAGGCGGCCGCCGACATGCTCGTCCTGCACCGGGTGGTCGAGCCGATCGACGCGGTCGTGCAGCAGGCGCGCCTGCTCGACCAGGCCGCCAAGGAGACAGCGGCCGCGATCGCGCAGCTGCGCCACGTCGAGCGCGAGCGTCTCCAGGCCTACTGGGAGCGGTTGAACGAGCTGGAGGACGAGGGCGACCGCGTCTACCGGCACGCGCTGGCGGAGCTGTACGCCTACTCCGATGAGGACGACCGCCTCGCGCGGCACGTGCTCACCTGGAAGGACATCGTGGACGAGCTGGAGCACGCCATGGACGGCCTCGAGCACGTCGCCGACGCCGTCTCCAACATCGTGCTCAAGACGGCTTGAGCTGGCGCCCCGCGGTCGCCTTGACCTTCCTCTCCTCGTGCCGCACCCGGGCGGCGGTCCGCTCGAGGTGGGCGCGCATGATCCGCACCGCCTCGTCGACGTCTCGGTCCCTGACCGCCTCGACGAAGGCCAGGTGCTCCTGGGTGCCCTTGCGGCCCATCTCCGGCGCGACCTGGTGGGCCTCCTCCAGCGACATCAGCAGCGGGCCCTGGAGGCTCGGCAGCAGCAGCTCGATGGCGCCGTTGTGGGCGGCGTGCGCCACCCGGGTGTGGAACTCCACCGACATGCTCATGTCATAGGTGCCGGCGGCCAGCGCCTCCCTGGCGCGGTGGCAGAGCGCCAGCAGGTCCCCGATGTCCTCCTCGGTGGCGCGCTCGCAGACAAGCGGGATGATCCCGAGCTCCAGCACCATGCGCAGCTCGGTGACGTCCTTGGAGGTCACCGAGGACATCGTCAGGTAGTCGAGGATGCCCTCGCCGACGCGCTCCTTGGAGGGCGAGCGCACGAAGGCGCCGCCGCGGGCGCCGACGCGGATCTCGACCAGCCCGTTGGCCTCCAGCACGCGCAGCGCCTCGCGCACGGTCACCCGGCTGACGCCGAAGTCCTCGCAGAGCACACGCTCGGCCGGCAGCCGGTCGCCTGGCTGGAGCTGGCCCTGGCGCATCAGCAGACGGATCTGGTCGACGATGATCCCCGAGATGCGCCCGGGGGTGATGCGGTTGAACAGCCCGGCGGACGCGTCGCTGCCGGCTGCGCGACCGGTCCCGGCGCGGGAGGCGGTCCCCCCGGGCCGCTGGGCGCCCGCACTCTGGTTCAACGGGCGAGAGCGACTCATAACGGCTCCCTCGTATCCGGTTGACGGGCTCGTCAACCGCCTGGTGGTAGGATCTTTAGACCTTAGCGGGACCGCTGCTGCCAGGGAGTCGGGGGAGACGACATGGTCGCCACGAGTCGGAGATCTCGGCCGTGGACGATACAAGACTAGCATCACGCCTGGCCGGCGCACCGGTCATCGACGTCCACGCCCACCTGGTCCCCCAGCGCGCCTTCGAGCGCGTGCCGCCCGGGATGCGGGCCGAGCCGGTCGAGGGCGCCGACGAGATCCGCCTGGCCCTGCCCGGCCGGGGCGCCGGCCGCGGCGCGCCGCCGCCGCTGCGCGACCTCGTGCTGCACCGCCGGCGCCAGGCCGCCAGGGGGATCGGGCTCTCGCTGCTCGGCCCCTGGATCGACATGGTCAAGGCGCCAGGAGACCCGGCGCTCCAGCAGGCCTGGTGCCGGGTGCTGAACGAGGAGCTGGCGGCTGCCGTCTCCGGAACCGGCCACTCGCGCTGGCTGGCCGCGCTGCCGGACTCCGACGGCGGGCGCGCCGCCGAGGAGCTGGAGGGCGCCATGGACGCGGGCGCGGTCGGCGGCATGCTGGCCGCCAACCCGGAGCGGGGCACGCTGGCGCGCGACGACCTCGAGCGCCTCTGGAGCGCGGCCGAGCGGCTGCGCGCGCCGCTGGTGCTGCACCCCGGCGAGTTCCGGCCGCCGCCGCGGCTGGCGGACCACTTCATGGTCAACCTCGTCGGCAACCCGTTCGAGACCACCCTGGCGGCCGGCTCGCTGCTGGCCGCCGGCGTGCCCGAGCGCCACGGCGACCTCGAGGTCGTGCTGGTCCACGGCGGCGGCTTCCTCCCCTACCAGTACGGCCGCATGGCCGCCGGCTTCGAGCGCTGGCCGAGCCTGCGGGAGCTGCGGCGCCGCTCGCCGGCCGAGCTGCTGCGCTGGTTCCACTACGACACCGTGCTGTTCGACGCGCCGCCGACCCGCTACCTGCTGGAGCTGGTCGGCGACGACCGGGTGCTGGCCGGCAGCGACTGCCCCTTCGCGATGACCGACGCGCGCCCCTTCGAGGCGCCCGACGGCCTCGGGCTCGACCAGGCCGGCCGCCGCCGGGTGCTGGGCGGCAACGCCGCCAGGCTGTTCCGGCTGGACGACCTCGCCGCGGCCGGGGAGGAGGCCGGGACGGGCGACGCGGCCGGGGCGGGGGAGGAGGCGCGCGGGTGAGCAGCGGCGACCTGCGCGAGGAGGTCGCGCTCGCCTGCCGGGTGCTGGCGGTCGAAGGGCTGGTGGAGCACGTCCTCGGCCACGTCAGCGCGCGGGTCGGCGGTCGCATGCTGATCCGCTGCCGCGGGCCGCGCGAGCGCGGCCCGCGCTACACCACCGCCGAGGACGTCCACGAGGTCGCCCTCGACGGCCACGGCGAGCTGCCCGGCGGCTACCGGGTGCCGAGCGAGCTGCCGATCCACGGCGAGCTGCTGCGCGCCCGTCCGGAGGCCGGCGCGGTGGTGCACGCCCACCCGCCGGCGGTGCTGCTGTGCGGTGTCGCCGGGCTCGAGCTTCGCCCGGTGTTCGGCTCCTACAACATCCCGGCGATGCGCATGGCGCTGGCGGGCGTGCCGGTCTACCCGCGCTCGGTGCTGATCCGCCGGGCGGAGCTGGCCGCC
>DASVXQ010000375.1:0-2819 GCA_036392615.1 Actinomycetes bacterium | reverse complement strand
TGGGGACTCGACGACGACGCCGCGGGCCTCGACCGGTTCGCGATGACCGTGGTGGAGGCGCTCGCGCCGCAGGTGGCTATGCTCAAGCCGCAGTCGGCGTTCTTCGAGCGCCACGGCTCGGCTGGGGTCGCCGTGCTCGAGCGGGTCGTCGCGCACGCGCGCGAGGCCGGGTGCCTGGTGCTGCTCGACGTCAAGCGCGGCGACATCGGCTCGACCGTGCAGGCCTACGCCGACGCCTACCTCGACCCGGCGTCGCCGCTGGCCGCCGACGCCGTGACCGCCAGCCCGTTCCTGGGGTTCGGGTCTCTCGACCCGATGCTCGACACCGCGCTGAAGCACGAGCGCGGCGTGTTCGTGCTGGCGCTCACGTCCAACCCCGAGGGCCCCGAGGTGCAGCGTGCCCGCGCCGCCGACGGCCGTACGGTCGCGGGCGCGGTGCTGGCGCAGGTCTCCGAGCGCAACCTGGGCGCGCGGCCGATGGGCTCGGTGGGCGCCGTCGTCGGTGCCACCATCGGCCAGACCTCGGAGGACCTCGCGGTCAACGGGCCGCTGCTGGTGCCCGGCCTCGGCGCCCAGGGCGGCACGGCGGCCGACATCCGCCGGATCTTCGAAGGCGTCCTCGACCTGGTGGTGCCGACCAGCTCCCGCGATGTGCTCGGCGCCGGCCCCGAGACGGCCGCCCTGGCCTCTCGTGCACGCGAGGTCGCCGGCGGGCTCCAGGAGCTGCTGGGCTGACCCGGCCCCGGCCCCTTCCCCCGGCATCTGGTCGCTTCCCGAGGCGCGTAGGCCGGCGGAGTCAGACGGTCTAAGCAACGCCTACTGAGAGGTGTTGTGGATGGCGAAGAGGCATGTCCCGTACGAGGTGCGGGAGGAGTTCTTTGATCTGGTGTGCTCGGGCATGCCGCTTCAGGTAGCTGGTGCTGCGGTCGGCGTGTCGCAGACGTCGGCGCTGGCGTGGTGGAAAGCCTCGGGGCTCATGGAGCGCGTGATCGAAATCGGCCGGTGTGGTGGGCTGTCGGGGACGGCGCCGCAGCGGGTGCCGGGCGGGGTCGGCCCGGATGAGCGGGCGCGGCAGCGGCGGCCGCTGAGCAGTGAGGATAGGTCGGTCATCGCAGCCGGGCTGCGCATGGAGCTGTCCTACGCCAGGATCGGTGCCCTGATCGGGCGGAACAAGTCGGTGGTGTGCCGCGAGGTGGCCCGCAACCGCGGCCGCGACGGCTGCTACTGGGCTCCGGTGGCGCACCGCGCCGCGCACGAGCGACGCAGGCGGGCGAAGCCGTTCCGGCTGATCGAGAACCCCGCCCTGTGCCGGCGGATCGAGGCCTGGATGGATCAGGGCTGGTCCCCGAAGCTGATCGCCATGGTGCTCGCCCAGGATCATCCGCGCGGGAGCATGGGGCGTGTGTCGCACGAGACCATCTACCAGGCGCTGTACGTGCAGACCCGCGGCCGGTTGCGGGCTGACCTGCACAAACAGCTGAGCACCAAGCGGCGTCAGCGCATCCCCCGGGGCACCGCGCGGCCGGGCAGCACCCGCTACGCGCAGGCGTTCAAGATCAGTGCTCGCCCGCCCGAGGTGGCCGACCGGGCCGTGCCCGGGCACTGGGAAGGCGACCTGATCCTGGGCACCGGCTGCGGCTCGGCGATCGGCACCCTGGTGGAGCGCTCGACCCGGTTCACCATCTTGTTGCACCTGCCCGAACGCCACGACGCCGACACGGTGGCAGCGGCGATGATCCGCGAGATGCGCAAGCTGCCCGAGCACCTGCGCCGATCACTGACCTGGGACCGCGGGGTGGAGATGGCCCACTACGCCGACATCCAGGTCAAGCTCGCCATGCCGATCTACTTCTGCGACCCCCACTCGCCCTGGCAGCGCGGCACCGGCGAGAACACGAACCGGCTGCTGCGGTTCTGGTTCGAGAAGGGCACCGATCTCTCCGTCCACACCGCCACCGACCTCCGCCGAGTCGCCGCCACCCTGAACAAGCGGCCCCGCCCCACCCTGGACCTACGAACCCCAGCCCAAGCGCTCAACGAGCTGCTCGCCAACCCGGCAGCAGCCTGACCGTTGCTTAGACCGCTTGACGCCGCCCTCCAGCCCTCGTGCACCTTGGGCAGGAGCCGGTCCACCGTGTCTCTTAAGTGCCGGTCTGAAACGTGCAGGCAGGAGAGGCTCAGCCGAAAGTCGCCGGATGCGGGCCAGAAGACCACCTCGCCACCTATGGCAGAAGCCGGCACCCACCGGGCGAAATCGACGACAAAGCGCGGCCTGCTCCCCTCGGCGAATGGTCCCTTCCCTCGGGTTATGCGCCGTGGGAAGCGCCCACTAGGCCCGGTTACATGGCGTGTGGTGCAGCCCGAGCGCCCGGCGGCGCGCACATTGGGCAAGACCCGGTCCACCGTGTCTCTCACTGCCCGCCTGAAACGTTCAGCGCAAGAAACGGGCAGGCAATGGCGGGCCGGCCGCGGGCCAGAAGACCACCTAGCCACCCATGGCACCAGCCGGCACCCCAAGACGGCGTCGACGACATGCACGGCGAGCCCCACCACGGCGAATGGACACTTCCCGAGGCGCACAACCCGTGGGAAGCGCCCAGTAGACCCGGTTACATGGCGTGTGGCACGGGCGCGGCCCGCGCGAGGCGCCGGACGAGGGGTCGCCGAGTACGCGGTGCGGGGCGGTCGGCGCCGCCCCGTAGATTGGGGCGCATGGTGATCGACTCCGCAGACCGGCGGCTGCTGCTCGTACACGCTCACCCTGACGACGAGTCCATCAACAACGGCGCGACGATGGCCAGGTACGTCAGCGAGGGTGC
>DASVXQ010000374.1:0-12588 GCA_036392615.1 Actinomycetes bacterium | reverse complement strand
GTGCCTCCCAGCAGACCACCCGGGCCATGGGCGCCGTGGGGGGTGGGCTCGCCGACCGCCCGACCAGGGTGATGGACCGCGGGGCGGTCGCGCCGAGCCGTTCCGCGCGGTACGCGGCCGAGACCGCCGCCCCGCCGGCCGCGCGCCCGCGCCGCGGCCGGACCGCCCTGTTCGTGCTCGCCACCATCCTGCTGTCGGTGGTGGTCGCCTTCGCGGTCGTCAAGGCGGTCCAGGTGCCGGAGCCGGCGGCGACCACCCTGCCGCCGATCAGCACCGAACCGCCCAGGCCGCCGACCACCGACTTCCCGACCACCGAGCCGCCGACCACGGAGGCGCCCACCACCACGGCGGCGCCGACCACGGCGCCGCCGACCACCGAGCAGCGGACCACGACCTCCGCGGCCGCGCTGGTCGAGGTGCCCGACACGCGGGGGATGCGGGCGCGCCAGGCGAGGGATTTGCTCCGCCGGCGGGGCTTCCAGGTCAAGCAGCAGGACTTCCCGGTCACCGATCAGCAGCAGGCCTTCCGCGTGGTCGAGCAGGTCCCCCGCAACGGCCAGATCCCCAGAGGCTCCACGGTCACCATCGTCGTCGGCGTCCCGGTCAACAACGGCTGACCGGCGCCATCCGGGCGGCCGCGCGTGCCCCCAGCGCCATCACCGGCGGGCGGCGTTCACCAGCGCCGCCATGAGCTCGAGGGCGGCATCCTGGGACAGGCGGCTGTGGCGGACCAGCGACCGCCAGGTGTGGAAGCCCAGCGCCAGCTCGACGGCGGCACGGACCCGATCGCCACCGCCGAGCCCCTCCACCAGGACCTCGCGGAGCGCAGCGATGGCCAGCAGTGCCGTGGAGGCCATCTCCCGGGTCAGCGGGTGGACCTCCGCGTCACGCAGCACGTTGGCCAGCATTGGCTCGTTGGCCTGGTAGTAGCGGTACAGCTCGGTCAGCCCGTGTCGCAGCCGCTGGTCGGGATCGGTGACCGCTCGCCAGGCGTTGGCATCCGGCAGGGGGTTGCGCTGCAGGTACAGACCCGAGCAGGCCCGCATCAGCGCCCGGTCGTCGGGGAAGTGGCGGTAGTACGTCTGCCGCTCCACGCCCGCCCGCTCGGCGATGGCGCTGACGGTGGTGTGGGCGGGGCCGAGGGTGGCGTGCAGGCAGATCGCCGCCTCGACGATCCGCCGCCGGGTCGCCTCGACCGCCTCGGCACGCTGCCGCATCTGGTACTTCCTGGCCATGCCAGCAATTGTTCCACAGTCCTGTCTTCTCAATTGACGCACCCGTCCGACGACGGTAGTGTTCGCAACACAGTAGTGTCTACTCAAAGGGGGGACGATGGGGCCGACGACGGCGAAGGTGCTCGACGCCCAGGATGGGCGGCTCGGCTTCCTGGGCAGCATCGGGGTGCGGTTCATGATCGACGGCGACGAGTCCGGCGGCGGGTCTCGCTGGTCGAGCACCCGATGTCGGCGGGCGCACCGGCGGCGCCGTTGCACCGCCACACCCGCGAGGACGAGTACAGCTACGTGCTGGAGGGAAAGGTCGGCGCGCTGCTCGGCGACCAGACGCTGGTCGCAAGCCCGGGACAACTGGTCTTCAAGCCGCGCAACCAGTGGCACACCTTCTGGAATGCCGGTGACGAGCCCGCACGGCTCCTCGAGATCATCTCGCCCGCCGGCTTCGAACGGTTCTTCGCCAGCCTGGTGGACCTCGGCGGGGTCACCCGGGCCGCCCCCGAGGCGCTGATGGAGCTGTGCGATCGGTACGGGCTGGAGATCGACCCGGGAAGCGTCCCGGGGCTGGTCGACCGCTTCGGCGTGCGATTCCCCGGCGAGCCGATCTAGGGCATGGCTCCCGCCCTTCAGGTTCCTCAGCGCGACCTGGGGCTGCGGCGCTTTGGGGGCCGTGGGGGGAAGGGGCGGCCGCTGTTGTGCTCCGCGGCGAGGCGGTGGAGCTCGGCGCGGAGGGCCTCCTCGGCGAGCTCGCCGAGGGTGACGCGCTCCTGGTCCTGGGACAGGTAGGCGGTGGCGTCGCGGACGGCCTCGAGCAGCTCGGCCTCCACGCGGAGGCTGACGCGCGCCTTGGCGGCGGGCGGCTCGGGCTGCAGGTCGTCCAGCGGGTTGTAGGTGCTGAGGTGCCTGGACTCTCGGCCGCGGCGGTCGCGGGGCCGGTCGGGCACCAGTTGCAACCGCCGGCGCGCGGCCATCGGGCCGGGCAGCAGCTCGTCGAGCGCGTTGAACCCCATGGTCCCGCGCGCCTCATCGGGCTCGGCGCGCGGCTCGCGCCGGCCGCGCTGTCGCTCTTGGCTCCACCCGGCCTCGGGTTCCGGCTCGCGCTCGGGCGCGCGCCGGCCGCTCACCGCCCCGAGCGCGCGCGGCTCGGGCTCCGAGTCGGGGCCTGGCAGCAGCTCGTCAAGCGCGTTGAACGCGCCCATCCTCCGTGGCCTTGCCATCGGCCGCACTCCTTGCGTCGAACTCGAGGGCGGCAGCCCGGTAGTCGGCGGCCGCGGAGCTGTCTGGTGCGTAGACGCCCACCGGCTCCTTGTGGCCGGGCGCCTCGGCGACCCGCACGCTCTCACGGATCACCGTCTGCATGACCAGGTCGCCGAAGCGGTCGCGCAGCGCCTCGACGATCTCGCGAGACAGCGACGTGCGCAGGTCGACCTGGCAGGCAAGCACGGCCGACAGCCGCAGCCGCCGGTTGAGCCGCACGCGGATGGTCTCGATCGTCTGGGTCAGCGCCACCAGACCCGCCAGTGGCATGACGCGGGTCTGCACCGGGACCAGCACCTCGGTCGCCGCGGCGAGGGCGGAGTACGACAGCAGCCCCAGCGCCGGCGGGCAGTCCATCAGCACGATGTCCCAGCGGTCCTGATCCAGCTCGTCCATCGACTGCTTGAGGATCATCTCGGCGCCGGCCTGGGTCGCGGCGTTCCGCTCGGCGCGGGTCATCCATGAGGACGACGGGACCAGCTCGAGGTTGTCGACGTCGGTGGGCCGCACCGCCTTCTCGAGGGGGGTTCCGTTCTCGAAGACGTCGTACAGGGCACGCGCGTCGACCGAGCCGAGCCACGTGCTCGCGTTCGCCTGCGGGTCCAGGTCGATGACGAGAACGCGGCGGCCGATCTCGGCCAGGGCGGCACCGAGGTTGACCACCGTGGTCGTTTTCCCGACGCCGCCCTTCTGGTTCGCGACGGCAACTCGTCGCATGGGCACCACCTGTCCGCCGAGGGGTCCGAGCATTGGGAGGTTACAACACCGAACCGTCGCGACCGAGGGGGCACGGCGATTTACGAGCCGGTGAGCACCACCTTCCCGGTGACCTTGCGGTCGTAGAGATCGCGGACCAGGGACAGCGCGTCGCTCAGCGGAGCGGTCGCCTGCACGGTGACCCGCAGGCGGCCGGCGGCGACCTCGTCGGCGAGCGCGGCGAGATCCTTGACCGCCTGCTCCGGCGGCACGGACTGGAAGACCCTGAAGCCGTAGATGGTGATCGCCTTGGGATAGAAGTCCTCGACGCGCAGGGTGGACTCCGCGTCCGCCGAGTTGCCGAAAACCACCACGCGACCGCGCATCGTGGTGGCGCGCAACAGCGGGCCGAACATCGGTCCACCGATGCCGTCGATCACCACGTCGAATTCGCCCTCCACCGGCGACCCGTCGCCCGGATGGATCAGCGCCTCGGCGCCCAGCTCACGCACGGTGGCGGCGCGCCGCTCGCTGGACGCCTGGCCGGTGACGGTGGCCTTGGCGTCGTTGGCCAGCTGGACCGCCAGCAGGCCGACGCCGCCGGCGGCGCCGGTGATCAGCACGCGGTCGCCGGCGTGGACACGGGCCAGCCGCAGGACGTTGATCGCGGTGATCCCGGCGACCGGCAGAGTCGAGGCGACCACACTGTCGACGCTGCTCGGCAGGGGGATCGCCCACTCGGCCGGCAGCGCCACCAGCTCGGCGAAGGCCCCCCC
Source organism: Actinomycetes bacterium (assembly GCA_036392615.1). Lineage (GTDB taxonomy): Bacteria > Actinomycetota > CALGFH01 > CALGFH01 > CALGFH01 > DASVXQ01. Next base: position 8,627 of record DASVXQ010000374.1, on the reverse strand, counting down.
GCCGGGATTGACGCCGAGCACCCGCTCGCCGACCTGGAAGCCGCTCACACCGTCGCCGACGGTGACCACCGTCCCGACCACGTCCCAGCCGATGGTCGTCCCGGGCGGCTGGACGCGGGCGGTGCGGATCTCGCCGCGGTTGATCGAGGCGGCCTCCATCCGGACCACGAGCTGGCCCGGGCCGGCGGACGGCTCGGCGACGTCGGCCAGGGCCAGGGCGGGCGCTGCGGAAGGGTCGGCGACCAGTGCGAGCATCGGTTGCTCCTTACGAAACGGTTGCGGCGTGCGGGGTGCAGAGGTCAGGGTCCGCCTCCCACGCGGGTCCTTCAAGTCGCCGTCCCCACCCCGGTCGGGGCTGCGGCCACCGGCTGATGGTGCGGCGGAGGCGTGGTATCGTCGCTGGACCGCGCGTCCACAGGTGGGCGGGTGGTTGCTGGTGCTCGGCTTGACAGTGCCGGTAGGATGCCAGGCAAGCGTCGACCCCGCAGGAGCCAGAATGCCCTGTCACATGAGCCTCGTACTTATTACCTAGCGCGGACCGCAGTTCGGGTCCGCGCGGAGCCTCCTATGCCAAATGGCAGGAGGTTTTTTGTTTGCCCGGCAACGGGCGCCGCGGAGCCGCACCCCACCACATCAGGGAGCCATCGTGAAGGTCACCGGAGCGCAAGCGCTCATCCGCAGCCTCGAGCAGGTCGGCGTCAAGGTCGTGTTCGGCCTTCCCGGCGGCGCCATCCTGCCGGCCTACGACCCGCTGCGTGAGTCCAGCGTGCGCCACATCCTGGTACGCCACGAGCAGGGCGCCGGCCACGCGGCCGAGGGCTACGCCTGGGCCACCGGCGAGGTCGGGGTGTGCATGGCGACCAGTGGCCCGGGCGCGACCAACCTGGTCACCGCGCTGTCCGACGCCTACATGGACTCGGTGCCGATGGTGGCGATCACCGGGCAGGTGTCCAAGCCGGTGATCGGCTCGGACGCCTTCCAGGAGTGCGACACCACCGGCATCACCCTGCCGGTCACCAAGCACAACGAGCTGGTGCTCGACCCGGCGCGCGTCCCCGGCGCGATCGCCGAGGCGTTCTACGTCGCCCGGACCGGCCGCCCCGGCCCGGTGCTGGTCGACCTCCCCAAGGACGTGCTCCAGGCGACCACCGAGTGGTCCTGGCCCGAGGTGCTCGACCTGCCCGGCTACCGCCCCACCGTCAAGCCGCACGCCAAGCGGGTGCGCGAGGCGGCGGCGCTGCTGCGCCAGGCGCGCCGGCCGGTGCTGTACGTCGGCGGCGGGGTGGTCAAGGCAGGAGCCCACGAGGCGCTGCTTGCCCTGGCCGAGACCGCCAGGGCGCCGGTGACCACCACGCTGATGGCCCGCGGGGTGTTCTCCGACAACCACCCGCTGGCGCTCGGCATGCCGGGGATGCACGGCAACTACGCCGCGGTGGCCGCCCTCCAGGAGGCGGACCTGATCCTCGCCCTGGCCGCCCGGTTCGACGACCGCGTGACCGGGGACCTCAAGACCTTCGCCCCGCACGCCCGGATCGTCCACGCCGACATCGACCCCGCCGAGATCGGCAAGAACCGGGCCGCGGACGTGCCGATCGTCGGCGACATCCGCATGGTGCTCGAGGAGCTGGTCGGCTCCTACCGGGCGCTGGTGGCCGAGGAGGGGCCCGCCGACACCTCCGCCTGGCTCGAGCAGCTGGACACCTGGAAGCGCCGCTTCCCCTACCGCTACGCCCAGCGGCACGACGGCCGGCTCAAGCCGCAGTACGTGGTCGACCGGGTGTCAGAGCTGACCGCTGGCAACGCGGTGCTGACCTCGGGCGTCGGCCAGCACCAGATGTACGCGTCGCAGTACTTCCGGTTCTCGCGGCCGCGCTCCTGGATCAACTCGGGGGGCGCCGGCACGATGGGCTTCGCGGTGCCAGCGGCGATGGGCGCCAAGGTCGGCCGGCCGGACGAGCTGGTGATCGCGATCGACGGCGACGGCTCCTTCCAGATGACCGCGCAGGAGCTGGCCACCTGCACCATCGAGCGCATCCCCATCAAGGTGCTGATCCTCAACAACGGCCACCTTGGCATGGTGCGCCAGTGGCAGGAGCTGTTCTACGACGAGCGCTACTCCGAGGTGAACCTGGGCTTCGACTGGCCGGACTTCGTCAAGCTGGCCGAGGCCTACGGCGGCGTCGGCCTGCGCTGCGAGCGGCCCGAGGACGTCGACGCCACCCTGGAGAAGGCCTTCGCGGTGGAGGGCGTGCCGGTGGTGGTCGACTTCCGGGTCGACTCCCACGAGGGCGTCTTCCCGATGGTGCCGGCCGGGCGCTCCAACGACGAGATCATCCTCGGTCCGGAGTTCTCGCCCGAGGAGCAGGCCGCGGCGACCCGGCGGGAGGTGCGCGCATGAGCGTCCACACCCTTTCGGTCCTGGTCGAGAACAAGCCGGGCGTGCTCGCCCGTATCGCCGGGCTGTTCAGCCGGCGCGGCTTCAACATCGACTCGCTGGCGGTCGGCCCCACCGAGGACGAGACCTACAGCCGCATGACGATCGTGGTCGACTGCGCCTCCAGCCCGCTCGAGCAGGTCGTCAAGCAGCTCAACAAGCTGGTGAACGTGCTCAAGATCGTCGAGCTGGAGCCGAGCCGGTCGGTCGAGCGCGAGCTGGCCCTGGTCAAGGTGCGGGTCGAGGCCGGCAACCGCCAGCAGGTGGTCGAGCTGGCCGAGCTGTTCCGCGCCCGCGTGGTCGACGTCGCGCCGGAGAGCCTGACCATCGAGGCCACCGGCGACCAGGGCAAGATCGAGGCGATGCTCGAGATGCTGGCGCCCTACGGCATCCGCGAGCTGGTCCGCACCGGCAGGGTCGGGCTCGCCAGGGGCAGCAAGGGCATCACCGACCGCCCGGTCCGCCTACAACGAAGCGCCTGACCTGACAGAGAGGAATGACGAACCCAATGGCCACGGTCTACTACGACGACGACGCCGACCTCGGGCTGGTCCAGTCCCGCAAGGTCGCCGTCCTGGGCTACGGCTCCCAGGGCCACGCCCACGCCCTGTGCCTGCGGGACTCCGGCTGCGAGGTGCGGGTCGGCCTCGCCGAGGGGTCCAGGAGCCGCGCCAAGGCAGAGGCGGCGGGGCTCAAGGTGCTGGCCCCGGCCGAGGCGTGCGCCTGGGCGGACCTGATCATGGTGCTGGTGCCCGACACGGTCCAGCGCCACCTGTACGCGAGCGACATCGAGCCGAACCTGCGCCCCGGCGACGCGCTGTTCTTCGCCCACGGCTTCAACATCCACTTCGGCTACGTCACGCCGCCCGAGGGCATCGACGTGGCGATGGTCGCGCCCAAGGGCCCCGGCCACCTGGTGCGCCGCCAGTTCGAGGAGGGCCAGGGCACGCCCTGCCTGGTGGCGGTCGCCCAGGACGCCTCTGGCAAGGCCTGGGACCTGGCCAAGTCCTACGCCCGCGGCATCGGCGGCACCCGCGCCGGCGCGCTGGTCACCACCTTCCAGGAGGAGACCGAGACCGACCTGTTCGGCGAGCAGGCGGTGCTCTGCGGCGGCGTGGCCGCGCTGATCCAGGCGAGCTTCGAGACGCTCGCCAAGGCCGGCTACCAGCCCGAGGTCGCCTACTTCGAGTGCCTCCACGAGCTGAAGATGATCGTGGACCTGATCTACGAGGGCGGACCGAAGTGGATGCGCTACTCGGTCTCGGACACGGCCGAGTACGGCGACTACACCCGCGGCCCACGGGTGATCGACGACGCCGTGCGCGCCGAGATGGAGCGCATCCTGGTCGAGATCCGCTCGGGCGACTTCGCGCGCGAGTGGGTGGCCGAGGACGACGCCGGCCGTCCCAACTTCAACCGGCTCCGGGCCGAGGCCCGCGAGCACCAGATCGAGCAGGTCGGCGAGCCGCTGCGGGCGATGATGTCCTGGCTGCGCCGGCCCGAGGACTGATCGCGAGCAGATGGCACGAATCCTGATCGCGGAGCCGCTGGCCGAGGCCGGCATCGAGCTCCTGCGCCGCGACCACGAGGTCGACGCCCGCTCCTCGATGACTCGCGAGGAGCTGCTGGCGGCGGTGGCCCACGCCGACGCGCTGATCGTGCGCTCGGCCACCAGGGTCGACGCCGAGGTGCTCGAGGCCGGGCGCGAGCTCAAGGTCGTCGGGCGGGCCGGCATCGGCCTGGACAACGTCGACGTGCCGACCGCCACGCGCCTTGGCGTGATGGTGGTCAACGCGCCGCAGTCCAACGTCATCTCGGCGGCCGAGCACACCATCGCGCTGATCCTGGCGCAGGCCCGGGCGATCCCGCGGGCCGACGCCGCGCTGCGCGAGGGCCGCTGGGAGCGCTCGCGCTTCCAGGGCGCCGAGCTGTACGGCAAGACCCTCGGGGTGGTCGGCCTCGGCCGCGTCGGCACGCTGGTCGCCCAGCGGATGCTGGCCTTCGGCATGCGGCTGGTCGCCTACGATCCGTACGTCAGCCGGGAGCGCGCCGCCCAGCTCGGCGTCGAGCTCGGCAGCCTGACGGAGGTGCTGGCGCGGGCGGACGTGATCAGCGTCCACCTGCCCAAGACGCCGGAGACGGTCGGGCTGCTGGGGGAGCGCGAGCTGGCCGCGGTCAAGCCGGGCGCGCGCCTGGTCAACACCGCCCGCGGCGGCATCGTCGACGAGAACGCGCTGGCCAAGGCGGTCGAGTCCGGCCACCTCGCCGGCGCGGCGCTGGACGTGTTCGCCGAGGAGCCGACCACCTCGAGCCCACTGTTCGGGCTCGACAACGTGGTGGTCACGCCGCATCTGGGCGCCTCCACCGCCGAGGCGCAGGACAAGGCCGGCGTGACCATCGCCGAGCAGGTCCTGCTCGCGCTGGCCGGCCAGTTCGTGCCCAACGCCGTCAACGTCGACGCGGGCCCGGTGCCGGACGCGCTGCGGACCTTCCTGCCGCTGGTGTCCAAGCTGGGCCGGCTCTACACCGCGCTGGCCAGCGGCGGGCCGAGCGGCCGCGCCGCCGCGCTGGGCGCCGGCCGGCTCCAGGTCGACTACGTCGGCGGGCTGGCCGACGAGGACACCCGGGTGCTCAACCTGGGGATCCTCAAGGGCCTGTTCACGCCGGTGGTCAGCGAGCCGGTCACCTTCGTGAACGCGCCGCTGCTGGCCGCCGAACGGGGCATCGAGATCACCGAGACCAAGAGCCGCTCCAGCAAGGACTGGGTCAACCTGGTGGCGCTCTCCGGCGAGGGCGCCCGCGGACCGGTGAGCGTGGCCGGCACCACCGTCGGCCCGCGCGACGCCGAGCGGCTGGTCGAGATCAACGGCATCCCGGTCGACCTTGCGCCCGCCGACCACATGGCCTTCCTGTTCTACGAGGACCGGCCGGGCGTGATCGGCAAGGTCGGCACGATCCTCGGCCAGGCCGGCGTGAACATCGCCAGCATGCAGGTCGGCCGCCGCCGCGCTGGCGGCGAGGCGCTGATGGCGCTGACGGTCGACGACGTGATCCCACCCGGGGTGCTCGACCGGGTGATGGCGGAGGTGGGTGCCCACGACGGCACCTTCCTGAACCTGAGCGAGCCGGGACGACCAGACCCCGGCGCCGCTCCGGGGGCGGGCGCGTGATGCGGACGAACTCCGTGGCGCCGAGCCTCCTGCTCCTTCGCCGCCGTGGGGCGGCAGAGTGCCGGCCGCCCCACGGCGAGCTCCACGAACCAGGCGCGAAGGAGCGGGAAGCAACGTGACCAGAGGAGGACGGCGGTGTCCGACCGCATCGTTATTTTCGACACGACCCTGAGGGACGGCGAGCAGGCGCCAGGCATCAACCTGAACGCCAAGGCCAAGCTGGAGATCGCCGAGCAGCTCGCGCGCCTGGGCGTCGACGTGATCGAGGCCGGCTTCCCGGTCGCCAGCCAGGGCGACTTCGAGGCCGTCCGGGAGATCGCCCGGAGTGTGCAGGGCCCGACCATCGCCGGGCTGGCGCGCGCCAACGCCGGCGACGTCGAGCGCTGCTTCGAGGCGGTCAAGGACGCCGAGCGCTCGCGCATCCACGTGTTCCTGTCGACCAGCCCGAGCCACCTGGAGCACATGCTGAAGATGAGCTCCGACCAGGTGCTCGAAGCGACCAGGTCGTCGGTCGGGCGCGCCGCCGAACTGTGCTCCGACGTCGAGTTCAGCCCCCAGGACGCCACCCGGACGCCGATGGAGTTCCTCATCGAGGTGCTGCGGGTGGCGGTGGCGGCCGGCGCCACCACGCTGAACATCCCGGACACGGTCGGCTACGCGATGCCCTGGGGCTTCGCGGAGATGATCCGCCGGATCCGCGCCGAGGTCCCCGGCGACTACGTCCTGTCCTCCCACTGCCACAACGACCTGGGCCTGGCCACGGCGAACTCGCTGGCCGCGGTCGGCGCCGGTGTCCGCCAGATCGAGGTGTGCGTCAACGGCATCGGCGAGCGGGCCGGCAACGCCTCGCTGGAGGAGGTCGTGATGGGCCTGCGGACCCGGCGCGACCAGTTCGGCGGGCTGGCCACCCGGGTCAACACCGAGGAGATCGTGCGCACCTCGCGGATGGTGTCGCGGCTGACCGGCTATCCGGTGCAGTACAACAAGGCCGTGGTCGGCAAGAACGCCTTCGCTCACGAGTCCGGCATCCACCAGCACGGCGTGCTGTCGGACCGCTCGACCTACGAGATCATCGACGCCCGCGAGGTCGGCGGCGAGGCGGCCCAGATCGTGCTGGGCAAGCACTCCGGCAGGCACGCGGTCGCCGACGCCCTAGCCAAGCTGGGCTTCGAGCTGGACCGGGCGGGCCTGGACGGCGCCTTCGCCCGCTTCAAGGAGCTGGCCGACAAGAAGCCGCGCATCACCGAGGCGGACCTGGAGGCCATCGTCAGCGACGAGGTGCTCGCCGACGAGGAGACCTGGACGCTGATCGGCATCCAGGTCGCCGGCGGCACCGCGCTGTCGCCGACCGCCACCGTGCGGGTCGGCCACGAGGGCGGCGTCATCCAGGAGTCAGCCATCGGCGACGGCATGGTCGACGCCGCCTGCGCCGCGATCGCCAAGGCGATCGGCATCGACGCCACGCTGGCCGAGTTCAACGTCTCCGCGGTGACCGGCGGCAGCGACGCGCTCGGCGAGGTGACCGTGCAGGTCGAGGCGGGTCCCGGCGCCGGCGCGGCGGCCGGCACCCGAGTAACCGGGCGTGCCGTCGCCACCGACATCGTGGAGGCCTCGGCACGCGCCTACCTGCAGGCGGTGAACAAGCTCTCCCGCGCCCAGAGCAGCCGGGCGGCCGCGAGCACAGCAAGCAGCAAGGAGCAGGACCAATGACCAGGAGACCAGCCAGCACGCGACCGCACCACGCCGACGAGGCGCACGCCGCCATGGCCAGGGTGTTCGGCGTCAACGTCCAGCCGGGGGAGGCCCCGCCGTCGGAGTCGACCGCGCCGGAGCCCGCGGTCGAGGAGGCCGAGCGGCGCGCCGCCCTGGGCCGCGTCTTCGGAACCGAGGCCTGATGGCGGAACGCCGCCACACCGTCGCCTGCATGCCGGGGGACGGCATCGGGCCCGAGGTGGTCGCCGAGGCGCGCAAGGCGGTCGACGCCGCCGCGGCGCGCTTCGGCTTCGCCATCGACTGGGTTGACTACGACCTCGGCGCCGACCGCTACCTGCGGACCGGCGAGGTGCTGCCGGACACCGTGCTGAAGGAGCTCGGCGAGGCCGACGCGATCCTGTTCGGCGCCATCGGCCGCCCGGACGTGCCGCCCGGCGTGCTGGAGCGCGGCCTGCTGCTCAAGCTGCGCTTCGAGCTCGACCTGTACATCAACCTCCGCCCGGTGCGGCTCTACCCCGGGGTCGCGCCGGCGCTGGCCGGCAAGGGCCCCGACGACATCGACATGCTGGTGATCCGCGAGAACACCGAGGGTCCCTACGTCGGCGCCGGGGGCAGCGCCCATCGCGGCACCGCCGCCGAGACCGCCACCGAGACCTCGCTCAACACCCGCGCGGGGGTCGAGCGCTGCATCCGCTACGCCGCCGGCAGGGCGCTGGAGCGCGCGGGGCGGCTCACCATGGTCCACAAGACCAACGTGCTGACCCACTCCGGCGACCTGTGGATGCGCACCGCCAGGGAGGTCGCCGAGCAGACCGGCGTGCGGCTCGACTACTGCCACGTCGACGCGGCCTGCCTCTACATGGTCAGCGACCCTGGCCGCTTCGACGTGGTGGTCACCGACAACCTCTTCGGCGACATCCTCACCGACCTGGGCGCCGCCATCGCCGGCGGGCTCGGCACCGCGGCCAGCGCCAACCTCAACCCCGGGCCCGGCGGCGGGGCCGGCGCGGGCCCCGGGCGGCCCGGCCCGTCGCTGTTCGAGCCGGTGCACGGGTCGGCTCCCGACATCGCCGGGACCGGCAGGGCCAGCCCGGTCGCCGCGGTGCTGTCCGCGGGCCTGATGCTCGACCACCTCGGCGAGCAGCAGCCGGCTGCCGCGCTGGAGCAGGCGGTCATGGCGGTTCTGCCAGATGCTGCGGGATACTCCACACAGGAGATCGGGAGCCAGATCGCCGTCGCTGTATCGCGCGAGGTACCTGCGTAGACGGTGACGACAGCGGCGCGGCCCGGGATCCAGGGGGCAGGAGCAA
>DASVXQ010000373.1:0-4432 GCA_036392615.1 Actinomycetes bacterium | reverse complement strand
CGGGACCGCGGCGTCGAGATCATCGACCTGCGGTTCGCGGACCTACCCGGGTTGATGCAGCATTTCTCGGTCCCGACCTCGCAGCTGACCGAGGAGTCGTTCGAGGAGGGGTTCGGGTTCGACGGCTCGTCGATCCGCGGGTTCCAGGAGATCCAGGAATCGGACATGCTCCTGTTCCCGGACCCTGCCAGCGCCGTGCTCGACCCCTTCGCCCAGCACCCGACGCTGGTGATCAACTGCTTCGTCGGTGACCCGGTCACCGGCGCGCCCTACACCCGCGACCCGCGCCACATCGCCCGCAAGGCCGAGGCCTACCTCGCCGGCAGCGGCATCGCCGAGACCTCGTACTGGGGCCCGGAGTGCGAGTTCTACATCTTCGACTCGGTGCGCTTCGACCAGAACCAGTACTCCGCCTACCACTTCGTCGACGCGGTCGAGGGCGCCTGGAACTCCGGCGCCGAAGAGGGCGGCCGCAACCTCGGCTACAAGCCCCGCTACAAGGAGGGCTACTTCCCGGTCGCGCCCACCGACCACTACCAGGACCTGCGCAGCGAGATGGTGCTGGAGATGGAGCGCGCCGGCATCGAGATCGAGGTGCACCACCACGAGGTCGGCACCGCCGGCCAGGCCGAGATCGACATGCGCTTCGACACCATGCTGCGCATGGCCGACAAGGTGATGCTCTACAAGTACATCGCCAAGAACGTCGCGCGGCGGGCCGGCAAGACGGTGACCTTCATGCCCAAGCCGATCTTCGAGGACAACGGCTCGGGCATGCACACCCACCAGAGCCTGTGGAGCGGCGGGCAGCCGCTGTTCTACGACGAGTCGGGCTACGCCGGGCTGTCGGACACCGCCCGCTGGTACATCGGCGGCCTGCTGACCCACGCCCCGGCGCTGACCGCGCTGACCAACCCGACCACCAACAGCTACCGCCGGCTGGTGCCGGGCTACGAGGCGCCGGTCAACCTGGTGTACTCGCAGCGCAACCGCTCGGCCGCCTGCCGCATCCCGCTCTACTCGCGCAGCCCCAAGGCCAAGCGGGTCGAGTTCCGCGTGCCCGACCCGTCCTGCAACCCGTACCTGGCGTTCGCGGCCATGCTGATGGCCGGCCTCGACGGGGTCCGCAACAAGGTCGAGCCCTTCGGCCCGCTCGACAAGGACCTCTACGAGCTGCCGCCGGAGGAGCTCGCCGCCGTGCCGCAGGTGCCGGGCTCGCTGGACGAGGCCCTCGACGCGCTGGAGAAGGACCACGCTTTCATGCTCGAGGGCGACGTCTTCACCCCCGACGTGATCGAGACCTGGATCGGCTACAAGCGCGAGCGCGAGGTCGACGCGGTCCGCCTGCGCCCGCACCCGTGGGAGTTCCACCTCTACTACGACATCTAAGCCCATAGCGGCTCTGACCAGGGCGGACGGTGACGCACCGTCCGCCCTGGCGCACATCTATCGAAGCCAAGAACAGCCGGTAACCCTTGGCCACGAGCCTGGCTGTCGCCGTGCCGGTCACGGTTGCGGGACGATGCGGAAGGTGGGATGGTCGGCTGGGTCAGCAAGCTGCTCGAAGCTGGCCTTCACCCCGGGCGTCCCGCCGAAGCGCCGCATGTAGGCCTCGATCAGCGGCCCTCGCTGCTGGGGTGGAACCTCCACGGCGTTGAAGTCCTCCACCCGGCGCCCTCGCCGAAGCCGCCCGCCACCGGCGGCCCTGAGGTTGCGTGACCAGTCGGTGTCCCCAAACGGGGTGAGCAGGTACCGCTGGCCCTCGTGCTCCAGGACGACGACGGGGACCGTGCGCCACTGTCCGCTCCTGCGCCCACGGACTGACAGGGTGGCCACCCGCCGCGGGGCGAACCGGGGCGCCAGGCGGTTGGCGATGACCCGCTGCCACCATCCGGGCTTGCGGTAGGCGCGTGCTGTCATGGCTGGTGATCCTCCCCCGTGCGCCGAACGGGTACCCACAAGCCCGGGGGACAATCCCGCGGCGCGCGGTCACGCCACTCGCCGGCGTGCGGTCCTGCTGCCACAACGGTTGCAAGCAGAACCTCTGGCCATCCGCTTCCGTCCACAGCGGACGATGAAGGGCAAGCAGGATATAAAGGCGACCTCAGGTGAGCCGGCTCGGCCGCCGTTCGCGTGCTCGCCGTGTCGAATCCCTTGGAGTGGCTCCGATGTCTCAGTGACCGGCCAGCCCAGGTCCGGAGTGGGAGATCGCGAGATGTCGAAGCACAAGCAGGTCGTCGAGCGCTACATCGACGGATATCGCCGCCGCGACAGCGGGCAGATCCTCTCCTGCCTGACCGACGACGTCGTGTGGGCCCTGCACGGGCACGCCACGCTGCACGGCAAGGCGGCCTTCGCGGCGGAGCTGCGGCACGACGACCCCAGCGTGGCCGCCCCGAGGATCACGCTCGACCGCCTGGTCGAGGAGGGTGACACCGTCGCCGTGATGGGCCATGGCGACATGCCGAAGCAGGGCGGCGGCCGCCAGGAGTTCGTGTTCAGCGAGCTGTTCACCTTCGCCGGCGACGCGATCGCCCGCCTCGACACCTTCCACCTTGATCTGCGCTGAGCGCGACCGATGTCACAAGTGTGCGGCGATCACCCGTCCTGCCCCGGATGTGTCGGCACGTCGGGATAGACTCGCGCCCTCTTCAAGCGGACCAAGGAGGGTGTCGTGCGAAAGATCACGGTGATCGGCCTGATCGTCCTGGCGCTGGGGGCGCTTGCGGTGATCGTGCCCGCCAAGGCGGCGCAGACGGGGAGCGGCGACCACCGCGTCCTGCGCCCGCGCCAGGCGACGGCACAGTCGGGCAAGCTCGCGCCTCACCTCAAGACCAGCTCGGATGTCAGCGTCGTCCCGCAGGCGGCGAACGACGTGTCCGTCTTCAACAACAGCTTCGTCACCCGGACCTTCAACCACTTCGCCAACCCGGCCAACGGCTCCGTGATCGCCGAGACGTGGGGCGAGGACGGCATCACCTCCGCCGGGGTCGAGCAGAACACCCAGGGCATCGCGCGGGCCATCCTGCTGCCGAAGGCGTTGCGCGTCTCGCTCCAGACGCGGCTGATCGGCTTCAGCAGCTTCGACGACCAGACCGGGCACGTGCTGGCCACCTCGAGCACGGTGAACTCGGCCGGCAAGCTGACGGTCCGGGTGGCCACTTCGGAGATCAACCTGCTGAACAGCTCGGACTGCTTCTTCCTGACCACCGTCCACATGGGCATCCGCTGGAGCGACAACCGGCTCTCCACGGTCGACTTCTCGATGGACTTCGCCTACCCGAACGTCCAGAACGACAGCCCCAGCTGCCTTCCTCCACAGCCTCCACAGTAGGGGCGGAACACGGCAACGGGCCGGCGACGTGTGGCGCTCCGCCGGCCCGTTGCCGTGGTGGTTGGCTCAGACCGTGATGACGATCTTGCCGCGGACGCCGCCTGCCTCGAGCTGCCGCATGGCCTCGGGCGCCTCGCGCAGGGGGTAGGTCCGGTCGATGACCGGCGTGACCTTGCCCGCCTCGACCAGCTCCGCCAGCACTTCGAGCTCCTGGTGGCGCTCCCGGTTGACGAACATCGGCAGTCGCTGCCGCACGAACGGCGAGATGGCGAGCGCGTGGAGCTGGCGCTCCATGCCGCCGATCCAGCGGCCGCCGTCCTCGCCGCCGACCAGGACCAGGGTTCCCCTGGGCGTGAGCGCCCGCCGCAGCCGCGACAACGGGCGGTTCCCGCCGATGTCGAGGATCAGGTCGTAGCGCCGTCCGCCGCCGGTGGGGTCGTCGCGGGTGTAGTCAAGCACGTGGTCCGCGCCGATCGAGCGGACCAGGTCCACCTTGGACGTGCTCGCCACGCCGGTGACCTCGGCGCCGAAGGCGCTCGCGAGCTGCACGGCGAACGTCCCCACGCCCCCGGACGCGCCGATGACCAGGACCTTCTGGCCGGGCTGGAGGCGTCCCCTGCGCAGCGCCTGGATAGCGGTGGACGCCGAGATCGGGACCGCGGCCGCCTGCTCGAAGCTGAGGTTCGCCGGCTTGCGCGCCAGCTTGTCCTCGCGCACGGCGGCGTACTCGGCGAAGCTGCCCTCGCCGATGCCCATCACCTCGTCGCCCGGCAGGAACCGGGTCACGTCCTTGCCGACCGCCTCGACCCGGCCGGCCAGCTCCCTGCCCCGGACCGGGTGTCTGGGGGCCCGGAGCCCGAAGCCGATGACGCGCATCAGGTACGGCAGGCCGGTCATGAGGTGCCAGGCGCCCCGGTCCACGCCGGCCGCGTGCACACGCACCAGCACCTCCCTGTCGCCGATCCGCGGCTCGGCGACGTCCCGCTGCTGCAGGACGTCCGCGCGGCCGTAGGCGTCCTGGACGATTGCCCGCATGGTGGCCTCCCCGGTCCCCTCGGTGACTCCGCCCTGGCGGAGCCTTACGACGTAAGGTAACCT
>DASVXQ010000372.1:0-3853 GCA_036392615.1 Actinomycetes bacterium | reverse complement strand
CCCGCTGCGCGCCCACGGCCCGGCCGCGCGTCGGCGCCGCTACACGCGGGCGCTGCCCCTCTGCGCGCTGCTGGCGGCCACCGCAGCCGGGCTGCGATGGTGGGCCGGTCTGCCGGCCTGGGTGGTCGTCGCCTCGCTGGCATTGCTGCCGCTGGGCGCGCTGCTGGCCGCCGACCGCTACCGCAGCCTGGGGCACGAGGTGGTCGACCGCGCGCTGGTGGGCGCCTACGGCTCGCTGCTGCGCCGCCGCAACGTGCTCGCCTGCGACGGGATCATCGGCTGGAACCTGCGCCAGTCCTTCTTCCAGCGCCGCGCCGGCCTGGTCACGCTGACCGCCACCACGGCCGCCGGCCGCCAGGCCTACCGCGTGCAGGACGTCACCACCGCCGAGGCGCTGCGGGTCGCCGGCGAGGCCGTCCCCGGGCTGCTCACCCCCTTCCTGGCCGCGCCGGCGGGCGAGCCGGCCGCGCGGGCGGCGGAGGAACGGCGCGTCGGACCGGCGGGGGAGCCACCCGCTCGGAAGGCGCCGATCCGCTGGGAGCGCTAGGCTTTCGCCGTCCGCCGAGACGGCGGGGCGGGTGACAGGAGGTCTCCAGGTGCGTGGTCCGGCGGGTGTGCTCACGGTGGTGCTGTTCGAGACCGCCCTGGGGAGCCTCGGGCTGCTGTGGCTCGCGCCGCTGTGGGGCGTCGTCCGCGCCGGGTTCTTCAAGCTGGTCGGCGCCACGGTGCTGGTCTGCGCGGCGCTCGCCTGGCTGGCGAGCCATGGCGAGCTGAGCGGCGCGGGCGCGACAGGGGCGGCCGCCTCGCTGTGGCTGGCGATCTTCGCGCTCGGCGTGCTGCTCTGGCAGGTGCTGCTCTACGCGCGGCTGCCGCTGGCCCGCTGGGTGGGGATCGCGGCGGTCGTGCCGGGGCTGGTGGCCGCCTGGCCGCTGGCGGTGCTCAGCGGGCGCACCGTGCTGGGCGCGCTGGCGCTGCTGACCGGCGCGCTGTTCCTCGGCGCGACCGTCGACGGGCTGCTGCTGGGGCACTGGTACCTGGTCGACCGGCGGCTCACCAACCGGCCGATCCTCGCGCTGGCGACCTGGTTCTTCGCCGGTGTCGCCGCCGCGCTGGTCTCGGCCGCACTGGGCGGCGCGCGCGGCGAGGTGGTCAGCCAGTCGCTCTCGCCGCTGCTGGCCTTCCCCAATCTCACCGTCTACCTGGCGGTCGGGCTGGTGCTGCTGTGCGGCCTGCTGGCCTCGTTCATCCGGGCGCTGGTGCGCTCCAACTCGATCCAGGCGGCCACCGGCATGTTCTACCTGGCGGTGATCATGGCGCTGGCGGCCGAGTTCGCCGCCAAGGTGTACTTCTTCAGGACCTGATCAGCTTGGGGTCCAGGCGGGTGACCGCCTCGGCGCCGCCCGCCCAGAGCCAGCCCGCGCCGGTCGCCACCATCAGCACGCCGTCGAGCTGGGCCGCCGGCAGGGTCGCGGTCACCCTGCCGCTGCCCGGGTCGATGCGCAGGATCCCCGGCTTGCCGACCGCCCAGATCGCCCCGCTGCCGAACGCCAGCGCGGTCACCGCGCCGGTGGGCACGCTGCCCACCACCTTCGCGCTGTCCGGGTCGACCCGCAGCACCACCCCGGAGAGCGGGTCGGCCAGCCAGACCGAGCCGCCACCGAGCGCCACCGTCTGGGTGAAGCCCAGCGGCCCGCCGGTGTCGACCGCGCCGATCACCCGGCCCCGGCTGGCGTCGACCTCCAGCACCTGGCCGTTGGTCAGCGCCACCCAGACCGAGCTCCGCGCCGCCGCCACGTCGCTCGGCACGCCCGGCAGCGGCACCCTGGCCGTCACCCGGTTGCGGTGCGGGTCGATCCGCATGAGGATCCCGCCGCGCTCGCCGTCCTGCTGCTCGCCGGAGGTGATCCAGACGGCGCCGTCGGTGGCGCTCACCCCGATGAAGCCGGCCAGCGACTCGCCCAGCGGGATCTTGGCCACCACCTTGTTGCTCCTGGGGTCCACCCGCCAGACCGAGCCGGGGACCGCCACCGGCACCCACACCGCGCCGGCGCCGTAGGCCACCCCGGCCGGGCCGGAGTCGTCGGCGGCGATCGGCAGGCTCGCCTCCACGGCGTCGTCGTCCGGGTTCACCCGCGCGAGCCGCTCGCCGGAGGCGACCCACAGCGAGCCGGCGCCGAAGGCCATCCCCTGCGCGAAGCCGTTGAGCCGCACGGTGCCGACCACCGCCGAGCGCTGCGGGTGGCTGGTCGAGGTGGACACGGCGGTGGGCGGTCTGGTCGGCGGCGCGCTCACGCCGGGTGACGACGTGGCCGCGGTGGCGGCCGGCGCCTCCGTCCGCTCGGCCCGCCCGCCGATGCCGCGCGGGATCACCCAGAGGCTGCCGGCCAGCACCGCCAGCACCACCAGGCCGTCGATGACGTTCCTGGCAATCCAGCCTCTGGGCCTGCTGCGCATTGCGCGCTAGCCGGCGCCGCCGTCGTCGCGGCGGACCAGCGAGACCGCCAGGCCGTCGCCGATCGTGAGGATGGTGGACTCGAGACGGTCGTCCTCCACGATGCGCCTGGAGTACAGCCGCAGCGCCTCGGTGTCGGCGTCGGTCGCCTTGGGGTCGGCCACCCGCCCGGACCAGAGCACGTTGTCGGCCAGGATGATCCCGCCCGGCCGGACCAGCCGCAGCGCGTGCTCGAGGTACTTCGGGTACTCGTCCTTGCGCGCGTCGATGAACGCCAGGTCGTAGCCGCCGTCGCTGAGCCGCGGCAGCACGTCCAGCGCGCGGCCGAGGATCGCGCGGATCCGGTTGGCGACGCCGGCCTCCTCGTAGCTCGCCTTGGCGAGCCGCTGGTGCTCCGGGTCGGCCTCGATGGTGGTCAGGGTGGCCTTCGGCGACAGGCCCCTGGCCAGCCAGATGCCCGAGTAGCCGGCGCCAGAGCCGATCTCCACCGCCGCCTGGGCGCCCGACCATCTCGCGGCCACCCGCAGGAACGCGCCGGTGTCGGCCGAGACCGGCGGCATGCCGCCGGCGGCGGCCCGCTCCCTGGCGTGCCGCAGGGCGTCGTCCTCCCCGGCCACGAGCTCGCTCAGGTAGGTAGCGATGGCGTTGGTCTGCGCGAATGTCAAGGTGCCCCTGCTTTCTTCTTCAGTGGAGGACCCGATGGAGGCGACACGTTGGCCAACATAGGCTACGCGCGCGCCAGTTCGATGGACATGCCCGAAAGGCTAACCGCCAGGGGCCGCCGGCGTGGAGCGCGAACCGGTTGCCAGAGCCCGTTGCGCGCCGACCAAATGGCGCAATCGCTTGTGCTGATTGGGATTGGCGGCCACCGGTCGCGGCGGGTCCGCAGGCTTCGCGGGCTGGCCGTTCGTCCGGGTGGGGCTTAGTCTTGGGGGGCACGGAACGGCGCAGGGAGGCAGGAAGTGTTCAACGTCGGCATCGGCGAAATCGCGGTCATCATCCTCGTCTGCTTGGTCGTCTTCGGTCCGGAGCGGCTGCCGCAGATGGCGCGCCAGACCGGACGCTTCCTCGGCCAGCTCCGCCTGATGACCCAGGGCGCCCTCGACCAGCTCAAGCAGGAGGCCGACCTCAAGGACATCAACCTGCCCGAGCTGCGGGTCGGGTCGCTGCGCTCGCAGGCGCGCGACTACGTGCGCGAGCTGCTCGACATCGAGGGCCAGATGGCCGAGCTCGAGCGGGAGCGCGAGCAGATCAAGGCGAGCCTCGAGTCCGACGCCGAGACCAACGGCGCGGCCTCGGGCGGCGCCGCGGCCAACGGGTCGGCCGCCAACGGTTCCAGCGCCGCGGCCAACGGGTCGGCCGCCGACGTCCCGAGCGCCGGCCCCGCCGCGCCCGAGACCG
>DASVXQ010000371.1:0-2230 GCA_036392615.1 Actinomycetes bacterium | reverse complement strand
GGGGTGCTGCGGCAGGCCATGTTCGGTGACGAGATCGCCGCCCGCCGCGGCCTGCTGCAGCGCCTCGACCCGCGGGTCAAGGTGGTCAGCCTGATCGCGTTGCTGGTGGTCGCGGCGCTGGTGCACCACATCCAGGTGCTGCTGGCGATGTACGCGGTCACCCTGGCGCTGGCGGTCGCCTCCGGGCTGGAACTGGGCTTCTTCATCAAGCGGGTGTGGCTGTTCATCCCCATCTTCACCGGCATCGTGGTGCTGCCGGCCACCTTCAGCTTCATCACCCACGGGCACATCGTGCTGACCCTGTGGCACTGGCACGGCAACCCGGTCGGGATCACCAGCCAGGGGCTCACCGGCGCCGGCCTGATCATCAGCCGGGTGGCGACCTCGATCTCGCTGGTGGTGCTGCTGACCCTGACGACCCCCTGGGTCCGGCTGCTGGCCGCCCTGCGGGCGCTGGCGGTGCCCAGGATGTTCATCCTGGTGATCGGGATGGCCTACCGCTACCTGTTCCTGCTGCTCAACTCGGTGACTGACATGTTCGAGGCACGCAAGTCCCGCTCGGTGGGGGGCGACGAGGACTCGCGCCAGGGCCGGCGCTTCGTGGCGGCGACCGCCGGCGCGTTGTTCGGCAAGGCGCACACCCTCAGCGAGGAGGTCCACCAGGCGATGGTCGCCCGCGGCTACCGCGGCGACGCCACCACCCTGGAGGGCTGGCGAGCCGGTACCCTCGACGTGATGTGGGCGCTGGCCTGCGTGGCGCTTGCCGTGGCGGTGCTTGGAGGTGACCGGCTGCTTGGAGCATGAGCACGGCGGGGCCAGCGCGCAATCCCACGGCCCCGACGACCCGATCCTGGTCTGCAAGGACCTGCGCTACGCCTACCTGGGCCGCTTCCCCGCGCTGGACGGCGTCTCCTTCAGCGTGCGCCGCGGTGAGAACGCGGCCCTGCTGGGCGCCAACGGCTGCGGCAAGTCGACCGTGCTCAAGGTGCTGGACGGGCTGGTCTTCCCCGACTCGGGCGAGTACCACGCGTTCGGCGCGCAGGTGACCGAGGACAACCTCGAGGACGAGCAGTTCTCGATGGGCTTCCGCGCGCGCATCGGGTTCATCTTCCAGAACTCCGACGTGCAGGTGTTCTCGCCGAGCGTGCGCGAGGAGATCGCCTTCGGGCCGCTCCAGCTCGGCCTGTCGCGCGAGCAGGCCACCCTCAGGGTCGACGACGTGCTGGCCATGCTCGACATCGCCGAGCTGGCCGACCGCGCGCCCTACCAGCTCTCCGGCGGGCAGAAGAAGCGGGTGGCGATCGCCTCGGTGCTGGCCATGAACCCCGAGGTGCTGCTGTTCGACGAGCCCACCGCGGCGCTCGACCCGCGCAGCCAGCAGTGGCTGGTGGAGCTGATCGCCGAGCTGTCGCGCGCCGGCAAGACCATCGTGATGGCCACCCACGACCTCGACGTGCTCGACCTGGTGGCCGACCGCTGCCTGGTCTTCTCCGAGGGGCACCAGCTGGTGGCCGAGGGCGGGGTCGGCGAGATCCTCGGCGACCGCGAGCTGCTGCTGGACGTCAACCTGGTCCACGAGCACAGCCGGGTGCACCGCCTGGGCGGCTGAGCCTAGCCCCGCGGCTCGGAGCGGTCCTGCATCTCCCAGGCGTGGTCCAGGACGTGCCAGGCGATCCGGCGGGCGGCGTAGCGCAGCGGCCAGCCCTTGGGGGCCAGCGGCTCGCCGCCGGATGGCTCGCGCAGCACCGCCAGGATCCGCTTGCGCAGCCCCTCGATCGCCTGGTGGTCGCCGAGCTCGGGCGCGGGCAGCTTGATGCCCAGGGCGCGCGCGTAGGCGGCCTCGGCCTCGAGCACATGGCGGACCATCTTGTCGCGGTCGCGGCCGCCGCCCCTGGGCCCCTTGCGCAGCTCCGCCGGGGCGCCGGCGACCACCTGGTCGAATACCCGCCAGGCGGCGGAGACCAGCCTGGCCCGGCGCCTGGCCTCGTCGGCGTCGAGCTTCTCCCGGTCGGCGGCGGTGATCTCGTGGGGCACGCCGAAGTCGGTCGCGCCGCTGCCCTCGACCCGCTCGACCACGGTGAGCCGCTCGGCGGCCGCGGCCGGCAGGGCGATCCGCGCCTGCCTGGCGACCGCCTGGTAGCGCGGGAGGTAGCCGGCCAGCGCCTCGAGCGCCTGCTCCTCGGTCCTGCCCGAGCGGCACCAGCCGGGCCAGTCCAGCGCCCAGGCGAAC
>DASVXQ010000370.1:0-2782 GCA_036392615.1 Actinomycetes bacterium | reverse complement strand
GACGCCGAGCTGGCCGGCGGCCAGCTCGGCCGTGCCCGGCGGGGCCGGGGCCGCCCGCGCGACCTTGAGCCGCCGGCCGCGGAAGGTGGTCCAGGCGCCGGGCGACGGCGTGAAGGCGCGCACCGCGGCGACCAGCCGCCGCACCGGCTCCTTGAAGTCGAGCCGGGCCTCCGCCGGGTCGACCTTGGGGGCGAGGCCGCCGCCGGCCGGCTGGGGGCGCGCCCGCAGGGTCCCGGCCTGGAGCCCGTCGAGCGTCTCCAGCACCAGGTCCGCGCCGACCTCGGCGAGCCGCGCGGTGAGCGAGCCGGCGTCATCGCCGTCCAGCACCGCCATCTCGCGGCAGCCCAGCAGCGGGCCGGTGTCCATGCCCTCGTCGATCTGGAAGGTGCAGACGCCGGTGCGCTCGACCCCGTCGAGCAGGGCGCGCTGCACCGGCGCGGCGCCGCGGTAGGCGGGCAGCAGCGAGAAGTGCAGGTTGATGATCCCGCGGGGCAGCGCGGCCAGCACCGCGGGGGGCAGCAGGTAGCCGAAGGCGCAGCTCACCCCGATGTCCGCGCCGGTGGCGGCGAGCGCGGCGGGGAACTCGGGGTCGCGCCCGCCGCGCGGCTGGAGCACCGGGATGCCGACCTGGACCGCGACGCGCTTGACCGGCGAGGGCGCCGGGGCGCCGCCACGGCGGTCGCGCGGCTTGTCGGGGCGGGTCACCACGGCGACCACCTGGTGCCGTTCCGAGGCCAGCAACGCCTCGAGCGGCGCCACGGCCGCCGCCGGAGTGCCGAGGTAGACCACGCGCAACTGGGCTCCCTAAAGCGTCTTCGCGATGTCCGACCGGTGGACGTGGGGCCGGGCGTCGGGCGCCTCGAGGCTCAGATCCCGTTCGCGCCACTCGCGCATGGCCCGCTTGCGGTCGGAGCGCGACAGGCGGTCGATGAACAGCACGCCGTCGAGATGGTCGATCTCGTGCTGGAACACGCGCGCCAGGGTGCCCTCGCCCTCGACCCGCAGGCGCCTGCCGGTGACGTCCTGCGCGTTCACCACCACCGAGAGCGCGCGGGTGCAGTCGTAGTAGAGCCCGGGGAAGGACAGGCAGCCCTCCAGGCCCTCCTGCTCGCCCTCGCGGTGGATGATCTCCGGGTTCACCAGCACGCCGTACGCGCGTGGCGTCTCCTCCTCCTCGTCGACCGGCACATCGTAGGCGAACACCCGCTTGAGCACGCCCACCTGCGGCGCGGCCAGGCCGACCCCGTGCGCCTCGCGCATCGTGGCCAGCAGGTCGTCGCCGAAGCGGGCCAGCCAGTCGTCGAACTCGGTCACCTCGGCGGCGCGCTCGCGGAGCACGGGGTCGCCGAACAGTCGTATCTGCAATAGCGCCACCGCGCGATCGTCTCCTTGCTCGGTCCGGTCGGGCCGGGGGTCCGTCCCTTGGGGATTGTGGTCGGGCTGCGGATGACGGGCCAACGCCTCACGGCGAGCGCCGGGCCGGCAGTACCTCCAGCGGTTCGACGTCGACCGACATCCTGGGGCCGCCGGAGCGGGAGGCCTCGGCCAGCGCCGGCCGGAGCGCGCGGGCGGCGGCCTCCGCATCCTCGACCTTGGCGATGATACGCCAGCCGCGCCCCATGGCAGCGGGTCCGAGCAGCTCAGCCTTGGGGCCGAGCGCCGCGGTGACCAGCGCGCCGGCGGCCGGCGCCTCGCCCGGCTCGGCGCCCTCGAACAGCAGCAGCCGGCGGGCCGGCGGGAAGCCGAGCTCGACCCGGCGCGGCAGCTCGTGGCGCCAGAAGAAGCCCGGGTCCCAGCGGACCAGCGCCTGGATGGCGTGGTGGCCCGGGTCGCTGGTCTGCACCAGCATCCTGCCCGGCCGCTCCCGCGGACCGCACCAGGCGGCCGCGCGGCTCCAGGTGCGGTAGGCCTCCTCGGTGGAGCGCACCTCCGCCTGGGTGAGCGCGGCGTCGGCGCCGACCACCACCACCGTGCGGCAGCCGGTCAGCGGCGGGTGGTCCTTGACGCCGGCCACGGTGCCGACGATCACCCCCGGGCCCTGGCCCGCCCAGGGCGGCACCTCGCCCGGGTCGAGCACCTCGCGGTCCAGCCGCCACACCGGCGTGCCGCCGAGGTAGCGGCCCAGGTCCTCGGTCACCTGCCCGGCGGTGCGGGCACCCGGCACGGACGGGTCGGCGGCGCCGCGGCGCGGGACCAGCACGTAGGCGCTCTCGCCACGCGCCAGCGCCGCGCGGATGGCCGCCAGGGCGCGCCGGTGCAGCCGCGCCGGGCCGGGACCCTGGTCCTGCTCGTAGGGGTCGACCACCTCGACCAGCGGGCGCAGCCGCCGCTCCAGCGCGCGGTCCGCGGCCACCATGCGGCACTGGCCGGCCTGCACCGCGGCGACCACCTCCGGCGAGGGCACCGTGCCGGTGAGCACGCAGACCGCCCGGGCGTGGTCGGCCCGCCGCAGGGCGACCTCGCGCGCGTGGTAACGGGGGGTGCGCTGCTCCTTGTGCGCGCCGTTGGCCTCGTCGTCGACCACCACGCAGCCGAGCCGGCGCACCGGCGCCAGCACCGCCGAGCGGCCGCCGATGGCGACCTGCCGGCGGCCCAGCCGCAGGTCGGTCCAGGCGCGGTAGCGGCGCCGCTCCGACAGGTCGCTGGAGAGGTCGGCCGCGTCGGGGAAGTGCTTGCGGACCGCGTCGGCCACGGCCGAGCCGGCAGCCACCTCCGGGATGACCACGATGGCGTCCCTGCCCCGCGCCAGCGCCGCCTCGATCATGGCGATCACCCTGGCGGA
>DASVXQ010000369.1:0-2840 GCA_036392615.1 Actinomycetes bacterium | reverse complement strand
CTGCGCTGGTCGGACCCGAGGTCGTGGTGGCGCGCCGGCCGCGCCGCGCGCGGCGGCGACCTGCTGGTGTTCCCCTGGGTCACGCCGGTGCAGGCGGCCGCCTACCGGGTGATGCTGGCGTCCGCGCGCGTGCCGGCGGTGGCGATCGTCCACAACCCGCTGCCGCACGAGCGGCGGCCATTCGACGTGCCGCTGATCCGCTCGGTGCTCGGCCGCACCAGCGGCACGGTGGTCCACGCCACCACCAGCCGCGCGGAGATGGCCTGGCTGGTGCCGGGCCGCCGGGCCGTCTACGTGCCGATGCCGTCCATGCTCCCGCTGCTGCCCAGCGAGCTGCCGCCGCTGCCGCCGTGCCGGCTGCTGTTCTTCGGCTTCGTGCGGCCCTACAAGGGCCTCGACGTCGCGCTGGAGGCGATGGCCGAGCTGGTGGCGCACGGCCTGCCGGTGCGGCTGACGGTGGCGGGGGAGTTCTGGGGCCCGGTCGAGCCGTGGCAGCGGTCGGTGGCGGATTCCGGGCTGACCGACCACGTGGAGCTGCGGCCGGGGTATGTCAGCGACGCCGAGGTCGGCAGCCTGATGGCCTCGCATCACCTGGTGGTGGCGCCCTACCGCAGCGCCACCCAGTCGGGGATCGTCCCGGTCGCCCGCGCGGCCGGCCGGCCGATCGCCGCCACCACCGTCGGTGGGCTCGCCGAGCAGGTGGTCGACGGCGAGACCGGCACGCTCGCCCCGCCGGACGACGCCAAGGCGTTCGCCGCCGCGATCGAGCGCGCGCTGGGCGCGCTCGACCACCTCGCCGCCGGCGCCCGCGCCCACATCGCCTCCTGGCGCGACGTCGCCGCCGCCGTGACCGGCCTCGCCGCCACGCCGGGGACAGACCGGTGAGCGGGCGCAACTGGGCGCAGCTCGGCTCCCGCCTGCCGCCAGGGCTCAAGTCCTCCGCCAAGCAGCTCGACGCCACCCTGCTGTGGGCGCGCGTCGGCAGCCAGGTCCGCCGCGGCGCCACCCCGCCGCCGCCCTGCTGGGCGCCGCCCGAGAACGCCGTGCTCAAGACGACCGCCGAGTGGGAGGCGGCGGTCGAGGAGCTGCGCCGGCTGCGCCTGCCGGTGCACCGCGACCTGACCAAGAACTGGGACACCCTGGCGGCGCTGGCCGCGGTCCTGCGCCACACCGACCGCTCCAGCCGGGTGCTGGACGCAGGCGCGGCGCTCTACTCGACCATCCTGGCGGCCCTGTGGCGCTACGGCTACCAGGACCTGGTCGGCATCAACCTCGAGTTCGGCGAGCCGGTCCGCCGCGGGCCGGCTCGCTTCCAGCACGGCGACGTCACCGCCACGGGCCTCGACACGTCGAGCTTCGACGCGATCACCTGCCTGTCGGTGGTCGAGCACGGCGTCGACCTCGGCGCCTACTTCCAGGAGGCCGCGCGCCTGCTGCGGCCCGGCGGGATCCTGGTGACCTCGACCGACTTCTCCCGCAAGCCGCTCGACACCCGCGGCATGACCGCCTACGGCGTGCCGGTCCACGTCTTCACGCCGGACGAGATCATCGCCGCGCTGGAGTTGGCGCGCGGCCTCGGGCTGGAGCCGACCGGCGAGGTCGAGCTCGACCGCCCACACGACCAGACCGTCGTCTGGCGCCGGTTCGGCCTGCGCTACACCTACCTGGTGCTGACCCTCCGCCGGACGGGCGGGTAGCGGCGACCGGCCTCCTCGACGCCGCCACGGCCGGGCGCCGCCCGCCGGCCGCCGGTTCGGCCGCCTATCCCTGGCCGCCTGGCTCGGCCCAGACGCCCAGCTCGTGCATGCGCTTGACCTGCTTGGCGATGACCTCGCTGTGGAACTCGTCGTGCTTGTACGGCGGCCGGTCGATGTAGAGGTTGCGCGGGTAGATCGGCCGGTCGTAGATGATCTGGTACTGCTCGGTGCACAGGTCCTTCATCCAGTTGTCCCACTTGGCCCGCGCGCGGAAGTGCCGCAGCGCCTCGATGTCGATCGTGCCCGCCACGTAGGACGAGCCGGCGCCGTAGAGGTGGCTGCCGACCACCCGGCCCTTGTAGTCGACCACCATCGAGCGCCCGCCGAAGGTGTCGACCGGCAGCTCGGAATCCTGCTCCAGGTAGTAGGTCGCCAGGTTCGGCGCCACCACGTAGAGGTTGTTGTCCAGTGCCCGCGCCCGGTTCTGGATCTCGAAGTAGTCGTTGCCGGTGTGCGGGTGGGGGTAGGACGCCCGGTACAGCACCTCGGCGCCGTTCATCGCCAGCCCGCGGGCGTTCTCCGGGTAGGAGCCCTCGTTGGCCATCATGATCCCGAGGCGGCCGATGGCCGTGTCGACCACCGGGTAGAAGGCGTCCAGGCCGGTGCCGTAGATCTCGACCCAGCGGTCCCAGACGTCGTGCGGCGTGACCGAGTGCTCCACCGGATAGAGCGTGGCCACCTTGTGGTGCACAAGCACCACCTCGCCGCCGGGGTCGATCACCATGCCGACGTTGAAGAACATGCCCGGGAAATGCTGGTTGCGCGCCTTGGCCTGGGCCATGATGAACACGTTCCAGTGGCGTGCCAGCTCGCCGAGGAAGGCGGTCTCCTCGCCGGGCACGTCGATGGCGCACTCCTCGGCGTAGGTTGCGTGGTCGAGGTCGAAGACCTCGTCGGTGAAGCCCTGGAGCGCGCCCTCCGGGATGGCCACCAGCCGGACCGGCAGGTCGAGGCTGGAGAGCCAGGAGGCCGCGGCCATCACCTCGGCGATGTGATCGAGATTGCGCCTGATCTCGGCCCGGCGGCGCACGCCGCGCACCGTCGTGACCAGGCCGACCGCCGAATACGGCTCGATCATGAGGC
>DASVXQ010000368.1:0-20928 GCA_036392615.1 Actinomycetes bacterium | reverse complement strand
GACCCCGTTCCCCTTCGCCGCCGACATCACCGCCGCCGCCCGCCCGGTCGCGGTCGACGGCAGCCGCGAGCTGATCGCCCGCGGCGACCACCGCGAGGCCGTCTTCTGGATCGTGGCCACCTACGCCCGCTGCCTCAAGCTGCTCCACGCCGACGCCCCGACCCTGGTTCCCGCCGTCGAGCCCGGCTTCCACGCCCTGCTCGCCGACCTCGGCATCGCCAACCTCTCCGACCTGCTCCAGCGCGCCCGCCAGCTCCGCGCCTCCCTCCCCGAGGTCACCCGGGTCAGCGAGGCGATCCTCGCCGCCAACCCGGCCATCCGATCGTGAGGGCCCAAGCCCGCCATCTGCGGTCCAGCTATGCGCTCGGCAGCTCACGAAGCGCTGCGGCGAGAAAGACTCGCTCGCTTGGGAGCAGAGGCAGGCGTTGGATCTCGGCAGTGGGCTGGAACTCCGCGCCGAGCTCGTAGCCGTCCGCCTCGCGGCCATCGGGGTCGAAGCGGTGGGCCTCGGCGGCGTAGACGACCTGGAAGAAGTCGGGATACGCGTAGGGGTAGCCGGCCGGCTCGGGACTGAGATGGTGAAAGTGCTTGACACCCAGCAGCCTCGGCGGATCGATGGCCCAGCCGGTCTCCTCCAGCACCTCGCGCCGCACGGTCTGTTCCAGGGTCTCACCAGCCTCGCGGCGGCCGCCCGGCAGGATGTGGACGCCCGTGGGATCGCGCACCACCAGCACGCCACCCGCTCCCAGCACCACCGCCCGCGCCGAGGTGATCAGCTCTCCTGGCGGCAGATCACTGCCCAGAAGGCTCGTGACATGCAGCCGGAGCTCACCCCATCGATAGTCTTCTTCCGCCTGCACGACATGCGCCGACAGGAACTCGGCAAGTGAGCGCGTCACGGGCCACCCGGGCCGCGACCTGGTGAGAACGACGCCATGTCAGATCAAGATTCTGACCTATGACCGCTCCGCTCGCTGACGTGAAGACGCGTCGTACCTATCGCGCTTCGTTCTCCACCGCGTAGCGGAACAGGAGGTTGTTGGAGGAGTCGCGGCCAAGCGTTGACCACAGCCGGCCGATCGTCCAGGCCTTGGACTGGGTGAGCAGACGGCGGACGCGCGTGGACAGGGCGGGGCTGCCCAGCCGGGGCCGGCCCGCCCGCGGCCGATCGCACAGCGCGCTGGTGCCATGGGTGTTGTGGCGGTGGATCCAGCGCCTGACCGTTGCCGGGTCGCAGCCCAGCAGGCTGGCGATGGCGCTGGCCGGCAGGCCGCGCTGCGATGGCAGGATCATCACCAGGCGCACGGCGACGCGGTGCGGGCCGTGCAGCAGGCCCAGCAGGTCGCAAGGGCAGCCGGCGGGGCAGGAGGGGTTGGCGTCCACGCTGGCGGGACGCATACTGCAGGCGGCCTCGTCGGGTCGGTGGTGCTGTGGAAGGCGCAAGCGACCCGCGAGGCTACCTCATCGCTGTGACCCTTCCGCTGGCACTGCTGGACGTCCGCGTTAGGTGTCGTAGCCGCCATCCCATGGCGGCCCAAAGCCCAAACGATTCGGATGCAGCTCGGCCCAGTCGCCGCGTTCCTCGTCGGACTCATCGATGAGCCCAAACACCACGCCGTCATGCTCCACCTGGAACGGCCGGATCGCGATGTCGCCATACTCCTGATCGGCAAGGCTGTCCAAGAGACGACGCAGACGCGCCTCACCGGCCTCGGCGATCGCTCCGGCGAAAACGCCGCCAGCGCCCGCATACCAGATGTCCGACGATCGGTGCCGGCCGTCCGGATCGAACAGGTGCAACACGACATACCAGCGAAGGGATCCACGATCCAGCGGATCGGCCCCGGGCGGATGCGCGCCGTGGATCGACGCGAAGAACTGCCCGCCGACATACCGGCCGATCGTGCCGGTATGGTAGTCCGGCTCGTAGGCGATAGGGATCATGTCTGGCAGTGCCACCGGCTACTCCTGGGATGGTCTGGTCGTCCCCCTCATCACGGTCCCACCGCACCTGCAACCGCCGCCACCAGCCCAACCACGACAGCGACCGCTCCACCCGCCAGCGGTGCCGCCCCAGCCCGGGTCGAAGACTCCACCCCACGCCGGACGGCCCAAGCGACGCCAAGCGATGCCAGCGCAACAGGCGGTGCAGTCTGGCGACCACTGTAGGTCACGCCGGGGTGCTTCTCCTCACGGTTGTTGCCGCAGCAGGAAGCGCTGCACCTTGCCGCTTGGCGTCTTCGGCAGTTCGTCGACGAAGGTGATGGCTCGCGGGTAGGCGTGGGCGGAGAGGTTGGCCTTGACGAACCGGGTGAGGTCCTCACCCAGCTCGTCCGAGGGGGCGTGGCCTGCCTTGAGGACGACGACGGCGGTGACGACCTCGCCGCGCAGCTCGTCCGGCCTGCCGATAGCCGCCGCCTCCGCGACCGCCGGGTGCTGCATCAGGGCGCTCTCGACCTCGAACGGCCCGATGCGGTACCCGGCACTGGAGATGATGTCGTCCGTGCGGCCGGTGAAGGAGAAGAAGTTGTCCGCGTCCCGGCTGGCGGCATCACCGCACAGGTAGTATCCGCCGGTGATCCGCTGGTCGGGCGACTCGCCCGCGTTGTAGTAGCCACGGAACCAGGACAGCGGGGACCGTGCGATGTCCAGCCCGATCTGCCCCTCCTCGCCGGGGCCGAGTTCGTGGCCCTCGTCGTCCACGATCACCGCGCGGAAGCCGGGCATGGGGACCCCCATCGAGCCGGGGCGCAGCGGCTGGCGCAGCGCGGGCGCGTGGTGGTTGATGACCATCATGCCTTGCTCGGTCTGGCCGTAGTGGTCGTGGACCGGGACGCCGAGCGCGCGTTCGGCCCACGCGATCACGTCGGGGTTCAACGGCTCGCCCGCGCTGGACAGGACGCGCAGGTGCAGACCGTCCAGGCGGTCCCCCATCCCGGCCGCCCGCATTGCACGGAAGACGGTCGGGGCGGCCGCGAAGTTCGTCACCTGATACGTGCGCATGACGTCCAGGACGCTCTCCACCTTGAAGGGCGCGTTGAGAAACAGCGTCGGCAGACCGAGCAGCAGCGGCCCGACGAGCGCATAGAACAGCCCGTACGCCCAGCCGGGATCGGCGATGTTCCAGTAGACATCGTCATCGCGCAGGTCGAGCCCGAAGCGCATGTACACCACGAACGCGGTCAGCGCCCGCACCGGCACCTCGACGCCCTTCGGCTGGCCCGTCGTCCCAGACGTGTAGATGAGAATGAACGGATCATCGCCGCTGACTCGTACGACCTCCGCCAGCGGGGCGGCCGTCGCCACCGCCGACCCGAACGGCACGTCGCCGGGTTCGACCGCCGCACCATTCTGCCCCTCGACGGTGACCACCCGTAGGTCCATCCCGGCCAGCTTCGCGCGGTTCGTCATGTCGGTGACGACGACGCGCGTGGCGCTGTGCCCGGTGCGGAACCCGATCGCCTGCGGCCCGAACGCGGTGAACAGCGGCACGTGCACCGCCCCAAGCCGCCAGATGCCAAGCGTGGCGATCATCAGTTCAGGCGACTTCGGCAGCAGCGTCGCCACGTGGTCCCCTTGCGCGACGCCCAGCGAACGCAGCACGCTGGCGAACCGCGCGGACTGGTCGCGCATCTCCGCGAATGAGTACGTGCGCGCGGTGCCGGCGGCATCCTGGTAGCGCAACGCCGGCCAGTCGGCGGGGGCGGCGTGGCGGTCACACAGCAACTCCGCGAGCGCGACAGCTGGCCCGGTGTGCTCTGCCTGCCAGGCTGCGATCTGCCGATCGATGTCCTCACGTGTCTGGATCCGCATGCGCCCGCCCCCCTTGGCATGGGTGATCTCACGGAGCGGTTCAGCCTGTCCGTCGCCCGCTGCTGTCTTCGGCCCCGCGGCAAAGGCGCCGCAGCGAGGCCGCCGGCCGCACGCCGCCAGATAAGGCGGGCACCACCGGGGACGGACGACGCAAAGGGCGTCTCTCCCAGCCTGTACAGGCTGTTCCTTCGTGGGGGCAACTACAAGGGGCACGAGGCGTCGACCGCCATACCAGAGCGCCCGCGGGGATGGGAAGAGCCGCGACTTTCGTCCACAGCTCGTCCTCGTCTGCGGCAAGGCCTTCAACTAGGGAGTCATGGCCATGAAGCATTCGCATACCTATCAAAGGGAGCGAAAGGCCGTCTTAGTGTGCGGGGCATGAGCGGGAACACCGGGTATGAGTGGACGCGATCCGACGAGGGGCTCACAGCCGAGCGGCTGCGCACTCCGGGCGTGCCGTCCGGGACCAACCTGCTCGGGCTGGTCCAGCACCTCACCGGCGTGGAGGAGCACTGGTTCCAGCTCGTCTTCCTCGGCGAGGACGTCGAGGTCGAGGACTCCATGCAGGTGCCGGCCGGCACCACCCGCGAGGAGGTGGTGGACGCCTACCGTGGGGCATGTGCCCGTAGCAACGAGATCGTCCGCGCCTGCCCCGACCTCTCCGCTCTGGCGAAGATCCCCAACCCCGGCGAGGACGGCATCGCCCCCTTCGCGCGATCGTCGCGCACATGATCGAGGAGACCGGGCGGCACGCCGGCCACGCCGACATCCTGCGGGAGCGGATCGACGGCGCCACGGGCCTCTAACCTGTGGAAGCGGCCTCGGCCCATATCGGCTTCAACGTGATCGTTGGCGCGCCGGCCACCTCGACCGGCCAGGCGTCCAGTCAGCGCGAACCTGCCCGCGGTCAGGCGGGATGATCGGCGCGGGGGCTGCCGTGCATCCGCCTGGCGGCGTCCTGGATCGACTTGACGATGAAGTGATAGCCGGTGCAGCGGCAGAGGTTGCCGGCGATGCCGTGGCGGATCTCGTCCTCGCTGGGGTCCGGGTTGGACTCCAGCAGCGCCTTGGCGGACAGGATCATGCCCGGGGTGCAGAAGCCGCACTGGAGGCCCTGGTTCTCGACGAACGCCTGCTGAATGGGGTGCAGGTCGTCCGGGCCGGTGCTGAGCGCCTCGATGGTGGTGATCTCGGCCCCGTCGACGTCGGCCGCCAGCAGGCAGCACGACTTGACCGTGCGGCCGTCGAGCATCACGGTGCAGGCCCCGCAGTTGCCGGTGGCGCAGCCGATGTGGACGCCGGTGAGCCTGAGCCGCTCGCGCAGCATGTCGGCCACGATCATGCGGGTGTCGACCTCGACCCGCTGGTCCTCACCGTTGACGCGGACGTTGATGGTGGTCTTCACGACTCTCGTCTCCTCGCTCACGAACGCGTCTCGACCGGCCCGACCGCCTCGCGCAGGGCGCGGCGGGCGAACACCGAGGCCATCTCACGGCGGTACTCGGCGTCCGACATGACGTCGCCGGTGGCGTCCTGGCTGGCCTCGTAGGCGGCCTCGCCGACCCGCGCCAGGGACTCCTCGTCGACGCCGCCGCGGAGCTGCTCGGTGGCGTCGATCACCACCGGCCTGGGGCCGACGCCGCCGAGCGCGACCGTGGCGGCGGAGCGGTCGCCGGCCACCACCGCGGCGGCGTTGACGATCGCGAAGCTGCCCTCGACCCGCGCCAGCCGCTGGTAGGCGCTGCGCCAGCCGTCCGGCAGCTTCGGCACGGTCACCGCGGTGACGATCTCGTCCGGCTCGCGGGTGGTGAACATCAGGTCGACGAAGAACTCGTCGGGCGTGAGCGTGCGCTCGCCGCGGGCGCCGGACAGGGTGACGCTGCCGCCAGCCGCGGCCAGCGCGGGCAGGTAGTCGGCCGACGGGTCGGCGTGCGCCACACTGCCGCCGATGGTGCCGCGGTTGCGCACCTGGGTGTCGCCGATCACCCGCGCGGCGGCCGCCAGCAGGGGAGCGTGGCGCTGGATCAGCGGGTCGGCGGCGACCCGGTGGTGCCGCACCATCGCGCCGATGAGGATCTCATCGCCCCGCTCGGTGACGTGGTCCAGGGCGGCCACCCGGTTGAGCGACAGCACCTTGGTGGGCCGGATGATCCCGAGGTTCATCATCGGCAGCAGGCTCATGCCGCCGGACAGCACGGTGACGTCCTCGCCGTCGACGCGCAGCAGCTCGAGCGCCTCGGCGAGCGTCGCCGGCGCGTGGAACTCGATCTCGTTGGAAATCATCGGGCCCCCTCGGCGGCACTGGCCCGGCGGGCGTCCCGCAGGGCCCTCCACACCCGGTTCGGTGTCAGGATCAGCTCGTTGAGCTCGAGGTCGAGCTCGGGGAAGGCGTTCTCGATGGCGCTGCACAGCGCGCCGAGCGTGGCGCCGACGCCCGACTCGCCCACGCCCTTCATGCCAAGCGGGGTGAACGGCGATGGGGTCTCCTGGTGGCCGAGCTCGAACAGCGGCATCTCCACCGCGGTGGGGATGGTGTAGTCCATCAGCGTGGCGGTGTGCAGCTGCCCGTCCTCGCCGTAGGCGATCTGCTCGAACATCGCGCTGCCGATCCCCTGGGTGATGCCGCCGTGCAGGTTGGCGGCCACCAGCCTCGGGTTGATCTGCCGCCCGGCGTCGTCGACCAGGCAGTAGCGCAGCACCTTGACGAAGCCGGTCTCCTCGTCGACCTCGACCACGCAGGCGGCCGAGCCGTTGGGCCAGGCCGGGTAGTTGCTGAAGCGGCCCTGCTTCTCGGGCTGGTGGTAGACGTTGCCCATGCGGAAGTAGCGGGTCGCCTCCAGGCCCGGCTCCTCGTCCTCGGCGAACTCACGGAAGGGGAACCGGTAGATCTGGTTGACCACCTCGTCGAAGCCGACCGACGAGCCGGGCGCGCCCTTGACGAAGATCCTGCCGTTGCGGGCGTCGATGTCCTCGGGGTCGGCCTCCAGCATCTTGCCGGCCACGCGGAAGAGCTTCTCGCGCAGCTCCACGGCGGCCTTCTGGGTGGCGGAACCGCCGTACATCGTCGACCGCGAGCTGTAGTTGCCGAGCCCGTAGGGGCACAGCTCGGTGTCGCCCTGGACGACCTTGACGCGCTCGAACTCGCAGCCGAGGTACTCGGCGGCGATCTGCGCCATGGCGGTCTCGTTGCCGCAGCCCGGCGAGGTCACGCCGGTCAGCACGGTCACCTCGCCGGAGGGAGCCACCCGCACGGTGGCGCTGTCGTAGGCGGAGATCATCACCGCCCCTGGCATGGCGCAGCCCTCGGGGGTCAGCTCCTGGCCGATGCCCAGCCCGATGCGGCGGCCCTGCGCCCTGGCCCGCGCCTGCAGCGCCGGGAAGCCCTCGTAGTCGACCATCTCCAGGACCTTGCGCATGGTGCCGTGGTAGTTGCCGCTGTCGAGCACCGCGCCGGTCGGCTGCGGGTAGGGGAACTCGTCGGGCGGGATGAAGTTGCGCAGCCGCACCTCGGCGCGGTCCACGCCGGTGTCGCGCGCGACCCGGTCCATCACCCGGTCCATCAGGAACGAGGCCGAGTCCTTGCCGAAGCCCCGGTAGGCGTTCCAGGGGCACTTGTTGGTGACCACCACCGACAGCTGGATGCGCGCGTTGGGGATCTTGTAGCAGGCCGGCAGGCAGTAGCCGGTGACGAACGACTGGCCCCAGCCGAGCAGCGCGGTGGGCGCGCCCACGTCGGCGATCACCCGGATGTCGATGGCGTCGACCACGCCGGCGTCGTCGAAGGCCACGTCGTAGTAGAACTTCACGTCGCGCGAGTGGCCGGTGGCCTGGAAGTTCTCGTCGCGCTCCTCGATCCACTTCACCGGCCGGCGGAGCTTCCGCGCCAGGTAGGCCAGCAGGGGCTCCTCCTGGAATGGCGGCTGCTTGAGGCCGAAGGCGCCGCCGACCCGCGGCTGGATCACCCGGATGCGGTTCTCCGGCATGCCCAGCGTCTCGGCCAGGAAGGTGCGCAGCGGGTGCGGGTTCTGGGTCGACTCCCAGAAGGTGAGCTGCTGGTGGAAGTGGTCCCAGGCGGCCACCACGCCGCGCGGCTCCAGCGGCACGCCGGTGATGCGCCCGGAGCGCACCACCCCGCTGGCCACCCGGGTGGCGCGCCCCAGCGCCGCCTCCACGTCGCCGGCGCGCCAGTCGCGGCTGATCAGCAGGTTGTCACCCCACTCCGGCTCGACCAGCGGCCAGCCGGGCTCCAGCGCGCGCTCCGGGTCGGTGACCGCCGGCAGCGGCTCCCACTCGACCTCGATGAGGTCGCGGGCGCGGTTGGCGGTGTACTTGTCCTCGGCCACCACCGCGGCGATCGCCTCGCCGACGTAGCGGGCGCGGTCCGGCGTGAGCGGGTACCAGTGGACCCCCTTGGCGCCGATCTCCTTGGTGTTCCAGGCTTCGGGGATCGGCCGCATGGCCGAGCGCGCCTCCTCGCCGGTCATCACCTCGATCACGCCCTCGACCGCCTCGGCGGCGGAGGTGTCGATCGAGACGATCCGCGCGTGCGCGTGGGGGCTGCGCAGGATGGCCACGTGCGCCATCCCGGGCAGCTCCACGTCGCTGACGAAGGTGCCCTTGCCGAGCGCCAGCTCCACGTTGGTCAGCCCGGCGTAGCCGGCGCCGACGTGGGTGAACTCCCGCGCGGTCGAGGTCGTATCCGAGATCACCTGGGTCATCGCGAACCCCCCTTGGGTGCGGCAGCCGGAGCTTCGGCGGCGGTCAGCCCTCGCTCGACGCGGAGCGCCGCCCGCTGAGCAGCTTGTCCACGTTGCGCAGGGCCTCCATGACGACCTGCTCGGCCTTGGCCGAGATGATCCGGTGCCCGAAGGTGGCGATGCGGCCGGTGACCTGGAAGTCGGCGACGATGTCGACCTCGGTCTCCTCGCCCTTGTCGTCCAGCCCGAACTGGAGGTTGGCCTTGACGTTGGAGCCGAGCGCGCGGTCCTGGCCCTGGCTCTCCAGCGCCAGGCGCTTGCGCGGTTCGACGTCGCCGACCACGGTGTGGAGGGTGAAGTTCGACTTGACGGAGCCGACGCGCTGGCTGACCACGCAGTCGAACTCGCGCTCGCCGCGCATCTCGAGGTCGTGGACGCCGGGGATGCAGCCAGCGACCGTGGGGATGTCGTCGACCAGCGCCCAGACCTGCTCGAGTGGCGCGGAGAGCCGCGCCGTACGCCTGAATTCCATGCCAGTCCTCTCGGTGCGTTTCGGTCAGTCCTGCCACCAGCCGCGTCTGACCAGCCGAAAGGGGTGGGCGCGCACTCGCTGGTGGCACGAGCCTAGCATGTAATTCTTGCCAGGCGAATCCTGGTTTCATGATGCGAGAGCTACCTCCGCGGCCGGCGGCCGGTGGCCTCCGCGGCCGGCGGCATGCCCTCCGGGCGCACGGCACGCTGCGCCAGCCAGTGGCGGTCGATTCCACATCATGAAACCTTGTTGACGTGGGTGAGAGAAGTTCTCAGGATCGGACCATGACCGAGCAGCGATTCTGGCACCCGTTCGCCGACATGCGAGCGATCACCGCCAACGGTGAGCTGGTCATCGATCGCGCCGAGGGGGCCCACGTCTACGACACCGCCGGGCGCCGTTATGTCGACGCGACCGCCAGCCTCTGGTACTGCAACGTCGGCCACGGCCGGCGCGAGATCGCCGACGCGGCCGCGGCGCAGATGCAGCGGCTGGAGGCGTACTCGACCTTCGGCGACTTCGCCAACCGGCCGGTACTCGAGCTCGCCGAGCGGATCGCCGGCTTCGCGCCGATGGACGACGCCAAGGTGTTCCTCACCAGCGGCGGCTCGGACTCGATCGACACCGCGGTCAAGCTCGCCCGCCGCTACTGGCAGGCCAGGGGCGAGCACGAGCGCTCGGTGGTGGTCAGCCGCACCGGCGCCTACCACGGCATGCACCTGGCCGGCACCAGCCTGGCCGGCATCGACGCGAACCGGCAGGGCTACGGCGCCCCGCTGATGGAGGGCGTCGACACGGTCGCCTGGGACTCCTCCGACGCGCTCGCCGAGCTGATCAGCCGGCTCGGTCCGGAGCGCGTGGCCGCCTTCTTCTGCGAGCCGGTGATCGGCGCCGGCGGCGTGTTCCACGCCCCGCCCGGCTACCTGGCCAAGACGCGCGAGATCTGCCGCGAGTTCGGCGTGCTGTTCGTCGCCGACGAGGTGGTCACCGGCTTCGGCCGGGTCGGCGCCTGGTTCGCCAGCGAGCGCTTCTCGCTCGACCCCGACCTGATCGTCTGCGCCAAGGGCATCACCTCGGGCTACCTCCCGCTCGGCGCGGTGATCGCCTCGGGCCACGTGGCCGAGCCGTTCTTCGACGGCACCGTGGGCATGTGGCGCCACGGCTACACCTACTCGGGGCACGCGACCGTGGCGGCCGCCGCGCTCGCCAACCTCGACATCCTCGAGCGCGAGGGCCTGATCGGCCGCGCCAGGACGCTGGAGCTCGACCTGGCCGAGGCGCTGCGCCCGCTGGCCGACCACGAGCTGGTCACCGAGGTGCGGGCCGCCGAGGGCGCGCTCGCGGCGGTGCAGATCGACCCGGCCAGGATCGCCGGGGACGCTTCCCTGCCGGTCCGCGCGGTCGCCGCCGCCCGAGGCGGAGGCGTGCTGACCCGCACGCTGGCGACCGGCGCCCTGCACGTCTCCCCGCCGCTGGTGATCACCACCGAGGAGCTCGGCGAGCTCGCCGACGGGCTCCGCAAGGCACTGGACGAGGTCAGCGCGCGCCCCGCCTGAGCCGTCACCACCCCGCACAGCCCCCAGCACACGAGGAGTGGGCCCCTTGAGCGACGTCGACTTGGTGATCAGCGGTGGACAGGTCGTCTTCCCTGACGGGGTGGTCCAGGCGGACGTGGCCGCGTCCGGCGGCACCATCGCCGCCATCGGCGCGCCGGGCACGCTGTCGGGCGACCGGGTGATCGAGGCCGACGGGCTGCACGTCTTCCCCGGGATCATCGACCCGCACGTGCACCTCCAGACCTTCCAGGACCCGTTCGACGTCAACGTCGAGACCGAGACCCGCAACGCGGCCGTCGGCGGGGTCACCACCATGATCCCGACGCTGCTGAACCGCGAGGACGCCTCGGTGTCGTTCCTCGACTACTTCCCCTGGGCGAGGCGCGCGGTGGAGGAGCGCTCGCTGATCGACGCCGCCTTCGGCGCGGTGATCGGCACCAGCAAGCAGATCGAGGAGCTGCCGCGGATGGCGCGCGAGTGCGGCATCTGCTCCTACAAGTTCTACATGGCCTACACCCGCGACGAGGCCGCGGTGTTCGGCATCCTGGCGGTCGACGACGCCCAGTTCCTCGACGGGCTGCGCACCGTCAGGCAGATCGGCCGCCCGGCGATGGCGATGGTCCACGCCGAGAACATGTCGATCATCCACAACCTCAAGTCGCGCTACATCGAGGCCGGCCGCGACGACCTCAAGGCCTGGACGGACGCCCGCCCCGACCTCGCCGAGGAGGAGGCGACCCGCCGCGCCATCTGGTACTGCAAGGAGACCGGCTCGCGCCTCTACATCGTCCACATGACCATCGGCCGGGGCGTGCAGTGGGTGCGCGACGCGCAGGCCGAGGGCGTCGACGTGATCGCCGAGACCTGCCCGCACTACCTGGTGCTCACCAAATACGACAACGACAAGGTCGGCAGCCTCGGCAAGGTCAACCCGCCGCTGCGCGACGAGCGCAGCCAGGAGCTGCTCTGGGAGGGGCTGCGCGACGGCACGGTCAGCTGCCTCGGCTCGGACCACTCGACGGTGGTGCCAAAGGCCGACAAGGTGAGGAGCTCCATCTGGGACGCCGTGCCGGGCTTCCCCGGCATGGGGATGCTGCTGCCGATCATGCTCAGCGAGGGCTACCACAAGGGCCGCCTCTCGCTGGAGCAGCTCTCGGCCATCCTGACCCGCAACAACGCGCGGACCTACGGCATCTGGCCGCGCAAGGGCGCCATCCGGGTCGGCTCCGACGCCGACTTCGCACTGGTCGATCTCGAGCAGGAACGGGTGGTCACCCCGGAGTACATGCAGTCCGCCGCCGACTGGGGCCTGTACGACGGCTGGAACCTGAAGGGCTGGCCGGTCTGCACCATCGTGCGGGGCGAGGTGGTCATGCGGGACGGCAAGATCGTCGGCTCGCCCTCGCACGGCACCTACGTCCCCCGCCATCCTGCCTGACGCCCGCCGCGAGCGGTTCACCGCCCGCTCACGAAACGGACACCCGCGTAGCCGAGCGTCTCCTCCGGTAACCACCAGGTGCCAGAGGAGGAACGGAACCGATGCGGAAGCGAATCGCGGTCCTCGCCGCGGTCTTCAGCGCGATCGCGCTGGCGGCGGGCGTGGCGGCGGCGGGGACCGACTTCGGCCAGTTCGTGCAGCGCCAGCTCGCGGACCAGTCGAGCAGGCTCTACGGGGTCAGCGGCCCCTTGGAGGCGTCGTCCACCCGCTCGATCACCAAGCAGCAGGCCCAGGCCGATCCGCGCGACCTCGCAACGGTCGCCAGGAGCCTGCGGGTCCGGGTGGTCAGCGCCGGGGCGGCGCCGCCCAACCTCGACCAGTCGGCCTTCTGGCCGGACGCCAGCAACCCAAGGTGGCTGATCGCCTGCAACGAACAGGGGACCGCCGACCCGGGCCTGGTACGGGTCAACCTCGCCACCGGTGCCTCGACCACCATCGTGACCGGCACCACCGAGTGCGACCCGGTCCGCGCCACCCCCTGGGGCACCATCCTGTTCGGCGAGGAGGCCGGCGGCGGGCCGGCCGGCGGGCGCGTGTACGAGCTGATCGACCCGCTGCACACCACCGGCGTGACCCTGGACCGTGCCACCGGCACCTTCAGCGGCGGCAGCGGCGCGGGCAACCTGGTCGCCCGGGCGGCGCTCGGGCGCCTGTCGTTCGAGGGCCTGGCGATCTACGCCAACGGCGTCACCTACTTCGGCGACGAGCTCCGCCCCGGCGGCGGGGCCGGCGGCGGCGCGTACTTCAAGTTCGTCCCCGCCACCCCGCGCGACCCGGGCGCCGGCCCGGTCAGCAGCCTCGGCCAGTCGCCCTACGCCGTGGCCGGCAGGCTCTTCGGCCTGCGCGCCGGCGGCGGCGACTTCGGCCAGGGCACCGAGCTCGGCCAGGGCGCCTGGATCGCGATCCCACCCGCGCCAGACCCCGACCTGCGCGCGCAGGCCGCGGCGCTGCACCTGACCGGCTACTACCGGCCCGAGGACATCGACGTCGACCGTGGCGCCGAGGCGGCCGGAAAGGTGGCCTTCTGCGGCAACAACACCGGGAACGAGGACGAGCGGCTCTGGGGCGAGACGGTCTGCATCAGTGACGGCACCATCCAGCAGGCCGCCGCCAACACCGCGGTCCCGGAGGTGCGGCGCTTCGTCCAGGGCAGCCCGGCGCTCGCCATGCCGGACAACGCCGCCTACCAGCCGGGCAGGGGCAACTGGATCATCCACGAGGATGCCTCCACCAACACGCCGCTCCAGGGCCCCCACAACAACGACCTGTGGGACTGCCTGCCGGACGGCGCCGACCCGGACCTCCAGTCCGACGGCTGCGTGCGCGTCGGCACCCTCAACGACCTGACCGCGGAGTGGACCGGCGGCATCTTCGACGCCAGCGGCCGGCACTTCTACGTCAGCGTCCAGCACAACATCAGCGGCGCCGGCACGATCCTCGACGTCACCGGCTGGAAGTAGCCACGCGACCAGGCGGGGGCGGGCCGGTACGACCCGGTGCCGGCCCGCCCCGCCCGGCTTCACCGCCGGCGGGCTTCGAACAGCCCACGTTGGCTGTCGTCGTTGGACGGGTCGGTGAGCAGCACCACCTCGTCGCCGGGGTCCAGGCGGGTGCTCGCGCGCGCCGGGACCAGGTGGCCGCTGCGCACCACCAGGATCACCCAGGCGTCCTCCTCCAGGGGCAGGTCGCCGATGGTCGTCCCGTCGGCGGGCGAGCCCGCCGCCACGTTGTAGCGGCGCAGCGCGTCGGGCTGGTGCCGGAAGCGTACGCCGAGGCTCCACGGCTCCGGCTCGACGGTGCGCAGCGGCACCTTCAGGCGGTGGGCCATGGTGACCACCAGGCCGCCCTGGACGATCACCGAGAACGCCACCACCGTGAAGATGATCTCGTACAGCCGGTTGGCCTGCGGGACGCCGCCCTCGACGATGAAGGTGCCGAGCAGGATCGGGACGGCGCCCTTCAGCCCCGTCCACAGCACGAACAACCGCTCGCCCCTTCGCAGGCGCACGGGCCACAGCAGCAGGCCCACCAGCAGCGGGCGAATCACCAGCGTGAGCAGCACCGCCAGCGCCAGGCCGATGCCCCAGGCATTGCCCTCCGGCAGGCTGGCCAGCCGCACCGTCAGACCCAGCAGGACGAACGCGACGATCTCGGCGAGGCTGGCGAGCGCCGAGTGGAACCGTTCGATCTCGCCTTTGTAGGGAGCGTTCTCGTCGCCGATCACGATGCCGGCGACCAGCACGGCAAGGAATCCCGACCCCTTGGCGGCGGTCGCCGCGCCGTAGATCGCCAGGGCGGCGGCCAGCACCCGCAGCGGGTACAGCGCCTCGCTGGGCAGCGGCAGCCGGCGCATCGCCAGCAGCAGGAGGCGGCCGCCGACGATCCCGACCACCAGCCCGACCGCCATCTGGAGGGCGAACTGCCAGGTGACCGTCCAGGCGGTCGCCAGCCCGGATCCGCCGGCCGCCAGCAGCGCGACCAGCAGGGCGATGCCCACCGGGTCGTTGGCGCCGGACTCGCCCTCCAGCAGGGTCCCGGCACGGCCGCCGATCTCGCGGCGGCCGAGAACGGAGAACACCACCGCCGGGTCGGTCGGCGCCAGCGCCGTGCCGAGCAGCAACGCCAGCCGCCAGTCGAGGCCGAACAGCAGCTGCGCGCAGAGCGCCAGCGCCCCCGCCGTGACCAGCGTGCCGACCACCCCCAGCCAGACGGTCGCCAGCGCGGCCGGGCGCAGCCGCCGCCAGCCGATCCGCATGCCGCCGTCGAACAGGATCACCGCCAGGGCGACGGTCACCACCCCCTCGACCGTCTCCACCCGGATGGTGCCGAGCCGGGGCACCAGGTCCGAGGCGATCGCCGCGAGGACCAGGAAGATCGCCGGCGCCGGGATCCGGGTCCGCTCGCTGATCCGGTTGAAGAACAGCGCCGCCAGACCGGCCAGCGCCACCACGAGGACCATCAGCCCAAACGACTCGGTGGCGCTCATGGCACCACCGCCGTGCGGGCCGACGGGGGGATCGGTGCGCCGGCTGGGTGCATGGGACTCCTCCGCTCGGGACAGGAGATGGACGCCGACCAGCCTTCCCGGCACACCTGGCGACCAACGATAGGCCACCGTGACCGGCGCTGCCGAGCGCGGCCGGCTCCGGTTGACATCGCCGCGGCCCTCCGGCACCGTCGAAGTGTGGCAAGTGTCCCAGCTCCCGGCGTCACGCCCATACGGGGCGACCTGGGCGCGTTGCCGCCGGACGTTCCCGCCGCGGTGGTGATGAACAGCCACATCACCGGCCTGGCGGTGGCGCGCAGCCTCGGCCGCGCCGGCGTCCCGGTGGTCGGCCTCGACGACGAGCCCGGCGGGCTCGGCCAGCACAGCCGCCACCTGACCGCGCTGCTCCACTGCCCCCCGCCGACGCAGGACGGCGGCCGCGCGCTGGCCGGCTTCCTCGAGCGGCTGGCGGGCGCCTTCCCGGTGCCGCCGGTGCTGTTCCCCACCAACGACGACTGGGTGCTGGCCCTGGCGGAGCAGCGCGAGCGGCTGGAGCCGGCCTACCGCTTCCCGTTCGCCGGTGCCGAGGTGCTGGCCGCCACCCTGGCCAAGAGCGACCTCTACCGGGCGGCCGAGCGCGAGGGCGTGGCGGTGCCCCGCTCCTGGTACCTGGACGGCCTGCCCCTGGACGAGCTGCCCGGCTCCGCCCTGGTCGACGAGGTCGCCGCGCGGCTGCCCTACCCCTGCGTGCTGAAGCCGGACGACTCGCGCGGCTTCTACCGCGCCTTCCGGGCCAAGGTGCTGCTGGTCGACGGGCCGGACACGCTGCGCCGGCAGGTCGCCGAGACCGCGGCGCAGGGGCTGCGGATGGTCGCCCAGGAGATCGTCGCGCCGCCGCCGGGCGGGTTCTTCAGCGTCTGCTCCTACCTCGACCCGGCCGGGCGGCCGCGCGGGGTGTTCGTGGGGCGCAAGCTGGAGCAGTACCCGCCCGGCTTCGGCACCTCCTGCCTGGCCGACGCGCGCTTCGACGCCAAGCTCGCCGACGCCGGCGTGCGGGTGCTGGGCTCGCTCGGCTACCACGGCATCAGCGAGGTCGAGTTCGTCTGGGACGAGGCCCGCCGGCAGCACCTGCTGCTGGACGTGAACCCGCGGCCGTGGAAGTGGATCGGCCTGCCGGTCGCCGCCGGGGTGGACCTGCCGCTGCTCGCCTACCGCGACACCGTTGGCGAGCCGTTCGACGCGCCCCCGCAACGGGACGGGATGCGCTGGGTGTTCCTGCGCGACTACGTGCGGCTGGTGCGGGAGCGCGCCGGCGCCGTCCCCGAGGAGCAGGTGACCAGGCAGGAGTGGCTCGACCTGGTGCGCGGGCGGCTGCCCGCCGCCGGTCGCCTGGTCGACGCCGTCTTCGATCCCGACGACCCGGAGCCGTTCTACGACGTGCTCCACGGAGAGCTCACCGGCAGCGCGTACGCCTGCGCCTGCTGAGAGCGCCTGACCAGCCAGCCGCATGTGGAGGAGGATCGATGCGCTTCGGGTACTGGATGCCGGTGTTCGGCGGGTGGCTGCGCAACGTGCCCGACGAGGGGATGTCGGTCCAGTGGGACTACGTGCGGGCGCTGGCCCAGGAGTCCGAGGGCCACGGCTTCGACCTGAGCCTGCTGGCCGAGCTGAACCTCAACGACATCAAGGGCCACCGCGCGCCCTCGCTGGACGCCTGGGCGCTCGGGCCGGCGGTGGCGGCGGTCACCGAGCGGCTGGAGCTGATGCTGGCCGTGCGGCCCAACTACCACGCGCCCGCACTGACCGCCAAGGCGATCTCGACGCTCGACCTGATCGCCCCGGGGCGGGTCAGCCTCAACGTGGTCTCGTCCTGGTGGAAGGACGAGGCGGCCCAGTACGGCGCGCCGTTCGACGTGCACGACGCCCGCTACGCCCGCACCGAGGAGTGGCTCACCGCGGTCGGGCGGCTGCTGCGCGAGCCGCTGGTCGACCACCACGGCGCCCACTACCAGCTCGAGGGCACCGTGCTGGAGCCGAAGCCGTCGCGCCCGCCGACCGTCTGGATGGGCGGCGAGTCGCCCCGCGCCAAGGAGGTGATCGCCACCCTCGGCGACGGCTACGTGATGCACGGCGACCCGCCCGAGGTGATCGCCGCCAAGGTCGCCGACATGTCCGCCCGGCGCGAGCGGGCCGGCGGGCCGCCGCTCGGCTTCGGCGTGTCCGGCTTCGTCATCTGCCGCGACACCGAGCGGGAGGCGCGGGCCGAGCTCGCCAGGGTGCTCGACGTGCGCTCCAGCCCCGAGGCCTACGCCTCCTACCAGGACTTCATCGCCGGGTCGCAGCTCGAGTCGCAGGTCAGCCTGGAGGAGTACTCGGTCTCCAATCGCGGCCTGCGCGCCGGGCTGGTGGGCACCCCGGAGCAGATCATCGAACGGATCCAGGCCTACCAGCGGGCCGGTGCCGGGCTGATGCTGCTCCAGTTCTCACCGCAGCGCGAGGAGATGGCCCGCTTCGGCGAGCAGGTCATCCGCCGCTACCCGAGGTAGCGCGCCTACCCCGCGAGGTGCAGCCGGCTACACCAGCGGACTGATGACGCCGGCGGGAGCTGCCCGTAAGGTGCTGGCGTGAGCACCGCAGCGCTGGCCAGGACGGTCGTGGAGGCGGCCCGGGTCTCCCCGGGCCGGCTGCGCGCGTGGCTGCGCAAGCCGCTGGTGGTCGACCTCGGCCTGGTGCTGGTCGTCGGGGTCATCGCGGTGTTCGGCACCGCGCAGGCGGCGCAGGACGGCAACCCCAACGGCAGCCGGCCGCTCGACTGGCTCGGCTGGACACTGCTGGTCGGGGCGGTGCTGGCGCTGGCCGCCAGGCGGCGCTGGCCGGCGCTGGTGCTGCTGGCCACCTGCGCGGCGATCGCCGCCTCGGTGGCGCTCGGCTACCCCACAGGGCCGATCTGGGGCCTGCCGCTGATCGCGCTCTACTCGGCCGCCTCGATCGGCCACCGCAGGCTCGCGCTGCTCGCCGCCGGCGGGATGATCGCGGTGCTGCTCGGCTGGGTGGTGCTGTCCAGCGACCCGGGCAGCCCGGGCGACATCGGCTTCTCGCTGCTGCTGGTGGCCCTTGCCCTGGCGGTCGGCGAGGTGGCCCGCGGGCGGCGCGACTACCTCGCCGAGGTGGAGCGGCGCGCGGTCGAGGCCGAGCGCACCCGCGAGGAGGCGGCCCGGCGCCACGCCAACGAGGAGCGCATGCGGCTGGCGCGCGACCTGCACGACATCACCGCCCACACCATCGCGGTGATCGCCATCCAGGCCGGCGTGGCCGAGGATGCGCTCGACCGCCTGGAGGGCTGCCCCGAGCCGGCGCGCGAGGCGGTCCGGGCGATCCGGGGCTCCAGCCGGCAGGCCATGGCCGAGCTCAAGGCGACCGTCACCGCGCTGCGCGAGGGCGACGCCCCGCGCGACCCGCTGCCCGGCCTGAACCAGCTCGAGGAGCTGGTCGGCATGGCCACCAGCGCCGGCGTGCGGGTCGAGCTGGAGGTGTCCGGCGAGCGGCGGCCGCTGCCGGCGGCGGTCGACCTGACCGCCTTCCGGATCGTGCAGGAGTCGCTCACCAACGTGCTGCGCCACGCCAGGGCCGGCAGCGCCACCGTGCGGGTGCGCTACGGGCCCAAGGCCCTCCAGCTCGAGGTCGACGACGACGGCGTGGGCGCCGCGCCGACCGCCGCCGCTGGTGGTGGCGGGCATGGGCTGGCGGTGATGGCCGAGCGGGCGGCGGCGGTCGGCGGGCGGCTGCAGGCCGGGCCGGGCGCGGCGCGCGGCTTCCGGGTGGACGCCTGGCTGCCGCTGGACGGGGCGGGGTGGTGAGCGCCGCGCCGATCAGCGTGCTGCTGGCCGACGACCAGCCGCTGGCCCGCGCCGGGCTGCGCACGCTGCTGGAGAGCAGCGAGGAGATCCGGGTGGTCGCCGAGGCCTCCGACGGCGTCGAGGCGGTCGAGCGGACCCGCGCGACCAGGCCCGACGTGGTGCTGATGGACATCCGCATGCCGGGCGTGGACGGCCTGGAGGCGACCAGGCGGATCGTCGCCGACGAGCGGCTGACGGGCGTGCGCGTGGTGGTGCTGACCACCTTCGACCTCGACGAGTACGTCTACGAGGCGC
Organism: Actinomycetes bacterium; assembly: GCA_036392615.1. Taxonomy (GTDB): domain Bacteria; phylum Actinomycetota; class CALGFH01; order CALGFH01; family CALGFH01; genus DASVXQ01. Next base: position 1,695 of record DASVXQ010000368.1, on the reverse strand, counting down.
TGCGCGCCGGCGCCAGCGGCTTCCTCGCCAAGGACGTGGAGCCGGCCGAGCTGCGCCACGCCGTGCGGGTGGTGGCCCGCGGCGACGCGCTGCTGTCACCGGGCGTGACCCGCCGGCTGATCGCCGAGTTCGCCGCCCGCCCGGCGCGCCAGCCGCCCGCGGCGGCGCGGCTGGGCGTGCTGACCGACCGGGAGCGCGAGGTGCTCGGCCTGGTCGGCGAGGGCCTGTCCAACGAGGCCATCGCGGAACGGCTGTTCATGGCCGCGGCCACGGTCAAGACCCACGTCAGCCGCATCATGAGCAAACTCAACGCCCACGATCGCGCGCAGCTGGTCGTGCTGGCCTACGAGACCGGCCTGGTGCACCCCGGCTGGCTGTAGCCGGCCGCGCCACCGCCGCTCCACCCGCTGGGGTACGCCCGGCGCCAACCACGGGGGTAGCAGCCGGCACCCCTGGTCGGACGACCGCAGCGGGTCGCGCCCCATAGCGTCCTGGACGGCGGTGCCCGAGAGCTCCCAGGAGGCGCGATCCCATGCTGACCCTGACCAGATTCGTGCTGCGCCACAAGCTCGTGGTGGTGCTGGCGTGGCTCGCCGTGCTGCTCGCCGGCGGGGCCGCCTCGTCGGGCCTGGCCGACCGGCTCGGCCAGGACTTCTCCTTCCCCGGCCGGCCGGGCTACGAGGCCAACGTGGCGCTGCTGGAGCGCTACGGCAACGGCGGCCCGGCCAACCCGCTGGTGCCGGTGATGACCCTGCCGGCGGGCCAGACGGTCGACAGCCCGGAGGTCCGCCGGCGGCTGGCGGACGCCACCGCGCGGCTGGAGGCCGACCCGCGCCTGCGGCTGCGGGTGCTCTCCTACGGCTCGACCGGCGACCGCGGCCTGCTGGCCGACGGCGGCCGCACCACCTTCGCGGTGGTGTACCCGCCCTACCGGAGCCAGCAGGGCCCGGACCCGAGCCTGGCGCCGGCGGTCGCCAAGGCGCTGCGCGCCGCGCTGCCGCCCGGCAGCGGCGTCCAGGTGACCGGGCTGGACGAGCTGTCCGCGCAGGCGGTCCAGGGCCGCGACAGCGGTGTGCTGGTCGAGACGGTGATCGGCGGGCTCGGCGCGCTGGTGGTGCTGGCCTTCGTGTTCGGCTCGCTGCTGGCGTTCGTGCCGCTGCTGGTCGCGCTGGTCTCGATCCTGGGGACCTTCCTGGTGGTCTCCGGGCTCACCAGGCTCACCGAGGTGAACTTCATCATCCAGTACCTGGTCGCCCTGATCGGGCTCGGCGTGGCGATCGACTATTCTCTGCTGGTGGTCACCCGCTGGCGGGAGGAGCGCGCCGCCGGCCACGACCCCGAGGAGGCCGTGCGGCGCTCGATCGCCAGCGCCGGCCGCGCGGTGGTGTTCAGCGCCGCGACCGTGGCGGTCAGCCTGCTGGTGCTGGCGGTGGTGCCGATCCCGTTCCTGCGCAGCATCGGCTTCGGCAGCATGCTCATCCCGCTGGTCTCGATGCTGGTCACGCTCACCCTGCTGCCGGTGGTGCTGGCCACCGTCGGGCCGCGGCTGGACCGGCGCGGGCGCCGGCGCTCCGGGCGTCCCGGCGGGCTGTGGACCCGCTGGGCCACCGGCGTCACCCGGCGGCCCTGGCTGGCGGTGGTCGCCGGCCTGCTGATCCTGGTCCCGCTCGGCGTGGCCGCGCTGGGGCTGCGGCT
>DASVXQ010000367.1:0-3983 GCA_036392615.1 Actinomycetes bacterium | reverse complement strand
GGGCGCCCGCGTGGCGGCCGCGCGCGGCGCCGCCGTCTCGCGGCGCCACCAGGGCACCAGCAGCACGGCCAGCACCGCGGCGAGCGCCAGCAGCGAGGCCACCAGCGACGCCGTGGCCCAGCGCTGCGGCTCGAACTCGATCGCGATGCGGTGCGGCTGGCGGTCGGAGATCCGCCAGCCGACCGTGTAGCCGTCGATCACCGCCGGTGGGCCGAGCGGCTGCCCGTCGATGGTCGCCCGCCAGCGCGGGTCGTAGCCCTTGCCGGTGACCAGGTAGTAGGGGCCCTGGGCCGCCTCGGTCGCCAGCGTGGCGCGGCTCGCCGAGGAGGACAGCAGGCTGATGCGCGGCGCCGGCGGGACCTTGGCCGCGGCGGCCTTGGCTCCGCCGGGATCGGAGCGCAGGTCGAGCAGCTCGACCAGCCAGCCCGGCGGGGTCAGCAGGCGGTGGTCGCCGGCGGCGAGCTTCAGCGGGCTGCTGGCGCAGGCGCGCAGCGGCAGGGCGTCGCCGCGGCTGAGCTGCTCCAGGGTGCCGCCGATGGTCAGCTCGACCGGCTTGCCGTCGATGCTGGCCAGCGGCATGCAGGGGCGCAGCCGGGCGGAGCCGGCCAGCGGCGGGATGCGGGCGCCGCCGGCGTCGATGCCGCTGATGCGGACCTGGCTGCCCGGCCCGACCACCTTGGTGAGGGTCAGGCGCAGCCGCGAGACCCGCTGGCGCGGGAAGCGCAGCACGCTGGTGCCGGAGCGCAGCTCGACCGTGCGGGGCGGGCCGCCGTCGAGCGAGAGCTGCGCCTGGGTGGCGGTGTCGACGCCGACCATGCCGCGCGGCACGATCTGGGTGACGCTCACGTGGTCGAGCGTCCGGCTGGGGAAGCGCACGTCGACCCACTCCCCCACGCCGCGTCCGGCCGGCACCCAGGCGGTGTCGGAGTCACCGTCCAGCGCCTGCGAGGCGCGCACGCCGATCCCGTCGAAGGCGCGCGAGGAGGAGTCGGCCACCACCCTGCCGGAGGCGCCGGCGAGCCGGTCGATCTCCGAGTCGCCCAGGCCGGGCCCCAAGCGGATCAGCCCGGAGGGCTCCAGGGTGCGGGCGTCCGGCAGCCAGAAGCTGCGGTCCAGCGCGCGCTCCTCGTCGTCGTCGGACCGCGAGGGGTCGCCGTCGGCGCGCGCCAGCACCACGTCCAGGGGGGTCGCGGCCAGCCGCTGCCTGGCGCGGTCGTCGAGCGAGCCGAGCAGCTCGCGCAGCCGACCGGCGAGGCGCACGCCCTGGGAGACCTGCACGCCGGGCACACCGATCTCCCGGAAGCCGACCGGGTTGAGCCCCGGCCCGCCGCGCGTGCGGGTGATCTCGACGGTGATCTTCGAGGTGGTGGTCGGCGGCAGCGGCACGTCGACCGACGGCTGCGCCGGCACGTCGGCGTCGACCGTGCGGCCGTCGAGCCGGATCCTGACCCTGGCGATCTGCACCGGCCCGCTGAGGACCGGGTGCAGGCTGAGGGTGGAGACGGTCTGCGGCTGCTGGAGCTCCAGGGTGATCGACTGGCCGACGGCGGCGCCGAAGTCGCCGGTGGTCCAGGCGGTGGTGGGGTCGCCGTCGAAGGCGAACGCCGGCTTGCCGTAGGGCACCGGCCCGAAGACCGAGCCGGAGCTGGTGGCGCTGACCGAGCGGGCGCCGCTGAGCGTCGCGGTGGACTGGCGCAGCGGGTCGCCGAACAGGGTGAGGGTGGGGGTGCCCGGGTCGATGAAGTCCTCGGCACGCAGCGTCGGCGAGTAGCTCTGCCCGGTGCGCGGCACCCGCCAGACGCGGCGCCGGTTGGTGTCGGTGAGCACGATCCGCGCGCCGTCGTCGAGCGCCAGCGCGAGGTCGTCGGCGCCGGTGTCGCCGAGCAGCCGGAAGGCGGGCCGGCCGCGCAGCAGGCCGAGGCGCTCCAGGCCGGGCAGGGCGAAGTTGTCGCCGTCGACCAGCAGGGTGCCGCCGGCCGGCTCGGCGCGGACGATCGGCGGCGCGCCCGAGACCGCGAAGCGTTGCAGCGGCGGCGGCGGGTTCGGCGTGCCAGGCGGCAGCACCACGCCCTGGCCGGCCCGCCCGTAGCTGGCGTCCTGGCGCAGCCCCGGGTCGCGCGCCAGGCTGGCGGCCAGCGCGGTCGGCTCGGCGCCGCCGGTCTCCTGCCAGACCACGTCGTTGCGCAGCAGCACCTGGCTGGCGCCGAGGTAGCGGGCCATGGTGGAGACGGCGCCGAGGTCGGGCGCGCCGGCCGCCAGCGGCACGTCCAGCGCGGCGAGGAAGTTCGACTGCTCCGGCGAGCCGTTGGGCACGGTGGAGCGCAGCGCGTTGGGCCGGTCGAGCAGCGAGGCGGGCAGATCGTCGGGGCCCTGGAGCCCCCAGGTGTAGTCGGCCTGCACCTGGCCGGGCAACAGCAGCACCCGCCGGCTCGAGCCCTCGGCGTTGAGGTCGACCGCCGCGCGCCGCCAGTAGTTCGGGATCTTGAAGCGCTCGAGCGCCAGCCCGCCGGTCCAGGCGGGCAGCACCGCCAGCGCCACCACGCCCAGCGCCACCAGCGCGGCGAGCAGGCTCCTCGCGCCGCCGGCGACCGGCCGCCAGCCGTCGTGCCGGCGGGCCAGCTCGGCCACGCCGAGCCCGATCAGCAGGCTGATCGCCAGCGCGGCCAGGGCGCCGACCTTGTTGGTGGTGCGGAAGGCGATCGTCCCGGGAAGCTGCGTGAAGGCCCGCTGGAGCAGGCGGCCGAAGGGCGACGGGTCGCCGGTCGGGTACAGCCCGACCATCAGCGGCACCGCCACCGCCAGCAGGATCGCGGCCAGCGCCCTGGCCCTGGCGCGCGACAGCAGCGCGCCCAGCACCGCGGCGACCGGCAGCGCGAACGAGGCCAGCACCACCAGCGGGTTGGTCAGGTAGCCGGCGAAGCCGGGCAGGAACAGCCGGTCGCCCGTCCGCCCGTAGAGCGTCCAGAGGCCCAGCAGGCGCAGGGTCTCGGAGTAGGACGAGACGCTGCCGATGTCGCCCGGCTGCTCGGTGTTGAAGGCGATCGACTGGCCGCTGGAGGCCGACAGCGCCGCGGGGACCAGCCAGTACAGCGACACCAGCGCGGCCAAGCTCAGGCAGCGCAGCGCCGGGCGCAGCAGCTCACCCCAGCGGCGCTGCCGCACCAGCACGCAGTACAGCAGGTAGCAGGGCACGCCGAGCAGCATGAACAGGCTGACCACGCCGGCGTTGGTGCCGCCGCTGGCGAAGAACGCCAGCGCGAACGCGGCCGGCCAGCGCCAGGAGCGCGGCTCGCGCACCGCCCTGGCGAGCGCCAGCAGCAGCCATGGCGCCAGCGCGTAGGGCAGCAGGATCGGGTTGGTCGCCCCGGCGACCACCACGTACGGGTTGGCGACGTACAGCAGCGCCACGGCGATCCGGCCGGCCGGGTTGGAGCGGCCGCCGGCCGCGGCGTCGCCGGCGACCTCGTGGAACAGGCGCACCGCGCCCCAGGCGGCCACGCCCAGCAGCAGCGCGCGCCAGAGCCGCACCGCCAGCCAGGCGCTGACGCCGAGCGAGCGCAGCGCCCAGATCGCCAGCGCCAGCGGCGAGGTTCCGGTGTCGAAGTTCGGCTGGCCGAGGTAGGGGTCGGGCCGCCAGGCGGACAGCGCGCCGAACAACGTGCGCGCCGGCGCCAGGTAGACCTCCGGGCGGGTGTCGGGGGTGACCCAGCCCCAGTCGGTGGCCAGCAGCACCGCCAGCACCGCCGCGCCGAGCAGCAGGTAGACGGCCGGCTCGGCGTAGTCGGCCGGGCGGCGCGGCGGCCGGGCGGGCGGCGGCGCCGCGCTGTGCTCGACCCTGGCGAGCTCGCGGCTCATCGCAGCGCCTCCAGCGGCTGACGGCGGCGCTCCAGCAGCCAGCCGGCGACCAGCAGGGCGCCCACCGAGGCGAGCGCGGCACCGGCGATGGCGCTGACCGAGCCGTGCGGGCCGAGCACGATCAGCGC
>DASVXQ010000366.1:0-8600 GCA_036392615.1 Actinomycetes bacterium | reverse complement strand
CGGGCGGCCGGGACGCGCAGGAGGCGGGCCAGCCCGTCGACCCGGCGGCCCCGGCCGCGCAGCTGGTCACCATCCCGATGCGGGCGGCCAACCGGCCACCCGTCGGGGTGCTCGTGGTGGTCGCCGGCGGCGACGGCGCCTCGCTGGACAACTCGGAGGGGCGCATGCTGACCAGCTTCGCCTCGCAGGCGGCGCTCGCGGTCGAGCAGGCGCGCAGCGAGGAGGCCTGGGCCAAGGCGCGGGCGCTGGAGGCCACCGACCGGCTGCGCCGCGCGCTGCTGAACTCCGTCTCGCACGACCTGCGCACCCCGCTCGCCTCGGTGCTCGCCTCGGCCTCCAGCCTGCTCGACCCCAACGTCCCGCTCGACGACCAGGAGCGCGCGCAGTTCCTCCACACCATCGAGGACGAGGCCAACCGCCTCGCCCGCCTGGTCGCCAATCTGCTCGACATGTCCCGCATCGAGGCCGGCGCGGTCGACCCGCGGCTGGCCGAGGTCTGGCTGCCCGACGTGGTCCACCCGGTGGTCCAGCGGATCCGGCAGACGCCGTCGGAGCAGATCATCTCGGTCGACGTGCCGGAGACGCTGCCCAGCGTGCTGGTCGACCCGGTGCGGCTCGAGCAGGTGCTGGCCAACGTGCTCGACAACGCCCGCCGCTATGCCGGCAGCGGCCTGGTCCGGGTCGACGCCCGCCAGACCGGCGCCGGGGTCGAGCTGCGCGTGGTCGACCACGGCCCCGGCATCCCCGAGGGGGAGCGCGAGCGCGTCTTCAGCCACTTCTACCGGCTCGACAGCCCCAAGCGCGGCGGTGGCGGGACCGGCCTTGGCCTGGCCATCTGCCGTGGGCTGCTGGAGGCGATGGGCGGCCGCATCTGGGTGGAGACCGCCCCGGGCGGCGGGGCGGCGTTCGTGCTGCGCCTGCCGGTCGCCGACGGCGCCGGCGAGCGGGTCCCCGACCCGGCGCAGGCCGGCCACGGCGATGAGTGACCGCGTCCTGGTGGTGGACGACGAGCCGCCGATCGTCCGTGCCGTGGCCGCCAACCTGCGGGCCCGCGGCTACCAGGCGCAGACGGCGGCCAGCGGGTCGGCGGCGCTGGCCGCGGTCGAGCTGGAGCAGCCCGACTGCGTGGTGCTGGACCTCGGCCTGCCCGACGTGCACGGGCTCGAGGTGCTGCGGCGGCTGCGCGGCTGGACCTCGGTGCCGGTGGTGGTGCTGACCGCGGCCGACGGCGACCACGACAAGGTGCAGGCGTTCCAGCTCGGCGCCGACGACTACGTCACCAAGCCGTTCAGCATGGTCGAGCTGATCGCCAGGGTGCAGGTCGCCATCCGCCACGGCCAGCACGCCCGCGCCAACCGCTCGCCGGTGATCGACGCCGGCGACGTGCGCATCGACCTCGACGCCAGGCGGGTCACCCGCGGCGGCGCGCCGGTGCGGCTGACCCGCACCGAGTACCGCCTGCTGGAGGTGCTGGCCACCAACGCCGGCCGGCTGTGCAGCCACGCCTTCCTGCTGGAGCAGGTGTGGGGCCCCGGCTACCAGGAGGAGTCACAGTACCTGCGGGTCTACGTGGCCAACCTGCGCAAGAAGCTGGACGACCCCTCCGCCCCGCACCTGCTGCTCACCGAGCCGGGCCTCGGCTACCGGCTGGTCCTGCCGGACCCGGTCGGTTAGCCCTCCCCGGGGCCCGGCCGGGTCTGCACGGCGTGCGCGGAGGCCCTGGCCTTGTCGGCCATCAGCGTCTCGAAGCCCCGCTCGGCCACCTCGGCCGGGTCGTCCTTGTCGCTGCTGGCGACCCTGGTGTCCTGCATCCCGGCGCGCTCGAAGAACTCGGTGTCGGTCGGGCCGGGCGAGCAAACGGTTGACCCGAAGCTCTGGTGGTAGCCCGGGGCGAAGCTCGACCCATGACGCCACCCGCGAGGAGCACGCGATGACACGGCAGGCTTCGGAGATCATCAAGGACTGGCCGGACGAGTCGAGGGAGGCCGCCGAGCTGGTCATCCAGACCTACGGCGAGCCGGGCGAGGCGACCGATTCGCTGCTCACCTGGATGGGCGTCGGCCCGTGGAAGCGGGTCCACGCCTCGCGCACCTTCTTCGAGCACCAGTTCCCCGCGCCGCACATCGACTCGGTCGAGTCGGTGATCGACTACCGCGTGCCCGCCGAGTGGTTCACCCCGCTGGCCCAGTTCGACGGCAGCGTGGTGGTGGAGCGCACCGCCGGCGAGGTGTCCGCCCGCTGCCACGACGAGCAGGCCAACTTCCTGGCGCTCAACCTGATGCACGACATCGTCGAGGGCGCCAGGGGCGTCGACGACGCCCGCGCCTACTACGCCGAGGAGTTCCTCAACGCCCGCCGCAAGGAGCCGACCCCGTACATGGACGGGCTGCGCTTCCAGCCGGGGATCGGCACCGCCGACCCGGACCAGCGGGTGCTCTCCGACCAGGACCTCGAGGAGGCCATGCGCGAGGGCGAGCGCGAGCAGGACGGCGGCTGACGGTCCCGGGCCGGCGCCCGCTCCGCGGGGCATTGGACGACCGTGGCACCTTGCATGAAGATCCAGGTGCGAGGCCTGCCGGGGAGAGGAGTCCGTTCATGCGCGAGCTGCCACCGAACATGACCGACTATCTCGAGACGCGGGCGAGCTTCCGCCTCGAGGTGCCGGAGATCTACAACTACGCGCGGGATGTGGTGGACGACTGGGCCGCCAGGGAGCCGGACAAGCTCGCGCTGCTGGCGGTCGGGCCCGACGGGGACGAGGTCGGGCGCTTCAGCTTCGCCGACCTGGCGGCCTCCTCCAACCGGGCGGCGCGCTTCCTTGCGTCCCTCGGGGTCGGCAAGGGCGACCCGGTGTTCGTCATGCTGCCGCGCATCCACGAGTGGTACGACGTGGTGCTCGGGTGCATCAAGCTCGGCGCCGTGCCGATGCCCGGCACCACCCTGCTGACCGACCGCGACATCGCCTACCGGATGGAGCATGCCCGCTCCCGGGTGGCGGTCACCGACCCGGAGGGCGTGGCCAAGGTCGACCGGGCAGCCGAGCGCATGGGCGTCGAGCTGACCCGTGCCTGCGTGGGCGCGGACGGCGCCGGGCTGGGCGACGGCTGGGCGTCGTGGGAGGAGGGGCTGACGGCCGCGAGCGAGCAGCCGCCCGAGGTCGAGCCGACCCGCTCCGACGACCCCATGCTGGTGTACTTCACCTCCGGCACGGTGGCCTATCCCAAGATGGTGCTGCACACCCAGGCGTCGCTCGGCATCGGCCACCAGATCACCGCGCGCTTCTGGCAGGACCTCAAGCCGACCGACCTGCACTGGACGCTGTCGGACTTCGGCTGGGCCAAGGCGGCCTGGGGCAAGCTGTTCGGCCAGTGGGCGGTCGGCGCCGCCAACTTCCTGTGGGACCTGCGCGGCAAGCCGGACTTCGACCTGATGCTGCGGCTGATCGGCCGCTACGGGGTGACCACCTTCTGCGCGCCGCCGACGGTGTTCCGGGCGCTGGTCCAGCTCGACCTCTCCAGCTACGACTGGTCCGGGCTGCGCCACTGCGTGTCCGCCGGCGAGCCGCTCAACCCCGAGGTCATCAAGGTCTGGCACGACGCCACCGGCCTGACGGTCTACGACGGCTACGGCCAGACCGAGACGGTGAACCTGCTGGCCAACTACCGCTGCATGGAGGTGCGGCCGGGCTCGATGGGCAAGCCGACGCCCGGCTTCGACGTCTGCGTGGTGGACGACGACGGCAAGGTGCTCGGCCCGGGGCAGGAGGGCCACGTGGCCGTGCGGGTCCAGCCGGAGCGGCCGGTGGGGCTGTTCCGCGAGTACTGGCGCGACCCCGAGGCGACCGCCGCGGCGTTCCGCGGCGACTGGTACTACACCGGGGACCGCGCCGAGGTCGATGAGGACGGCTACTTCTGGTTCGTGGGCCGCTCCGACGACGTGATCATCTCGGCCGCCTACCGGATCGGCCCGTTCGAGGTCGAGTCCGCCCTGGTCGAGCACGCCGCGGTCGCCGAGGCGGCGGTGGTCGGCAAGCCCGACCCGCAGCGCGGCCAGATCGTCAAGGCGTTCGTGATCCTCGCCCCAGGCCACACCGGCTCCGGTGACCTGGTCCAGGAGCTCCAGGACCACTGCAAGCGGGTCAGCGCGCCCTACAAGTACCCGCGCGAGATCGAGTTCGTCGACGAGCTCCCCAAGACCATCTCCGGCAAGATCCGCCGCGTCGAGCTCCGCGAACGCGAGCAGCAGCAGACCGGCTGAGCAACCGCGGTCGGTCTCCTCGAGGCGCGGGGCGGTGTCCCTGCCGATTGCGACCAGACGGCCGGCCAGGCTGGGCCTACCGGCGGCGTGCAGATTCGCCGCGGCACCCGGCAGTAGGATCGAGCCCGGGTCTCGAAGCGAAGGGAGCGATGGTGCGGCACGAGGACGTCGTCCAGGTACTGAACGAACCGCTGGCACGGGAGCTGCTGGGGTCCGCCATCCCGGCGCGGCTGGCCTACAACGGGCTCGACGGGTTTCCCCGGGTGGTGCCGATCGGCTTCCACTGGAACGGCGCCGAGCTGGTGGTCGCCACCGTGTCCTACGCCCCGAAGGTCGAGGCGCTGCTCGCCAACCCGAAAGTGGCGCTGACCATCGACACCTCCGAGCCGCCCTGGCGCATCCTGCTGGTGCGCGGGACCGCCAGTGTCGAGATCGTCGACGGGGTGGTGCCCGAGTACCTGGCCGCTTCCCGGAAGGGGACCCCGGACGACCGGTGGGGCGCCTTCGAGACAGAGGTCCGCTCCCTCTACAAGCAGATGGCGCGCATCGCGATCACGCCGGAGTGGGCCAAGCTGATCGACTTCGAGACCACCCTGCCCAGCGCGGTCGAGCGGGCGATCCGGGAGCGCGCGGCATCCTCCTGAGCTCGGGCGACCGCGGGGCGGAGCTGACCGCTCCGCCCCGCTCTGCTTCGTCCACCCCTAGTGCGTCGGCTGGCCGTTGACCACCGTCTGGACCTCGTCGACCTGGACCGCCCGGTCGCCGATCGGCGCGTTGGCGGGCGGGTTCAGCGGCGCGTTCTCGCCGCCGCTTCCCTCCCAGTGGACCTTCCAGTCGATGCTGGCGCTGATGGTGTACTCGCCGCCGCCGGCGGTGCTCTTGCGGAAGGTGACCGTGCAGTCGCTGCCGGTGGCGCCGCGCCGCCACTCCTTGCCGCCGTTGGTGCAGGTGCTGTTCACGTCCGCGGGGCCGCTGGCCGACAGTCGCAGGCCGGCGGGGGTGGCGATGACCTCCGCCCAGTTGCCGTTGAACTCGGCGCGGGCGCGGATCTCCACGAAGGTGTCGTCGGTGGCCCACACCCAGGTCGGCAGATTGACCACCGAGTTGGCCCGCGGGTTGACCTCCAGCCTCGGCGCGCCCGGGTGCAGCGCGTTCTGCGCGATGTGCATCAGCACCTCGGGCGGGATGACGATGTCGCGGTTCGGGTCCGGGTCGTTGACCGCCACCCAGATGGTCGGGTGCGAGTTGATCCACTGCGCGGCGTAGGTGGTGAAGCTGTGGATGTCGCCGTCCCAGTACTCCGAGCTGCAGATCGCGCTCCAGTACTGGCCCTTGTCGGTGCCATCGTTCTTGTGGTCGGCGTAGCCGGGCGGCGGGTCGCGCAGCTCGGGGGCGTCGTAGTGGTGGGCGTCCAGCTCGTTCTGGTTGCTGTCGTAGTAGTTGGCGAGCTCGGGGCCGGTCCAGCTCGGCTGGCGCCAGCACGGCGGGTGCACGTACGCCGTGCTGGACGGGGCGGCCGTCGCGGTGCTCGTCCTGACCCCGTTGGTGGTCACCGTCACGATGACCCGCGGGATGTAGGTGCCGCCGTGCTGGCTGACGCCCTGATCGGAGGTGGTCGAGCCGCCGAAACCGTCGTCGGCCCGCGCCGGCGTGGCCAGCAGCGCGACGGCGAGCATGGCCGTCGCCGTCAGCCAGACGGTCCTTCGTATCGGGAAACGGCGCATCCGGAGTGGAACCTCGATCCTGTCGGCGGCGGTCAGGTTCGTTGGGGTCGAGGGGAAGCCAGGACACCAGGCCTACGACCCCGCGTGATCCTCCGGCACCGGGACGGAGTGGTCAAAATCCGGTACAGCCGCTCAAGCAGGACAAGATTGCACCTTGTCTCCGTTGACGGAGGTGACCTGCCAGGGGCCGGCGGCATGGCTGAGGGTGTAGTCGAGCTGCACGTAGGGCGTGTCGTTCAGCTTGCCGGGCTTGTCGGTCCTGACGTCGTGGCGCCTGGTGGCGTGCTGGTCGATGCAGACGTTCACCACGCCGACGTTGGCCTGCACCTCGCTCGGGTCGATGGTGAAGACGTACGGCCCGTAGAGCACGTAGCCGCCCTGCACCTGGCTGGCGATGGTGTCCTGCGCCTGCTTGTAGAGGTCGGCGGACACCAGGCGGCGGATCCCGGTCGAGCCGACGTCGTTGGTGGCGAAGGCCTTGACCAGCCCGTCGAAGTAGTCCTCCAGCGTCTGCACCGCCGCCTTCTGCGGCCCGGCCTTGGGCTCGGAGGTGTACTTGAAGAGCCGCTGGGCCAGCGGGTTGGACCGGCTCGCCGGCTCCGCCGAGGTGGTCGCCGTCGCCGAGCCGCTGGTGGCCACGCTGTCCCCGCCGGGGACGAAGGTGTCCGAGGTGCCCTTGGAACCTCCGCCCCCGCAGGCGCCGGCCAGCAGCGCCAGCGCCGCCAGGGCGACCGCGGCGGTGATCGGTCTGCGCATCGAATCGTCTCCTGGTGGTTGAAGGTCAGCTCGCTGCCGTGCCCCCGCTGGCGGCCACCGACAGGCGCCACGAGGGCAGCAGCTCGTCGATCAGCGCCTCGGTCTCGGGGTGCAGCTCCTCTAGGGCCGCGTCGGCGGCGACGCGAGCCTCCAGCTCCGAGACGACCGCGCGCAGCCGCACCCCGTCGCCGCTGGCGTGGGTGGCGCGCAGCAGGTCGCGCCACAGGCCCTCCTCGTCGGGCGCGCCGCGCAGGGCGGTGCGGGCCGCCTGCACCGCGCCGGCGGCGTTGCCCCTGGCCAGACGCAGCTCGATCAGCCGATGGGCGGCGTCGGCGATCCGCGCCGGCACCTCGTACTCGAGGTTCTCCTTGGCCAGCCAGGCGTAGCGCCGCGGCCGGCGGGCCTGGAGCAGCCGGCCGCGTACCAGCGCCAGCGCCTGCTGGAGGTAGGACTCCTCGCCGGCTGGCGAGGCGTCGGCCAGTTGCACCAGCGCCTCGAACACCGCCCAGTCGCTGCGGACGCCCGGGCCGAGCCGCAGCCGGCCGTCGCCGTCGACCTGGAGGTTCGCCTGGCCGGAGGCGTCGCGCCCCAGCCAGTCCCGCAGGCGGGCGATGGTGGCGTCGCGCACCGAGGCGGAGACGCCGCGCGGCCACACCGCCCCGCCGAGCACGGTCGGGTGCACGCCGTCCGGGTGGGTGGCCAGGTAGACCAGCGCCTCGGTGCAGGCCTCGGCGCGGCCCTCCTCCAGCGTGCCGGGGGCGCTCACCTCGACCGGGCCGAGCATGCGCAGCTCGACCGTGGCCGGCCGCTCGAGCTGGGCCAGGGCGGCCGGGTCGAGCGCGCCGCCTGGCGTGCCCGGGGTGCGCGGGCTGCCGTCGGCGTCCAGCCGGCTGGCGGTGCGGAACAGCTGGACCACCGCGCGGTACTGGCTGGCCGGCAGCAGCTGCGCCTCGGCCTCCAGTCCCAGCAGCGGCACGCTGATGCGGCCGTCGTCGGAGACCTCCCAGGTCCAGGTGGCGCCAGGCACCTCGCCGGCCACCAGCGAGCCCATCGGGGTGCGCTGCCAGATGCCCGACAGCCGCACCAGCCGGTCCAGCTCCTCCGGCTCCGGCTGCTCGGCCACCAGCAGGTAGTGCGGCATCCATGCCTCGCCGAGCACGCCGCGGGAGCGGCCGGTCAGCACCGAGTCGATGCCGATGGCGGCCATCGTCCGGCGGGTCTCCTCGGCCTGCGCCTCCAGCTCCGGCAGCACGTCGCCCAGCCTGGCGGCCGCGCGGACCCGCTCGGGCGCCAGCAGGGTCAGCTCGTCGCCGAAGCCGACCAGGGTGATGCGCATGTGGTCGGACCAGCGGTTGGTGGCCAGCTCGGCGGCCACCGCGGCCAGCAGCGCGCGGCGCCGCTCCACCGGGCCCTTGAGCGAGATGACGCCGTAGGCGGCCTCCAGGTCGACCAGGATGCGGCCGTGCTCGTCGGTGCCGAGCGAGACGAGCCCGGGGTAGGGGGCCAGCACGTCGCGCAGGAAGCGCTCGTCGAGCGACTGGAGGACCGGCCCGGCCGGCAGGCGCCAGGTGGCGCCGCCCGCCAGCGCCTGCCATGGCTCGGGCGCCTGCGGGTCGGCCGGCGCCAGCTGCAGCTCCAAGCCCTCGGCGGTGAGCCGCGCGGCGTAGACGGTCGGCAGCGAGCGGCCGGCGGACGCCAGCGTGCGCGACAGCGCCCGCAGGCCCACGTCGAGCAGGTGGGCGGCCTCCGCGTCGGCGCCGATGCGGATGGCCTCCTCCGCCGCGGCGGCGTCGCCGGAGGGCAGCATGATCCTGCGGCCGAAGGCGCGGTGCCAGACCTGCTGGCGCCGCTTGCGGCCGAGTG
>DASVXQ010000365.1:0-11331 GCA_036392615.1 Actinomycetes bacterium | reverse complement strand
CGCCGGCTTCGTCGCCGGCGAGACCGGCGCCGCGTCGCTCGCCGGCCTGGCCGAGTTGACCGCCGGGCCGGACGCGCAGGAGGTCCGCCGCGCCACCGGCCTGGGGGCGGACGCTCGCGTCCTGCTGCTTTGCACGGAGGGCGCCACCGACCCCGACGCCTACCGGCGCATCGTCGCCGGCACCTGATCGTCCATCCGCTCCGCGCCCTGAGCGCGCCTTCACCACCAGGGAGCCCACCATGGCCACAGCTCCGTACGGGGGGCCGTTGATCAGCCTCGACGGCGCCATCGACCTGCACTGCCATCCCTACCCCGACCTCTTCCCGCGGCTCGCCGACGACATCGACATCGCCGTGGCGGCGCGGGACGCGGGCCTTGCGGCGCTGGTGCTCAAGTGCCACCACGAGAGCACCGTGTCGCGTGCCTACCTGGTCCAGCGGGTCGTGCCCGGCATCCGCGTGTTCGGCGGCGTGGTGCTCAACTCCTACGTCGGCGGCATCAACCCCGCGGCGGTCGAGGCGGCGCTGCGGCTGGGCGGCAAGGAGGTCTGGATGCCGACCATCGACGCCGGCTACCACGCCCAGGTCCACGGCGGCACCGGCGGCTACGACGCCCAGGGCGGCGGCCGCGCCGGAGGCGAGGGCATCTGGGTCACCGAGGCGGACGGCCGGCTCAAGCCGGTCGTCAAGGAGGTGCTCGCGCTGGTCGCCGAGCACCAGGCCATCCTCGGCACCTGCCACCTCTCGCCGGCCGAGATCGTCGCGCTGGTCAAGGAGGCGCGCGACGTCGGCGTCGAGAAGATCGTGGTCACCCACCCGTTCTTCAAGGTGCCCAACCTCGACCTCGACACCGTCGAGGAGGTCGCGCGCCTGGGCGCCATGCCGGAGTTCGGCTACTGCACCATCTCGCCGGCCTGGCAGTACGCCGCGCCGGAGAAGATCGTCGCGGCGGTCAGGCGGGTCGGCGCCTCGCGCTGCCTGCTGGTGTCCGACACCGGCCAGCGCCACAACCCGATGCCGTCGGAGGCCCTGCGGATCTTCGCCCAGACGGTCTTCGAGAAGGGCCTGAGCGAGCCGGACGTGGTGGCCATGACCAGCCGGAACCCGCACGACCTGCTCGACCTCGACGCGGCCGGCGCCAGGCCGCGACCGGTCGACCTCGCCTGGGCGGCGCGCCTGAATTCCGATCCCTGCCAGGAGCCCGCCGTGGCCCAGGCGGCGGGGAGCCACAACCTTTGACAATTCCGCGGCCCACAATTGGTGGGCGATTGCAAACTCTTCCCCTTGCACTGGTCGGATGCCAGGCCGTTAGCTAGCCGGGACGAAACCCCGTGTACGCCATTGGACACTCCCAATCAATCCGATCGGGACAGGCCCGGCCAATTCGTGGACCGGTGGGCACTCGGAGGGAGACATGGCAGAAGCGAGAACCTCGGAAGTGCGGCTCGACGCGCACAGCATCGAGCCGATTCCGGAGCAGGACAAGGACTCGACCGGCCCGCAGCAGATGTGGATCTGGGCGGGCGCCAACATCGCGCCGATCAACTGGGTCCTCGGGGCGCTCGGGATCGTCCTCGGCCTCGGCCTGGTGGAGACCATCCTGATCGTGGTCATCGGCAATGTCATCGGCTGCGCGATCTTCGCGGCGATGACGGTGATGGGCCACAAGACGGGCGTCAACCAGATGGTCCTCTCCCGCTCGGCGTTCGGCCGCCGGGGCGGCTACCTGTCGGCGTGGATCCAGTTCCTCATGACGATGGCCTGGATCGGGGTCAACACGTATTTCCCGGTGATCCTGGCGGTGGCGATCCTCGGCCACTTCGGCGTCAAGGACACCTTCGCGGTCAAGTTCATCGTCGTGACGCTGATCATGGCCATCCAGGTCGCCATCGGCGTGTACGGCTTCTACCTGATCCGCACCTTCGAGAAGTACACCGTCCCGGTGACGCTGGCGATCATGGCGCTGATGAGCGTGCTGGCCTGGTCGCGGCCGGGCGTGGTCGACTGGCACCTGGCCACCAAGCTCACCGGCGCGGCGCATTTCTCCAGCATCACCGGACTGATCACCGCGATCGGCGTCGGCTGGGGAATCTCGTGGGTGACCTGGGCGTCGGACTACTCGCGATTCGTGCCCAGAAGCGTCCCGTCCAGGACGGTGTTCTGGTACAGCTATTTCGGGATATTCGTCCCGACGGTGTGGCTGGCCATTCTCGGCGCGACCATCGCCAGCGTCAGCCAGTCCGCCGACCCGGCGAAACTCGTCTCGTCGGTGTTCGGGGGCGTCGTCGCGGTGCTGGTGATGCTGATGGTGCTCCACGGGCCGATCGCCACCAACATCCTCAACGTCTACTCCTCGGCCCTGGCCGCGGTCAGCGCCGGCATCCGGGCGTCCCGGACCGCGCTGGGCATCCTCGCCGGCGTGGTGGGCTACGCGGTGACCCTCTACTTCCTGCGCGCGCCCTCGTTCGCGCAGAGCTTCGACAACTGGATGGTCGGGCTGATCCTCTGGATGTCGCCGTGGGCTGGCGTGATCCTGGCGGACTTCTACCTGCTCAGGAGGCAGCAGATCGACGTGGAGCAGCTCTACGCCGACCCGCGGCGCAGCGTCTACGGTGACGTGAACTGGGTCGGCGTCGGGGCCTTCGTGATCGGCCTGGTGGCCGGGTGGATGTTCGAGTTCGGGCTGGTGACGCCGCTGCAGGGCCTCGTCTCCAAGCACCTGCTGGAGGGGGCCGACCTCTCCTGGCTGGTCGGCATGGTGGTTGCCGGGGCCGTCTACCTGGTGGGCATGCGGGGCCGGGCGACCGTCCCCGCCCAGGAGATGGTCGCGCCACCCTCCGTCGCCGGCTCCTAGACCGACCGGTCGCTTCGAGAGGAGGAGGCGGCGATGATCCGCGCGGCGGTGCTGACCGCTCCGGGCACGCTCGAGCTCAGGAGCTTTCCGGAGTCGGCGCCGCCGCGCGACGGGGCGCTGCTGCGGCCGACCCATTGCGGGGTGTGCGGCACGGACCCCCACATGTACAGCGGGCACCTGGAGGTCCCGATGCCGCTGGTCATGGGGCACGAGTTCGCCGGCGTGCTGGAGGGCTGGGGCCCGGACTTCCCGGCGCGGGACGTGTACGGCCGCGACCTGCGGCCCGGCGAGGCTGTGGCGGTCGGCACCACGCTGGCCTGCGGGACCTGCTACTACTGCCGGTTCGTGCCACAGCGCCAGAACCTCTGCCAGGCGGTCGACATCTACGGCATCACCCTGGGGGCGGACCATGCGCCGCACGTTCGTGGCGGATACAGCGACCTGCTGTACCTGCTGCCGCAGACCTGGCTGTTCAAGCTGCCCGCCAACGTCAGCCTGAAGATGGCGGCGCTGGCCGATCCCATCGCCTGCGGGACGCGGGCGCTCGAGCGGGCGTTCGCGCCCGGCATGCCGTGGGCGGGCGAGGGCGTCGGTCTGGGAGCGTCGGTCGTGGTGCAGGGACTGGGCCCCATCGGGATCCTGACCGGCGCGGCGGCCCGCGCCATGGGCGCCGGCCCGATCATCGGCATCGACCGCATCCCGCTGCGCCTGGAGATGGCCAAGCGCTTCGGCTTCGACGAGGTCCTCTCACTCGAGGAGGTCCGCGAGGTGGAGGACCGCGTCCGGGCGGTGCGGTCGATGACGCACGGGCTCGGCGCCGACGTGGTGGTCGAGGTGGTCGGCCTGCCGGTCGCCTTCGCCGAGTCGCTCCGGCTGGTGCGCAAGGGCGGGCGGGTGGTCGAGTTTGGTCACTTCACCGACAACGGCACCATGGCGCTCAACCCGCAGGACATCGTGAACCTGGACGTGGACGTCCTCGGTTCCTACGCCTACCCCAACGCCCAGATCGGCACGTCGCTCGCGTTCCTGTCGCGGTACGCGGACCGCTACCCGTTCGAGGACCTGGTGACCCACACCTTCGGTGTGGAGGACGCCGAGAAGGCGATCCAGGCCAGCCGTGACAAGGTCTGCGTCAAGGCGATGGTGGTGTCGGGGGACTGAGGAGGCTGGCATTCCCGAGGAGCTCGATGCCGATGGGCGTTGGCCGGTAGTGGTTGATCTCGTTGCGGTCCTGCGGGCAGGCCGACGCCACCACGACGCAGTCCATCTCGGCGCGCAGGACGACGCTGTCGCCCGCCTTCGTGGGCGCCGCGCCCCAGGTGAGGGATCCGTCCGGCTCGACCCGGACGGCCATGAACAGGTTGACCGGCTGGGGCGCCGCGATGTCGGCGTGGCCCAGCGCCGCCATGGCGCGCTGGAGGTTCTCCTGGCAGGACGGGTGCCAACCGTCGACGCCGAGCAGCCGGTAGCGGGCCGGATCGCAGGCCGCGCACAGCATGTCGTGCACGCCGGGGGAGTCGTCCCGCTCGAAGTGGAGGATCGGGCGACGGCGGTTGGTCACGAAGGACTCGCCCACCCGTGGAAACAGCCGGTTGACGTGGATCCTGGTGTGCTCGGCGCTGGCGTGCTCGCTGACGTCGCCGGCGGCGAAGGCGAACAGGTCCACCACCTGCCCGCCCTCGACGTCGACCACGCGGACGCGGCCGCCGGGCCGCACCCGGACCGCCCGCGCCTCGCGGGCCGGCACCAGCACGAACGCATCCCGCATGATTCCCCCGGGGTGACGGGCCGCGCCCGGCGCGGCGGGGCGCCAGCATAGCCGACAGCACGATCCGGGCTCGAGGAGGTCGTCGGATGGACCAGGGTGAGGGCAGCAGTGGCCGGTTGAACTTCCCGTTCGTCGGGATCCCCTCGTTCCTCAGGGCGACGGTCTGCGACGATCTGTCCGGTCTCGACGCCGACATCGCGATCCTCGGCGCGCCGACCGACGAGGGCTCGCCCTACATGCCGGGCTCGAGGTTCGGCGCCCGCTCGGTCCGCGAGCACTCGCTGCGGTTCGTCACCGACGGGCTCGGCTACTACGACCCCGCGACCCGAAGGCAGTACCTCGAGCGCGAGATGGTCGAGCGGCGGATCGCCGACGTCGGCGACGCCGACGTGCTGCCCACCAATGTGGTCGGCACCTTCGCCAACATCACCGAGCTGGCCCGCCGGGTGATCGAGCGGGGCGCCATCCCGGTGGCGCTGGGCGGCGACCACGCGATCACCTATCCGGTGGTCCGGGCGTTCGAGCGGGAGCAGCCGTTCCACGTCATCCATTTCGACGCGCACATCGACTACATGCCGTTCATCCACGGGCTCGAGTACACCAACCAGCACGCCTTCCGGCACATCCGCATGATGCCGAACGTCCGGTCGATCAACCAGGTCGGCATCCGTAGCATCCGCAACACCCGGGTGATGCACGAGGAGTCCCTGCGCGACGGCAACCGGGTGGTGACCATGGAGGAGTTCCGCGACCGTCCGGTCGACGCGGTCCTGGAGGGCGTGCCGGAGGGAGCGCGCTGCTACGTCAGCGTCGACATCGACGTGCTCGACATCTCGCTCACGCCGGGCTGTGTCTCGGCGGAGCCCAACGGCATGAGCTACGCGGAGCTCCGGGACGCGATCGCCGCGATCGCCGAGCGGACCGAGGTGATCGGCCTCGACCTGGTCGAGGTCAACCCGCTGCTCGACGTCCCCACCGGGCTCACCTCCTACCTGGCCGCGCACGTCCTGGTGGAGGCGCTCGGCCGGATCTGCGACCAGCCCTGGTGGCGCTCGGCGCGGGAGGTCCGCGCCGAGCGGCGTGCGGCCGCCGCGCGGGCGGCCGGCGGCGCCTGAGGAGGACGTCATGACCGAGCCGATCAAGGTCGACGTCCACATGCACCTGTACCCGTCCGCGGAGTCCGGCGCATGGTGGAAGAGCGGCTATGAGATCTGGGAGTACGGCGCAAAGGATGGCGTTAGGTTCAGCCGCTCCAACGGGACGGTCGACGAGGCGCTCCTCGCCATGGAGAAGGCAGGGTTCCAGCACGGCGTGGCGGTCAACCTGCTGAGCGTCGACCTCTTCCGGGACGAGGCGCTGGCGATGCTGCCGCAAGACGTGGAGGCCGAGGAGCGGGCGCGGGCGGCGGCCGAGATCGACGCAAGCATGGCCGAGCGCTTCCGGGCCTCGAACCGGTGGCTGGTCGACGCGCTCGCCCCGATCCCACGGCTGACCCCGTACGTCGGCGTGGACCCGTGGGCGCTCTCGCCCGGGCAGAACGTCGAGCACCTGCGCGACATGGCCGCCCGGGGGGCACGCGGTGTCAAGCTGCACCCGGTGGCGCAGCGGTTCGAGCCGAACGATCCGCGCATGCACCAGGTGTACGCCGCCTGCGAGGAGCTGGGCCTGGTGGTGCTGTCCCACACCGGCTCGGCCAAGGGCCCGATGGCGTTCGCCGAGCCGCGGGCGTTCGCGCCCGTGCTCGAGCGGCACGCCCGCCTCGAGGTGGTCCTCGCCCATCTCGGCGGCGGGAGCTGGCAGCAGACCGTCGCCCTGGCGGAGGCCTTCCCCCGGGTGGCGTTCGACCTCTGCGAGATCATCGAGTGGACCGGGGCGCCAGGAGCGCCGACCGACGAGCAGCTCGCCCGCATGATCCAGCGGATCGGACCGGAGCGGGTCATGCTCGGCACCGACTTCCCCTGGTACGACCTGGACCGGACGGTCGAGCTGGTCATGCTGCTGCCGCTGCTCTCCGACGCGGAGAAGCAGGGAATCCTGGGAGCCAACGCCGTCCGCATCCTCAACCTGCCCACCAACCCCTGAGGAGGGGAGCGATGGAGCACGCCACACCAGCCGTCGAGCAGATGCTGTCGGTCGCCATCGAGGAGGCCGGGATCGGGCTTGCCGAGGGCGGCGTGCCGGTGGGCGGCGCCCTCTACGGAGCCGACGGCAGCCTGCTGGGACGGGGCCGCAACCGCAGGGTCCAGGAGGACGACCCCTCGATCCACGGCGAGACCGACGCCTTTCGCCGGGCCGGCAGGCAGCGGAGCTACCGCGGTACCACCATGGTCACCACGCTGGCTCCGTGCTGGTACTGCAGCGGCCTGATCCGCCAGTTCCGCATCCCGCGGGTCATCGTCGGCGAGGACCGCCACTTCCAGGGCGGCGTCGACTGGCTGCGGGAGTCCGGCGTCGAGGTCGTCGTGGTCGACTCGGCCTCCTGCGTGGACCTCATGGACCAGTTCATCGAGCGGCACCCGGAGATCTGGAACGAGGACATCGGCGAGGACTGAGCCGCCGCGGCGGGCCGGGGCGCGCGGTGCTCTAGCCCGGGTCGGTCAGCTCGCCGGTCATGCCGGCGCGGGGGGTGCTGGAGGTCCTGCGCCAGTCGACGGTGGGGCGCAGGGCGGCCAGGTCGGCGCGGTGGCGGTGGCGCTCGGCAATCTCGAACAGCGAGTTGATCAGCGTGTCCGACAGGCGGTGCGGCTCCAGGCCGAGCTCCATCAGGCCGGTATAGACCACGTTGTAGTGGTGCTTGCCGGCCTCCACCCGCGGGTTCTCCAGGTAGTCGATCTCCACCGGCTTGTGGTAGGCGCTGGAGATGACCTTGGCGATCTCCGCCACCGACATGCTCTCGGTCATCTGGTTGAACACCCGGAACTCGCCCGCCTCGGCGGGCTGCTCCGAGGCGAGCCGGATGCACTCGACGGTGTCGCGGATGTCGATCACGCCGCGGGTCTGGCCGCCCTCGCCGTAGACGGTCAGCGGCTGCCCCAGGACCGCCTGCACCACGAAGCGGTTCAGCACGGTGCCGAAGATGGCGTCGTAGTCGAAGCGGGTCGCCAGCCGGGGGTCCCTGGCGGTCTGCGGGGTCTGCTGGCCGTAGACGATGCCCTGGTTCAGGTCGGTGGCGCGCAGCCCCCAGGCGCGGCAGGCGAACTCGATGTTGTGGCTGTCGTGCACCTTGGACAGGTGGTAGAAGGACCCGGGCCGCTTGGGGTAGAGCATCCGGTCGCTGCGGCCCTTGTGGGTGACCTCGAGCCAGCCCTCCTCGATGTCGATGTCGGGGGTGCCGTACTCTCCCATGGTGCCGAGCTTGACCAGGTGGATGTCGCGGTCGATCTCGGCGATGGCGTAGAGCAGGTTGAGCGTGCCGACGACGTTGTTGACCTGGGTGTAGACGGCGTGCTTGCGGTCGATCTCGGAGTAGGGCGCGGAGCGCTGCTCGGCGAAGTGGACGATCGTGTCGGGCCGGAAGTCGCGCACGATCCGGTAGGTGAACTCCGCGTCGGTCAGGTCGCCGACGAAGGCGCCGATCGACTTGCCGGACACCTCGTGCCAGACGCGCGTGCGGACGTGCAGCGGCTCGATGGGGACCAGGCTCCACACGCCGAGCTCGTGGTCGTACTGGCGCCGGACGAAGCTGTCGGCCACCGCGACCTGGTGTCCGCGGTCCGACAGGTGCAGGGCAGTCGGCCAGCC
This sequence comes from Actinomycetes bacterium, assembly GCA_036392615.1. Taxonomy (GTDB): domain Bacteria; phylum Actinomycetota; class CALGFH01; order CALGFH01; family CALGFH01; genus DASVXQ01. The sequence goes on along the minus strand of DASVXQ010000365.1, from coordinate 2,969 downwards.
GAGGTACCCGTCGCCGCCGAGCACGAGAATTCGCATGCGTCACTCCTTGTCGCTTCCAACCCGTCTGTCCCCAACGATGGTGCTGTGTGCCTCGCCGCGGCATCGACGCCAGGGTGGGGGTGGCACGCGGCGCGCTCTGCCATACCCGGATACTCTCGTGAGGAACCGATAAGAGGCTAATAGGCCAAGCGCCGATTCGGCATCCCGGGTGCCGCCGGCGGCGGATCGACCGGGTTGGGAGGGTGGTGTGGTCCAGGGCGCGGCCGGGGACAAGGCGCCGCTGTGGCGGCGGCCGCTGGCGGTGCGGCTGGCGAAGTACACCGCGGGGTCCGCGGTCGCCACGGTGATCAGCGAGCTGGCGTTCCTGGTGGTCTACGGCGTGGCGGGCGCCGGCACCCGGCTGGCCGGCGTGGTCGCCTTCGTGGCCGGCGCGATCCCCAACTGGACCCTCAACCGCCGCTGGACCTGGCAGCGGCGCGGCCGGCCGCGGCTCGGCCGCGAGGTGCTGCCCTACGTCGTGGTGGTGATCGGCACGGCGGTCGCGGCCACCGCGCTCAGCGGGCTGGCCGACGACTGGGTCCGCGGCCTGGCGACCCCGCGCTCCTTCCAGGTCGCGCTGGTCGGCATGGCCTACCTGCTGCCGTACGGCGCGGTGTTCCTGCTCAAGTTCCTGCTGTTCGAGCGGGTGGTGTTCAGCGGTCCACCGGCGCGGTCGCCGAACGCCGCGCCGAGCGTGGGGTCGTCTGAGCGGCGCTGACGCCGGCACGCGGGTTGCGCTCCCGCAGCCAGGTGCCGAGCACCACCCGGGCGTAGCTCCAGCCGTAGACCAGGCTGTTGCCCTTCTTGCTGCGCCCGGCCGTGCGGGCGCGCATGGTCATCGGCTGCTCCAGCACCCGGAAGCCCCGGGCCAGCACGCCGATGAGCAGCTCGGCCGACTGGTACTGCGGCTGGGCGAGGGTCACCGCGGCGGTCACCGGCGCCTTCATCGCGCGGAAGCCGAAGGAGGTGTCGCTGACCCTCTGGCCGGTCAGCGCCGACACCAGCCAGGCGAACACCACCGAGCCGAGCCGGCGCACCGGCGCCGCGCCGTGGTTGCCGCCCAGCGCGCGGGAGCCGGTGACGAAGTCGGCCCGGTCGGCGAGCAGCGGCTCCAGCAGCAGCGGCAGCTCGCCGAGGTCGTACTGGCCGTCCGCGTCGGTGGTCACGACGTAGCGGGCGCCGGCCTGGCGGGCGATGTGGTAGCCGAGCCGCAGCGCCGCGCCCTGGCCGCGGTTGACCGGCACGTCGCAGACGTGGGCGCCGTGGCGGCGCGCCACCTCGGCGGTGGCGTCGCCGGCGCCGTCGACCACCACCAGCGCGTCGACCTCCAGCCCACGGCAGCGGCCGGGGATCGCGTCGAGCACCGGCCCGATCGCCTCCGCCTCGTTGTAGGCGGCGATCACCACCACGATGGGCGCCAGCCTGACCGCGCCGTACCGCTGCTGGAAGTCCCGCAGCGCGGCGCTGTCCGCCTCGTCGGGGAAGGCCGGCACCGGCGGGCGCCGCCGCCCCGGGAACAGGATGGTCAGCCCGAGCGCGCCGGCCATCGGCAGCAGCACCAGCCCGGGCAGCTGGTAGCGCCAGGAGAACTCGAAGGTGGCCGCGCTGAGCAGCACCCCGGCGCCCATCAGGCTGTACAGCAGGCTGGCGGCGCGCTGGGAGGGGTCGGCGCCGCGACGCGCGCCGAGCGCGCCCAGCAGCCCGGCCAGCAGTGCCAGCGCCACCAGCGGCCCCGGCAGGTAGCCGAAGCGCTGGTAGCCCCGCAGCACCTCGGCCGGCGGCCGCGACACCGAGGGGCCGCCGCCGCCGAAGCGGTCCACCGCGTGCCTGGCCTCGCGCAGGCTGTAGCCGGGCAGCCAGATCGGGTAGTCGAGCGGGAAGTGCCAGCGGTCGACCGCCACGTCGCCGGCGAAGGTGATCCTGGCGGGCGCGAAGCCCTTGAGGAAGTCGGTGCCCACCGCGGCGAGGACCTGCCACGGCTGGTGCAGCAGAACGCGCCTGGCGAAGTCCCGCTCGACCTGCGCGTTGGTCATGCCGGGCGGCGGCACCAGCTTGAAGCGCGGCGCGTTGGGCGCGTGCACCAGGTAGTCCGAGAGCGGCCGCCTGCCTGGCGGCTGGGTGGGGCAGAGGACGCGCTCGTAGTCGGGCAGGCCGAGCTTGGAGCAGTCGGCGAAGGCGATCACCCGGCCGTAGGCCGCGCCGCCGCCGGTGCTGGAGATGCCGAGCGCCCCGGTGTGGAGCCGGTAGTCGGCCGCGTAGGCGCCGACGGGCACCGCGAAGCAGGCGGCCACGGTCAGCGCCAGCGCGAGCCGCCGCCAGCGGCCGCTGCCGGCCAGCGCGACGAACAGCATCGCCACCAGCACCAGCGGCTCGCCCACCAGCCGCACCACCACGGCGGCGCCGAGCAGCACTCCGGCCACCGCCGCCGCCACGAAGCCCGGGCGCCGCCGCCAGGTGAGCGTGGCGGCCACGGCGACCAGCATCGCCTCGAACAGCGTGTCGGCCATCAGGTTCTGCTCGATCTGGACCTGGTAGGCGTCCAGCAGCACCGGCGCGGCCGCCAGCGCCGCCAGCCAGGGGCGCACGCCGCGCCGCTGGAGCAGCAGGTAGATGACCACGCCCATGGCGAGGCCGAGCAGGTGCTGCACGGCCGCGACCACCGCCAGGTTGCCGAGCCACAGCAGCGGCCGCAGGAACAGCGGGTAGCCGATCGGATAGTCGCCGGCCGGGTCGAGCTTGTGCAGGTTGCCGAGGTAGACGTAGGAGTCGATGTAGAGCAGCAGCGGCTTGTAGGCGAGCTGCGCCAGCACGCGCAGGGCGACGCCCGCCAGCAGGATCGCCAGGATCAGCCAGTGCCGCCGCGCCAGCGCCGCCGCGCGGGAAGGCGCCGGCGCGCGCTCCATGGCCGGCGCCGTGCTCACGGCCGCGGC
>DASVXQ010000364.1:0-2674 GCA_036392615.1 Actinomycetes bacterium | reverse complement strand
CTCCTTGAGGTACATCCGCACCGGGTCGTTGGTCGGCGCCTTGAGCGCCAGCTCCTCGTCCCTGGCCGAACGCGCCTCCCGCGCGAACTCCTCCGCGTCGAGCTCGTCGACCATCTCGACGACCTCGATGTTCTCGTCCTGGAGCAGCATGTACACGGCGTCGATCTGCTCGGGAGTGGGGTCGAGGGGAGCGAGTGCATCGAGGATGTCCTCGGTGGTGAGGAAGCCCCGTTCCTTGCCCTTGGCGACGAGCTCGCGTACCCCGTCTGGCTGGGCTTCCTTGTCCGACACCATGCGGTCAGGTACCTCCCCAGGCGCGTACGACAGTGCTCTCGCGGATGTCCATAATGGCCCAGCCAGAGGGTAGGTGAAGAAATCACGATCCGCAAAGCACGGCGCCGGCCAGCGCGCCGGCACGGCACGACGCGGCTCGTCGCGGGGCAGCTGGGGCGCGGCGTCGCCACTGGTGGCGTACGGTCGCCAGGAAACTCGAAGCGTTCGCAGGACTTGACGGTTCCAGCAAATGCGCTCCCATAATTTTCCCGAGGAAATCACGCCGACGCCGCCCACCGGTTCGTTGCCGGGCGGGCGGCCCCCCGACGGCGACCGAGAGGACACGGGTGCGGATCCCAACCTTCGCCGACGTCCTGGAGGCCAGGCGCCGCATCGCGCCCTACCTCCAGCCGACCCCGCTGCACAACTACCCGTCGCTGGACCGCCTGGTCGGTGCGGAGGTCTGGGTCAAGCACGAGAACCACCAGCCGATCGGCGCCTTCAAGGTGCGCGGCGGCATCAACCTGATCTCCCAGCTCAATGCGGCCGAGCGCGCCCGCGGCGTGATCACCGCCTCGACCGGCAACCACGGGCAGTCGATCGCCTACGCCGCGCGGCTGTTCGGCGTGCCGGCCACCGTCTGCGTCCCGGAGGGCGCCAACCCGGTCAAGCTCGACTCGATGCGCTCGCTGGGCGCGCGCATCGTGGTGGCGGGCGCGGACTTCGACGAGGCACGCGAGCACTGCGAGCGGCTGGCCGCCTCGGGCGGCCTGCGCTACGTGCACTCGGGCGACGAGCCGCTGCTGATCGCCGGGGTGGGCACCGAGACGCTGGAGATCGTCGAGGCGCGGCCCGACCTCGACACGCTGATCGTGCCGATCGGTGGCGGCAGCGGCGCGGCCGGCGCCTGCCTGGTCGCCGGCACGCTCGGGATCCCCGCCGAGGTGATCGGCGTCCAGAGCGCGGCCGCCCCGGCCGCCCACCGGTCCTGGTCCGCCAAGGCGCTGATCGCCGACAAGATGGGCACCTTCGCCGAGGGTCTGGCGACCCGCACCGCCTTCGAGCTGCCGCAGCGGATCCTGTGGCAGCGCCTCGACGACTTCGTGCTGGTCGAGGAGCGGGAGCTGCGCGAGGCGACCTACCGGATGATCGAGCTGACCCGCAACCTGGTCGAGCCGGCCGGGGCCGCGGCGCTGGCCGGCGCGCTGCGGCTGCGCTCCCGGCTGGCGGGCAGGCGGGTCGGCCTGATCGCCAGCGGCGGCAACATCAGCCCGGACCAGCTCCGCGAGGTGCTGGCCGCCGGCGCGCCGGACGCCGCGGGCCACCCCCGGAGCGCGGCGAGCTGACCATTCCCCTAGGGGTGGAGCTCGAGCCCGCGCAGGACCTTGTCGACCACGCGGCGGTCCTCGTGCAGGGCGAGGCCGACCAGCCGCAGGTCCCCGGTCGGGACCGCGGCCACCGCGGCGCGGTTGTCGACGTCGTTGTCCGTGGCGAACAGCTCCTCGGTGAAGATCGCCAGGCGCGCGTCGCGCGCCACCGCGCGCTCGTAGGCCGCCCGGATCTGCTCGGCGGACGCGCGGAAGACCATCACCGGCTGGACCAGCATGGCCAGGTACTTGCGCCCGGAGCCGTCCTCGTAGGGCTCGCCGATCACGCCGTCCGACGCGGCGCCAATCGCCGCGGACAGGAACGCCGTGACGTTCAGCTTCTGCCAGGTCTCGAGGTCCTCGCGGACCACGATGGCTATCTTGGTGTCGAAGCGCACCGCTCTCCTTCCGGCAGCGGGTGGGACCGCGCTGAAGCTAGCCGTGGTGCGAGGTGGTCGTCTTGAACGTTGGTGCGGCCAGCCGGCCGGGGGCCGCGCGCCGGTCGACCGAGTGGGCCAGCTACCGGCGGGTGGCCGACCCGCCGGTCGAGGCCATGCGCGCCCACTTCGACCAGCACGTCTACGACCGCCACAGCCACGACACCTATTCCTTCGGGGTCACCGAGCAGGGCGCGCAGGCGTTCCGCTGCCGGGGCGCGACCCACACCAGCCACGCCGGGATGCTGATGACCTTCAACCCGGACGACCCGCACGACGGGCACACCGGCGGCCCGGCCGGCTTCACCTACCGCATGCTCCACCTGCCGCCGGAGCTGGTCGGCGACGTGCTGGCGGACGCGGGCGGTGGCGGCCTGCCGCTGTTCGCCGCGCCGGTGGCGCGGGACGAGGCGCTCGCCTCCAGGCTGCGCCGCGTGCACGCGCTGCTGCTCGACGGCGCCACCCGGCTGGAGGCGTCGGAGCTGCTCAGCGGCACGGTCCTCGCGGTGGTGCGGCGCCACGCGAGCCGCCCGCCGGCGGCGCTGCTGGCGCCGGGCGACGGCCTGGGGACCTCGCCGGCCCGCCCGCCCCGGGCCG
>DASVXQ010000363.1:0-23418 GCA_036392615.1 Actinomycetes bacterium | reverse complement strand
TCCGCCAGACGCCGAACACACGAGCGAGCGTCCTGCTCACTTGCTTCCTGCGGTTGGCTGCTTTCCCCAGCTTGCCTGAGACTCGCACGTTCATCGGCGCCCGCGGCGGCGCGGATCGAGAACGGCGGACACCGGCGCGCCCGGCCGATGCGGACGATTCCATCGTCGACCTTCCAGGGTTGTTGCCAGCTGCCGCGGCACGATCCGGTGGGCGGGTCGTCCGGGCGGTCGGTGGTGCATACACCGCGGCACCAGGAAGCTGGGCGCCCGCGAGCCGCCCAGTTCGCACCGTGGGCGGTGTACACACCGGGCGGAGGGACGACGTGGTGCGGAAGGAAGGTGCGCAGGATGGTGACAGCCGATCTGCTCTCCCGGGCGCGGGCCGGGGATGGCGAGGCTTTCCGGGAGCTGGCCGAGTCGCACCGGCGGGAGCTGCAGGTGCACTGCTACCGGATGCTCGGCTCCTTCGCCGACGCCGAGGACGCCGTCCAGGAGACGATGCTGGCCGCCTGGCAAGGCATCGGCGGATTCACTGAGGAACGCGCCTCGCTGCGCACCTGGCTGTACAAGATCGCCACCAACCGGTGCCTCAACGCGCGCCGCGCGGCGAGCCGGCGCCCGGCCAGGGAGTGGGACATGTCGCAGTTCGAAGCGCCCGTGCCGACCCCGCGCGACGAGGCCGTCTGGCTGCAGCCGTTTCCTGACGCGTTCCTCGAGGACGCCGTCGACCAGCCGCTCGGGCCAGAGGCCCGCTACGAGCAGAGTGAAGCCATCTCGCTGGCCTTCGTGGCCGCCCTGCAGGTGCTTCCGCCGCGCCAGCTCGCCGTCCTCATCTTGCGCGACGTCCTCGGATTCCACGCCAGCGAGGTGGCCGAGATGCTGGAGGTGACCGTCCAATCGGTCAACAGCGCCCTGAAACGAGCCCGCGCTAGCCTGCAGCGCCGGCAGCAAGCCGCCGGCCACCAGCCGCCGCCCGCCGCAGGCTCGCCCGCCGAGGACGCGATCGTGGCCATGTTCGCCCGCGCGTGGGAGTCGGCCGATCTGGAGGCGCTGGTAGCCCTGCTGACCGACGATGTCTTCATCGCGATGCCTCCGGAGCCATTCGGATACGAGGGCCGAGACGCCGTGGCCCGCTACTGGGCTCGCCAGTTCGGCGCGGGCCGCAGGTTCGACCTCGTGCCGACCCGAGCCAACGGCCAGCCCGCGTTCGGGGCATACCTATGCGTCCCGGCCGGAATCCGCCACGCGGCCGGCTTCTACGTCCTCACCCTGGCCGGCGACCGGATCTGCGCCATGACCCGCTTCGAGGCCAGCGTGCTGCCGTGGTTCGGGCTACCGCGATCGCTCCCGGCCCGGTGACCAGCCTTGGAGCAGCGATAGTGAGCAGCAGCGGTCCTGGCTGGGGAATGCGCCATCGAATACCAGAGCCTCAGCAACATCCCCGGCCCATCCGCCGCGGCGGGCGGCACGCAGGCAGCAGGCGCAGCGGCGGCCACAGGCGGTAACCCGGCGACTCCCGGCCCGCTATCGCCAATGGCCGTTCCATTGTGGGCCGACCCCGATTCCGGGACGCCAGCTCGATACCGGTTAACGAAGATCGACCCCCGCGAGGAGGGCACCATGCATCCAGATATCCTGCGGCAGCTCGCCGCCGAGCGCATCCGGGATCTGATTACCGAGGCCGGTCAGGCGCGGCGGGCCCGTGAAGCCCGCCACACCCAGCGGCGTCGGCTGGCAGCTCACCTGAAGCGGTCAACCCGGCTGGCAGCGCAGCAGCCCGGGTCCCGCCGGGGATCCAGGATCCCGGTCACGCCGGCCGCGGACGGCCGGATAGAGGGGTCCCGGTAGTCCTGACGAAAAATCCAACGGCCCAGCACATAAGGGAAAGGAACTCACCGACCATGACACGTGACGCCGTTACCAGTGACCAGCTGCCACCATCGGGCCTGCCGTTCTCGGTGGCCGTGCGCGGCGGCGGGCTGCTTTTCCTGTCCGGGCAGGTGGCCCAGAACCCCGCCACCGGCGAGCTGATCGACGGCGACGTCGCCCAGCAGGCCGACCAGATCCTGCGCAACATCGCGGCGACTCTGGCGGCGATCGGCAAGGACCTGGACGACGTGATCCGGGTCGGGGTCTACCTGACCGACATGTCGCAGTTCGGCGCGATGAACGAGGTGTACCGCAGGCACTTCGCCGAGCCCTACCCGGCCCGCACCGCGATCGGCGTGGCCGCCCTGCCGCTGGGCGCGGCGGTCGAGATGGATGTGGTGGTGGGCTGAGGTCAGCGCCGTTGATCAGCGGCACCAGCCGCGGCTAAGTCGCTACGCTGGGCGCATGACCGTACGAGACCTGCTGATAGCCCTCCAGACGCTCCCTCGGGACGCCGAACGTCAGGAGGGCGAGGGACCGTGCCGGACGCCGATGGGGCGAGGACTGAGCTCGAGGAAGTGCGGGCGTGGGCGTCGGGGCTGGAGGCGGTGCACGCTCGGATCGCGGGTCGGTTCGCCCGGGCGGAGCCACGCCGGCGGGTGCTGGCGTACCTGCGTGGGCTGGTCGGCAACGTGGGGCGAAAGAACGGTTGGCAGCTGGCCGAGCATGCCGGGGAGGCCACCCCGGATGGGATGCAGCGGTTGTTAGCCACCGCCGGGTGGGACCCAGATCTGGTCCGGGATGACCTGCGGGCCTATGTGGTGGAGCAGCTGGGCGACCCTGGCGCGGTGCTGGTGGTGGATGAGACCGGGTTCCTCAAGAAGGGCACGACCTCGGTGGGGGTGCAGCGCCAGTATTCAGGTACGGCTGGCAAGGTCGACAACTGCCAGCTCGGCGTCTTCCTCGCCTACGCCAGTCCCAGGGGGCGGGCGTTCATCGACCGGGAGCTGTACTTGCCCAAGGCATGGACCGAGGATCGGGTACGGTGTCGGGCCGCCCGGGTGCCTGACCAGGTCGGGTTCCGGACCAAGCCGCAATTGGCCCAGGTCATGCTGGGGCGGGCCCTGGATGCCGAGGTGCCGGCCTCCTGGGTGACCGCCGATGAGGTCTACGGCCAGGACCCAGCGCTCCGGGGGTGGCTGGAGGGCCGCGGGATGGCCCACGTGCTGGCCATCAAGTCCAGCGAGCTTCTGGCGGTCGGTGACGGGCCGACGAAGGTGAGCGCCGCGCAGCTGGCCGCGGCGGTGCCGGCCGAACACTGGGTGGGGGCCAGCGCCGGCTACGGCGCCAAAGGACGACGGCTGTACGACTGGACCCGCATCCAGCTGACCCCACCAGCCGCCAGCCGATGGCAGCGATGGCTGCTGGTCCGGCGCAGCCGCCGCGACGGCGAGCTGGCCTATTACGCCTGCTCCGGGCCGGCCAGCACCTCACTAGTCGGCCTGGTTCGGGTGGCCGGGACCCGGTGGGCGATCGAGGACGGCTTCCAGCAGGCCAAGAATGAGGTCGGCCTGGACCACTACGAGGTCCGCCGCTGGCCGGGCTGGTACCGGCACATCACCCTGGCCCTGCTCGCCCACGCCTTCCTGGTCATCACCCGCACCACGGCCACCAGCGGCGACCGCGCAAAGGGGGACACGGCGGCTTGACCGGCGGGCTCGGCCTGCTCCCACTCACCGTTCCCGAGGTCCGCCGCCTCCTGGTGGCCCTGGTGTGGACAGCACCGGTGCAGCCGAGCCTGGTCCTGGCCTGGTCACGCTGGCGGCGACGCCATCAGGCCCGAGCGCGACGCGCACACTACCAGCGACGCGAACGGCAAGTGCGGCTGGAGTATTAGGCGCCTCAGTCGTCGAGCCCGGGCAGATCGAGTCGGCGCAGGCGCTCCGGGTCGGCGAGCAGGTCGATGGCGACGACCTTGCCGCTGGCGATGGTGAAGGACATCACCGCCATCGGCTCCCCGTCCGGCACGGTCAGCAGGCCAGGGAACCCGTTGACCAGCACCGGCCGCGAGGCGAACGAGACCCGCTGGAAGCTGAGCGCCCGCCCGGCCACGGCCGCGGCGCCGCGGAGCGGCCTGCCGCCCACGCCGGTGTCGGCGCGGAGCACCACGTCCGGGTCCAACAGGGCGACCAGCGCGTCGAAGTCGCCGCCCCGGGCGGCGCTGAGGAAGGCGTCGACCACCTCCCGCTGGCGCGCCAGGTCGGTGTCGGGCGTGGCCGCGCCGTGGACGCGGCGGCGCGCCCGGCTGGCGAGCTGCCTGGCGGCGGTCGCGTTGCGCCCCACCATCGGGGCGATCTCGTCGAAGGGCACCGCGAACATGTCGTGCAGCACGAACGCCAGCCGCTCCTCGGGCGCCAGCGTGTCGAGCACCACCAGCAGCGCCAGCCCGACCGAGTCCTCCACCAGGGCCTCGCGCTCCGGGTCGATCCCGTCCGGCGGGCTCACCACCGGGTCGGGCACGTGGACGTCGTCCAGGGACTGCTCCCCTCGCGACCTGCGCGAGCGCAGCATGTCGAGGCACACGCGCCCCACCACCGTGGTCAGCCAGCCGCCGAGGTTGTCGATCGCGTCGGCGTCGGAGCGGCTCAGCCGCAGCCAGGCCTCCTGGACCGCGTCGTCCGCCTCGCTGAGCGAGCCGAGCATCCGGTAGGCCACCGCCTTGAGATTGGCGCGGTGGGCCTCGAACCGGTCCGCCAGGACCTCCTGCTCGGTCATCGGTCACATCGCCTCGTCGCGCTCCGTCTTACCAGTGAAGCGCGAGCCTGGCCACCGCAACGGCCGGGCCGGGACAGTCGAGAGACCTGAAGGAGCGGGAGCATGCGGGCGGCAACGAAGATCGCGGTGGCGGGGGCGACCGGCAGGGTCGGGCGGCACGTCGCCGAGGTGCTCGAGGCGAGGGGACAGGACGTCGTGCCGATGTCGCGTTCCCAGGGCGTGGACGTGATCAGCGGGAAGGGCCTGGCCGAGGCCATGGAGGGCGTCGAGGTGCTGGTCGACACGGCCACCGGCCCCTCGCCCGAGCAGCAGGCGGCCACCGAGTTCTTCACCACCGCGGCCAGGAACCTCGAGGACGCCGGCCGGAAGGCCGGGGTGCGGCGGGTCGTGGTGGTGTCGATCATCGCCGCCGACCGGTTCGCCGGCGGCTACGGCGCCGCCAAGATCGCGCACGAGCAGGCCTGGCTGGCAGGCATGATCCCGGTGCGGATCCTGCGTGCGGCGCAGTTCCACGAGTTCGTCCCGCAGCTGCTGGAGTGGGGCACGCAAGGAGACGTCGCCTACGTGCAGGAGATGCGCACCCAGCTGGTGGCCGCGCGGAGCGTCGGCGAGGTGCTCGCCGACCTGGCCACCGAGCCGGAGTCGCCGGCGGCGGGACCGGCCGCGCCGACGGTGGAGGTCGCCGGTCCCCGGGTGGAGGACCTGGTCGAGATGGCCAAGCTGTTCGTGGCCCGGCGGGGCGTGCCGGTGAGGATCCAGGGCGTCAGCGACCCGGCCGACCCGGAAAGCCAGCTGTACACCTCCGGCGGCCTGCTGCCCGGCCCGGGCGCGATCATCGCCGGGCCGACCTTCGAGGAGTGGCTCGAGACCGGCCCCTGATCCGACCCGCCGGCCGGCGTGGCACCATCGGGGCATGGAAGGTGCGAGGATCGACCGCTGGCTCTGGACCGTGCGGCTGGCCAAGACGCGTTCGCTGGCCGCGCAGGCCTGCCGCGCCGGGCACGTGCAGATCAACGGGGTGCGCGCCAAGCCGGCCGCGCCGGTCGCCGTGGGCGACACGGTCCGGGCCCGGCTCGGCGGCCGCGAGCGGATCGTCGAGGTGGTCCAGCTGCCCGCCAGCCGGCTCGGCGCCGAACCGGCCGCCGCCTGCCTGATCGACCGCAGCCCGCCACCGCCGCCCCGCGAGCCGCTGGTGGGCCTCGGGTTCCGCGGTCGCGGCGCCGGCCGGCCCACCAAGCGCGACCGCCGCCAGCTCGACCAGGCGCGCGGTCGCCGCGGCCGACCGATCGGATGATCGACTTCCGCCTCGACGGGCACGTTGCCGTCGTCACCGCTGCCACCCCGCTGCACCGGCTGGCCAGCGTGGACGACGTGGCCGCCGCGGCGCCAGCCTTCCCGAACGAGCTTCCCGACCTGTAGCGGCGGGCGTGCCGCTCACCAGCCCGAGCGGGCCCGGCCCTCCAGGGTGGCGACCCGCTCCAGCAGCCGCCGGCCGAGCACCTCGCGCTCGGCGGGGTCGAGCCGGCGCCGCAGCTCCGGGACCAGCAGTCCCTCGGCGTCGCGGGCATGCTGGCGGAAGACCTGCATGAGCACGCGGACCTTGGCGTCGTAGCCGGGGTCGCTGGGGATCATGCCGCGCAGCTCCACCAGGATCATGTCCAGCAGGTGGTCCTGCTGGAGCTGCTGGGCGATCTCGGCGTCGTAGCGGCCGGTCTGCGCCCGCAGCGCCGGGTAGAGCAGCTCGTCCTCGAGCACCACGTGGCTGGCCAGCACGGCGCCGATCGCGCGCAGCGCGTGGTGCTGGCGGGCGTGGCTGCCCTCGGCGTCCTCGTACGCGGCGAACTGCCGCTCGACGCGCTCGTGGATGGCCATCAGCATCCGGGGCCCGTCCACCGCGGCGTCGACGTCCACCGGGACGAGCGCGCTGCGGCCGGTGCGTGGGATGGTTGCGGTGTCGTACGCGGCCTGTGTCATGGTTCCGTGCCTCTCTCGCTGCTGATCCACCGTTTGTGGCCGGCTCGTCGGCCGGCCGCCTGACACCCTCAATGCTGCTGGTCAGCGCGTCATCCGTCGTCGGCCGGGGGATGGCAATCGCGCTACGCCGCTGGGCGCAGCCGGGACGCCTCCGCGCTCCGGCGGGCGTAGACGAATCCGGCGGCGGCCGCCCCGCTCGGTAGGCCCGGCTACTCCGCCGGTTGACGGGATCGGCGACGGGCCGCCGGTCCGGCCGTCCTCCGGGCGGCTGCCGCCCCGGCCCGGCAACCCGCCGGCCGTCGGACGAGGCTCAGATGGCGGCGATGGTGGCCGGGGCGCGTTCGGCGCGGCTGAGGGCGCGCAGCACGGCGGTCGCGCCGTGGCGGCGCACGGCCAGGCGGGACAGCAGGTCGACCACGGTGTCCACGGCGCTCCGGGGAAGCTCCGGCGTGGGGATGCCCACGCTCACCGCCAGGTCGTCGGCGTGCACCGCCAGCTCCATCATCCGGGTGATCAGCAGGTCGTCGAGCCGCAGCGACCACGGTCCCCACAAGGGGATGCGCACCGGCCGGTCGGCCGCGGTCTCCAGGCTGCCGCTCAGCTCGCCGATGGCCGCGTCGACCCCGGCCGCCAGCGCCTCGGGCCCTTCGGCGGCGGCCTGCTCGCCGCCGCGCCGGATGCGCACGTTGATCTCCGCGTCGAGACCGGCGCCGATCCACGCCACCCGGCCGTAGTGGTCGAGCAGCGAGATGGTCTCCTCCTGTGGCACCGGCTCGGCCAGAGCCGGCGGAACGGCCAGGATCTGGTAGGCGAGGTGACCGGCGAGGCCGCCGACGGTGAACTCTGGCAGCGCGCTCGGCCCGCTCCAGGCGGCGGCGACCGCCGGGTCGCGCAGCAGCCCCGCGGCCGACCGGGCGGTGGACAGGAAATCGTCTCTGGTACCGGTCATCACGCGCTCCCGTCTACTCCTCGATGGCCCCTCCGACGGTCCGCAGGTGCTCGCGGAAGCTCAGCGTCGGGGTCTGGAGCCGCCGGGCGAGGTAGGCGTCGAACCGCACCTGCCTGCGGAGTGTGACACCGTCCCGGATCCGTTCGGCCTGGCGCCGCTCGGTGTCGCGGATTCCCTCCGCCAGCGCGAACAGCTCGTCGGCGCGCGCGGCGGGCAGGAACAGCACGCCGTCGTCGTCGCCCAGCACCAGGTCCTCGGCGCGCACCGTCCACTCGCCGACCGCGGCGGCCTCCAGCGCGTCGTCCGCGCGCGGGTCGAGGCGCAGGGGGCCGGTCGGGATCGCGCCGAGGCTGAAGACCGGCAGGCCCACCGCCTGGATGTCGGCGCTGTCGCGGTGCAGCCCCCAGACCACCAGGCCCTCCAGCCCGGCGGCCCGAGCCTCCAGGACCACCAGGTCGCCGACACAGCTCTCGTCGACTCGTCCGCCGTTGTCGACCACCAGGACGTCGCCGGCGCCCGCCCGTTCGAACGCCTCCAGGAAGACGTCGACGCTGCCGGCGTGCCGGGCGGGCGCGACCCGCCCGGCCAGGCGGTCGCCCGGTGTGACCGGGCGCATCGGCGCGGGCGCGCAGCGCACCGGCACCCGCGCGCGGATGCAGGCGTCGGCCAGGTGGGCACAGGTCAGCTCGGCGAACCGTTGCCGCAGCTCGTGGTGGTCCATGGGCCGCCTCGTCGTCCGCGTGGTCGGGCTGGCAACCTAGAGAGGGCGGGCGGTCGCCCGCAAGAGCCAATCCGCCCGCGTTGGCACCGACCTGGACAGGCCGTCCGGGGCACGAGAAGATCGTCCATCATGGTGGGAAACACACCACCTCCGGTCCGCGCGTCCGATGCGGACCGGGAGCGGACGGTCCGGGCGCTGCGCGAGCGTTCCGCTGAAGGGCAGCTCTCCTTTGACTCGTTCGTGCGCCGGATCGACCGGGCGTTCCGCGCCCGCAGCCGTGACGAGCTGGCCGCGCTGCTCGACGATCTGCCGCCACAGGGGCGGGTCGCCCGCCGCCTGACCGAGGCCGCCTCCGCCCTGTCCGCCTTCACCCTGCGGCTCCAGGCCGCCTGGCACGAACCACGCCTGCCGCAGCTGGTGCTGCCCGAGGCTAACCACGGCGTCCTCACCATCGGCCGTGCGGAGGCGTGCAACCTGGTGCTCTCCCGCCCGACGGTCTCCCGCTACCACGCCGAGCTGCGCTGCCAGGACGGCCAGTGGCTGCTGGTCGATCTGGGGTCGACCAACGGGACCAGCCTCAACGGCTGGCGCGTCGACGGCGCGGTCGAGGTCCGCCCCGGCGACCAGGTCACCTTCGGCGACCTGCGCTTCCGCCTGGCGCGCCGGTAGCGCGGCTGTCGCTGCCTAGCCGGTCGCCTCCGCCAGCAGCCTTACCCCACGCCGCAGCTGCTGCTGGTCGAGGTGGGCGTAGGCGAGCACCAGCCCCGGCGGGCCGGGCGCGTGGCGGTAGCTGCCGAGCCCGGTGAGCCGCAGGCCCCGGCTGGCCGCGCGGGCGATCACCGCCGCCTCGTCGGCGCCCGCCGGCAGGTCGAGCAGCAGGTGCAGGCCGGCGGCCGCGCCGGCGACGCGGGTCCGCGGCAGTGAGCCGGCCAGCAGCTCCTGGAGCTGGTCGCGCCGTCGCCGGTAGCGGGCCCGGTTGCGGCGGATGTGGCGCTCGTATGCGCCGGAGGCGAGCAGCTCGGCCAGCGCGGCCTGCTCCAGCACGGGTGACATCAGGTCGAGCTCGCGCTTGCGCCGGGCGGCCTCCTGCGCGAGCGGCGGCGGCACCGCCAGCCAGCCGAGCCGCAGCGCCGGCGCGAGCGTCTTGGAGATGCTGCCGCCGAGCAGCACCCGGCCGGGCGCCAGCCCTTGGACGGTGGCGACCGGCTGGTGGTCGTAGCGGTACTCGGCGTCGTAGTCGTCTTCGATCAGGTAGCCGTCGACCCGCTCCACCCAGGCGAGCAGCTGCCGCCGCCGCTCGGCGCTCAGCACCACCCCGGTGGGGAACTGGTGCGCCGGCGTCGCCAGCACCGCGCGGACCGGCGGCCCGGGGCGCGACGTCAGCGCGCCGGCGTCGACACCCTGGCGGTCGACCGGGATGCCGACGGTGGCCAGGTCGTGGGCGGCGAGCTGCGCCTCGGTGTGGAAGCTGCCAGGGTCCTCGACGCCCACCTCGGCGATGCCGAGCGCACGGAAGAGGCGCGCGACCACCACCAGGGCCTGCGCGAAGCCGTTGACCACGATGAGGTGCTCCGGGTCGACCACCGCGCCGCGCACGCGCCCGAGGTAGTCGGCCAGTCCCTCCCGTAGCCGCGCGAGCCCGCGGCTGTCGCCGTAGCCGAGCTCGCGGTTCGGCAGGGTGACCAGCGCGCGCCGGTAGGCGCGCTCCCAGTCGGCCCGCGGGAAGCTGCCCAGGTCGGCCGTGCCCGGCCGGAAGTCGACCACGGCCCGGTCGGGTGCCGGCGGGGCCGACGGCCGCGTCCGGCCCGCGTCCGCCGGCGGCTGGACGGCGGCCACCCGGGCGGCCGCGCCCTGCCGGGTGACCAGGTAGCCCTCGGCGGCGAGCTGCTCGTAGGCCTGCACCACCACGCTGCGCGAGACGCCGAGGTCGGCGGCCAGCGCCCGGGTGGACGGCAGGCTGGCCTGGGCGCGCAGCCGCCCCGAGCGGATGGCGTGGCGCAGGTGCCATTGCAGGGTCGAGCCGAGCCGTCCCTTCGGTGCCCCGGCCAGGTCGAGCAGCAGCTCACGCGAACTGGTCTGTTGAGATTCTCGTCCAGTGGACTTCGTCACCGGTCCAGTCTCGGAGCAGGGTCTGGGGCATGCAAGCAGACGATCGCGGCGCGCTCGCGGCCGCGGCGCTGGGGATGACCGCCGTCGGGGTCGGCGTGGCCGTGTCCGCCAGGCTCACCGCCTACCCGGTGGCCACCGCGCAGGCGCTCCGCTACGCCGCGGCCGCGGCGATCCTCACCGCCATGGCGCGCCGCGGCGGCCGCCGCGAACCGCCGCCGGCGGCGCGTGACCGGGCGCGCATCTGGCTGGTGGCCGCCACCGGGATGGTGCTGTTCAACATCGCCGTCGTGCGGGCGGTGACCACCGGCGAGCCGGCCAGCGTGGCCACCATCGTGGGCTGCGCCCCGATCGTCTTCGCCATCGCCGTGCCCCTGCTCGAGCGCCGCCGTCCGGCGCTCCCGGTGGTCGCCGGCGCCTGCCTGGTCGCGGCCGGCGCGGCGGTGGTCGAGGGCGCCGGCACAGCCGGCGCGGCCTCGATCGCCTGGTCGGTCGTGGCGCTCGCCTGCGAGGTGGCCTTCACGGTGGTGGCCGCGCCGGTGCTGCGCACCACCAGCCCGCTGGAGCTGTCGCGCCGCGCCTGCTGGGTCGCTGCCGGGATGCTCGCCCTGGCCGGACCGGCGTTCGAGGGGTCCGGCGCGCTGCGCGTGCCGGACGGCGGCGAGCTGGCGGCGATCGCCTACCTGGCGGTGGCGGCCACGGTGGGCGCGTTCGTGCTGTGGTACGGCGCGGTGCGGCGGCTGGGCGCGGAGAGGGTCGGGCTGCTGTGCGGGCTGATGCCGGTGGCGGCCGCGTTCGCCGGCGTGCTGGTGGCCGGGGAGCCGTTCCGCTGGCGGACGCTGGCGGGCACCGACCTGGTCGCGGCCGGCCTGCTGCTCGCCCTGGCGACCCGCCCGGCCCGGGTCCGGGTGCGGCAGCGCGGCTGAAGCTGTGTACAGGCGGCCGCGGGCGGCGCAGACTTGAGAGAACCGTTGCCGCCTGAGGGAGTCAGCAGATGCTCGTGACCACCCCGAGCCGCGCCACCACGACTCGCCCGGTCCCAGCCAGGCCCCGCCCGGTCCCAGCCAGGCCCCGCCCGGCCGTGGAGCTCAGCGACCCGATCCCGACCCGCTGGGCGCTGACCGGGATCGTCGCCCTGGTGGGCGCCAACGTCGCCGCGGCGCTGCTGGAGCCGCTGCCGGCCAACCCGGCGGCCTCCGAGCCGTGGTTCATCCCGGTGCTGAGCATGATCGTGACGCTGGCGATGCTGGCCGCCCTTGGCGGGCTGCTGGCCCGCCAGCGCTGGGGCCTGGGGATGTCCGCGCTGGCCGGCGGCATCTCCGTGCTGATGGTGCTGGGCTGCCCGCTGTCCGGCCACCACCACTTCGGCCTCTGGTGGGTCGGCGAGATCGCCGCCGTGGCCGCCTGGACTGGCATCAGCCTCGCCGGCCTGCGGAGCGCCCCCAACCGCCAGCTCAGCGACCCGGCGGCGCGCTAGGCCCGCCGCCGGGCACAGCGGCGGAACCCGAGACGCACGACCGTCCCCGGCCCGCTCGGCCGGCCAGGCCGCCGTTGACCGCCCCGCTTGCTAGGCTCGGTCGATGGCGAGCCAGGGCGTCCCCGAACGCATCGAGTGGGCGGTGCGGCTGCTGGACGTCGCGCCCGAAGACGAGATCCTGGAAGTCGGCTGCGGCCCGGGCGTGGCGGTGGCGCTCGTCTGCCGGCGCCTCGCCGGCGGACGGATCACCGCCGTCGACCGCTCTGGGACCGCCATCCAGCGGGCCACCAGCCGCAACGCCGAGCACGTCGCCGCCGGCAGGGCCTCGTTCCACCAGCTCGACCTGGCTGACGGCGACCAGGTCCGGCGGACGCTCGGCGATCGTCGCTTCGACAAGGTGTTCGCGGTCAACCTCAACCTGTTCTGGGTCCGGCCGGCCGGCGCCGAGCTGGGGCTCCTGCTGGAGCTGCTGCGGCCGGACGGCGTGCTGCACCTGGTCTACGAGACGCCGGCCGCGAAGCGGGCCGCCCGGGTCGCCGAGGCGGTGACCGGGGCGCTGGCCCGGCGCGGCGTCGCCGCCACGGTGACCCCCGCGGACGTGGCATCGTTGATCGCCATCAGCGCGACCCTCGGGGGTGAGGAGTGATCGACCGCGAACGTCTCGGCAAGCTCCTGGAGCGCGAGCGCTCCAGGTACCGTGAGCGGCACCCGCGCAGCCGCGCCGCCTACCGGGCCGCGGCCGCCAGCCTGCTCGGCAGCGTGCCGATGACCTGGATGAACATGGCCGCCGGCGGCTTCCCGGTCGCGCTGGCCGAGGCCAGGGGCGCCCGGCTGACCGACCTCGACGGGCACGAGTACCTGGACCTGTGCCTCGGCGACACCGCCGCGATGGCCGGGCATTCGCCCGAGCCGGTGGTGCGGGCGGTGGAGGGGCGCTACGGCCGGGCGGGCGGCGCGACCGCGATGCTGCCGACCGAGGACGCCGCCTGGGTCGGCGCCGAGCTGGGCCGCCGCTTCGGCGTGCCGCTGTGGAGCTTCACGCTCACCGCCACCGACGCCAACCGCTGGGCGATCCGGCTGGCGCGGCTGCTCACCGGGCGGCCCAAGATCCTGGTGTTCAACTGGTGCTACCACGGCACGGTCGACGAGACGCTGGTGAGCCTCGGGCCGGGCGGAACGGTCGCCCGCGAGGGCAACGTCGGCGCGCCGGTCGACCCGGCGCTGACCACCCGCGTGGTCGAGTTCAACGACCTCGACGGGCTGGACCGCGAGCTGGCCCACGGCGACGTCGCCTGCGTCCTGATGGAGCCGGCGCTGACCAACATCGGCATCGTCCTGCCGGAGCCGGGCTACCTCGCCGGCGTGCGCGAGCTGACCCGCCGCCACGGCGTGCTGCTGATCAACGACGAGACCCACACCCTCTCCGCCGGGCCGGGCGGCTGCACCAGGGCCTGGGGCCTGGAGCCCGACATGGTCACCGTCGGCAAGGCGATCGCCGGCGGCGTCCCGGCCGGCGCCTACGGCCTGACCGCCGAGCTGGCGGAGCGGGTCCTGGCGCGGGACGACGCCGACCTGGTCGACACCGGCGGGATCGGCGGGACGCTGGCGGGCAACGCGCTGTCCAGCGCCGCGGCCAGGGCCACGCTCGAGCAGGTCCTCACCGAGGCGGCGTTCGAGCGCATGATCGCGTTGGCGACCAGCTTCACCGAGGGCGTGCGCGCGACCCTGGAGTCGCGCGGGGTGCCCTGGTCGATCGTGCGGCTCGGCGCGCGCGCCGAGGTCCGCTTCACTTCACCACCGCCGGTCAACGGTGGCCAGTCGGCCGCGGCAGGCGATCCCGAGCTGGACGACTACCTGCACCTGTACCTGCACAACCGCAACATCCTGCTGACCCCATTCCACAACATGGCGCTCATCTGCCCCGCAACCACCCAGGCCGACGTGGACCTGCACACCGAGGTCTTCGCCGCCTGCGTCGACGACCTCGTGGCCGGGTGACCCCGGCCGCGCGAGGCGGCCGCGCCCCTCCAGCGGCCTTGGCGGACGTCGGCGACTTCCCGCAAGATGAGCGTTTCACCACGGAACCAGGAGGTCAGCATGGATCAGGCGCGCGCACGGTCGCTGCTCGCCGGCGAGCGCGCCCGGCTCGAGCGGCTGCTCCAGGCCGGCATCAACGACCCGGACACGCTCGACCAGGACGACGTCGGCGACGAGGTCGACAACGCGGACCGGCGGAACTTCGAGGAGACGGACGCGGCCGTCGAGGATCTGCTGCGCGACCGCTGGGCCGCGCTCCAACGGGCCGAGGCGCGGCTGGCAGCCGGCGACTACGGCCGCTCGGTGCTGAGCGGCCAGCCGATCCCCGACGAGCGGCTGGAGGCGGACCCGCTCACCGAGCTGACGGTGGAGGAGGCCGCCGCCGGCGAGGCTGCCGACCTGGCGCCGAGCGACGACGCCGCCGGGCTCGAGACCGCCGGGCACCCATTCGAAGTGCTCGATGACCCTGACATCACCCCTGAGGAGCAGGTCCCGGACGACGAGAGCTACGACGAGCCCGCGCCGGCCCGCGAGCCGGGCATCCACATCGAGCGCGACGACCAGCGCCGTTAGGCTCCGGAGAATTCGCGTCCCGCGCCGCGCCGCGCCGGACGTAATTTGCCCGGGGGATTTCCGTTCGGCATTTGCGGGTTGACAGGCCACCAGCCGGCGCGTAGAGGTGCCCCCGGTGGATGGATGCCTCCGGGGGAGGGCGGTCATGGCTCGTGACGTCGTCGAGGAGACCGGCCAGCAGCCGCACGCGTTCGAGGGTGTGACCATGCACGGCGCGGCCGAGCCGCGTGGCATGGACGCGGTGCCGCGCTCGCCGCTGTTCGAGGGGCCATTCGGCCGGATGTTTCGCAACCTGCCGTTCGTGGCTCTGGACCGGAACGCGCTCGTCGCGCTCGGCAAGGCCATGCGGGAACAGCCCGGGGAGAGCGCCGACAACCCCAGGATCCCGGCCGCCTACACCTACCTCGGGCAGTTCATCGACCACGACATCACCTTCGATCCGACCTCGCAGCTCCAGAAGTTCAACGACCCCGACGCGCTGCAGGACTTCCGCACGCCGCGCTACGACCTGGACTCGCTGTACGGGCGCGGGCCGGCCGACAGCCCGTACCTCTACGAGTGGACCGATCAGCGGTTCCGCGGAATCAAGCTGCTGGCCGGCCGCAACCCGGCCAACGACAGCGACGGCACGCCGCTCACCCGGCAGGACCTGCCGCGCAACGAGCAGGGCCGGGCGCTGATCGGCGACCCGCGCAACGACGAGAACATCATCGTCTCCCAGCTCCAGCTTGCCTTCATCAAGCTGCACGACCGGGTGGTCGACCGGGTCGCCAACACCACCGGCCTGACCGGCAAGGCGCTGCTGGAGGAGGCACAGCGGCGGGTGCGCTGGCACTACCAATGGATGGTGGTGCACGACTTCCTGCCGCGGGTCTGCGGGCCGGAGATCGTCGCCAGCATCATCAAGGACGAGGACTCACCCACCGGCCCGACCTTCGACCTCAAGTTCTACAGCTGGGAGAACCAGCCGTTCATGCCGGTGGAGTTCTCCGCCGCCGCGTACCGCTTCGGCCACTCGATGGTGCGGCCGTTCTACGACCTCAACGCCACCGTCCAGGGCGTGCCGATCTTCGCCGACAGCGCCACGCCAGACCCCTTTGAGCACCTCGGCGGCTTCCGGCGGCTGCCGGAGGGATGGACCATCGACTGGCGCTTCTTCGTCAACATCGGCGGGTCGCACCCGCAGCTCGCCCGCCGCATCGACACCGAGCTGGCCGACCCGCTGTTCCGGCTCCCGCCGGGCCTCGACAGCGCGCGCAACCCGCTGGCGGTGCTGAACCTGCGCCGCGGCAAGGCGCTCCAGCTGCCGACCGGGCAGGCGGTCGCGGGGCGGATGAGCGTGCCGGTGCTGGAGCCCGGCGAGCTCGGGCTCGACAAGCTCGGCCTCGCGCCGGAGCACGAGGCGGCGCTGACCGCGGACACGCCGCTCTGGTACTACATCCTCCGCGAGGCCGAGGTGCGCCACAACGGCGAGCACCTCGGCGAGGTCGGCGGCCGGATCGTCGCCGAGGTGCTGATCGGCCTGCTCGCCGGCGACCCGTCGTCCTATTACCGCACCCAGCCCACCTGGAAGCCGGATGGCGGCATCCCCGCCTTCCAGGCCGGCAGGTTCACCCTCGGCGACCTGCTCAAGTTCGCGACGCAGTAGCCGTCAGGCGAGCCGCCGGCGGCGGATCCACTGGACCGCCGCGAGCAGGAGCAGCACGGCCAGGGCGACGAACAGCGCGGTCTCGATGCCCTGGACGAGCCAGATCCGGTCGGAGGAGAAGAACAGCTCCTGGTTGTAGGTCCCGACGCCCTGGCCGGCATCGCACTTCCCGCTGAGCTGCGGGCCGCAGTACTGCGAGCTGTAGGCGCCCAGGGTGCCGCCGTCGAGCCGGCGTCCGGTCGCGCTGTAGACACCGGCGCGGACGATCCAGTCGCGCACCAGCTCGTTGGGCATCGTCGTGCCCGCAACCGGGAAGATCCGCCGCGCCGGCGAAAGGAGATTCGGCCGCACCATGAACTCCACCACGATCCGCGTGACCAGGAAGCCGACCAGCGTCACCGCCATGGCCGCCTGGGTCCTGCGGGTCAGCGCCCCGGCGAGCACGCCGAGCGCGACGGCGAACAGCGCGTAGCCGATCGGCACCGGGCCGATGAGGTCGTAGATCGGCCCCGGCGACAGGTACTGCCGCCCGGCGGCCTGGTCCAGCGGCAGCCTCCACCAGGTCACCAGCAGGGCGAAGCCGGCGGCCAGCAGCACCACGCCGCCGCCGACCAGGCCGAACTTGGCCAGCGCCCAGCGCGTCCGGCTGACGCCCTGGGTCCACACCAGCCGGTGGGTGCCGTGCTCGAGCTCGCGCGCCACCAGCGGCGCGCCCCAGAACAGGCCGGCGAGCAGCGGCAGGAACCACAGCAGGACCCCGACGTTGCCAAGGTAGCCGAAGCGCGAGGTGAACCGGTCGGCGCGCTCCTTGCAGGCGGCCACCAGGTCGTTGTCCTGGCCCGGACCTCCTGGGCCCGTCTGGACGACCTGCACGCGGCTGGCCTTGGGCAGGCAGTCGTCCAGTCCCGCGCGGTCGAAGGCGTGGCGCATCTGGAGGCTGGTCGGCACCAGGAACGCGGCCAGCACGGCCAGGCCCAGCACGGCGAACAGGGCCTGGAGGCGGTGCTGCCGCCAGACGAGCCAGATCATGCCTGCACCTCCAGACGGTCGGCGTGGGCGAGCGGGCCGGGCAGCGTTCCGGCCGACGGGTCGGCCAGGTAGGCGAGCACCAGGTCCTCCAGGCTGACCTCGCGGACCCGCCAGGCGGGGTCGTTGATCGGGCCGTTGGTGCGCACCAGCAGGCTGGCCTGCCGCTCGGTGTGGCTGGAGCGGACCACCTGCTCCACCCCGAGAATCGGGAACGGCTGCTCGCGGTAGGGGCCGATCAGCAGCCGGTGCTGCTCGAGCAGGTCGTCGACCGCGCCGAGGACCTGGACCCTGGCATGGGACAGGACGATCAGGTAGTCGCAGACGCGTTCGAGGTCGGCGAGCAGGTGGGAGGACAGCACCACGGTCGCGCCCTGCTCGGCCACGCTGCCCATCAGGGTCTGGAGGAACTCGCGGCGGGCGAGCGGGTCCAGGCTGGCGAGCGGCTCGTCGAGCAGCAGCAGCTCCGGTCGCTTGGCGAGCGCGAGCACCAGCGCCACCTGGGCGTGCTGGCCGCCCGACAGGCTGCCGACGCGCCGGTCCAGCGGGATGCCGAGCTGCCTCAGCCGCTCACGGGCCAGCTGGTCGTCGAACCGGCGGTTGAGCTTGCGGCCGAGGGTCAGCAGGTCGGCGGCGGTGAAGTCGCGGTACAGCGGGGCGTCCTGGGCGACGAAGCCGACCCGCTCGAGCAACCCAGCGCCGCCGGAAGGCTGGCCGAGCAGCCGGATCGCGCCGGTGGTCGGGCCGAGCAGGCCGACGGCCAGGTGCAGCAGGGTCGTCTTGCCGGCGCCGTTCGGGCCGACCAGCGCGGCGACCCGCCCTTCCGGCACCGCCAGGGTGCAGTCCCGCAGCGCCCAGGTGCGCCGGTAGCGCTTGCCGAGACCGGTCGTCTCCAGTGCCGCCGTCATGCTATGCCCTCCTGAAACGATCCCCGCAGGGTCAGCTCCACCAGCGCGACGATGTCGTCGTCGTCGAGTCCCGCCGCCCGTGCGCGGCCGATCCATTCGTCGAGCCCCGCGCGCAGCTCGGCGTGACTGGCAAGGGTCGGCGCGCCGACCGACCGCAGCACGAAGGTGCCGAGCCCCTGGCGGCCCTGGACGAGGCCCGCGTGCTCCAGCTCGCGGTAGGCCTTGAGCACGGTGTTGGGGTTGATCGCCAGGGACTCCGCGACCTGCCGCACCTTGGGGAGCTGGTCGCCCGGCTGGAGCAGGCCGACCCGGAGGGCCTGCTCCACCTGCTGGACGAGTTGCAGGTAGGTGGCCACCTTCGAGCGGCCGTCAAGGTGGAACTCGATCATCCCAACCTCTCTATTGTCCTACGACAGTAGATAAAGATTGGGATCGATCGAACGAGATGTCAAGTCGCCGCGCGCGCCGGCCCGGCGACGGGTGCGGGCCGCGGTCCACGAGCCGGCAGCCGCACGGTGACCTCCAGGCCGCCACCGGGGAGCGCCCGCGCGCGGGCGTCGCCGCCGTGGGCGCGGGCGACCGAGCGGACGATCGAGAGGCCGAGCCCGGCCCCGGGCGCGGCCGAGGCGACCCGCCCGTTCAGGCGGCGGAACGGCTCGAACAGCGACTCGACCTGGTCGGCCGGGATGTCACGGCCGCCGTTGGCGACCTGCACGAAGGTCCAGCCGCCGCCGCTCCCGGTGGCGACCTCGAGCCAGCCGCCGGGATGGTTGTGGCGCACGGCGTTCTCGATCAGGTTGGCGACCATGCGTTCCAGCAGGGCAGGGTCGCCCTCGACCGGAGCCGGCAGCAGCGCGGCGCGCAGTTGCAGCTCCCCGGCGGAATGCGCGCGGCCGGTGTGCTCCAGCGCCATGCCGGCCGCGTCGGCCAGGTCGCCCGGCTCTGCCGTGCGGGGCTCCTGCTCGCTGCGGGACAGGGTGAGCAGTCCCTCGATCAGGCGCTCGCTGCGGTCGGTGGCGTCCCGTACCCGCTCAGCCATGGCGCGCAGCTCGGCCGGGGAAGCGTCGGGGTCGGACAGCGCGAGGTCCACCTCGGTGCGGCTGATCGCCAGCGGGGTGCGCAGCTCGTGCGAGGCGTTGGCGGTGAAGCGCCGCTGCGAGTCGAAGGCGGCGTCGAGCCGGGCGAGCATCCGGTCGAAGGTGTCGGCCAGCTCCTTGAGCTCGTCGTCCGGCCCCTCCAGGGCGATCCGCTGGTGCAGCGTGCGCTCGGAGAGGCGCTTGGCGGTGGCGGTGATCCGCTGCAGCGGGCGCAGCACCCGTCCGGCCACCACCCAGCCGAGCCCCAGCGACGCCACCGCCATCAGCCCGAGCACCAGCAGCATCGTCTGGACGAAGGTGTTCATCGCGGCGGACACGAAGGTGTCCTGGAGCTCGGTGATCTGCCCGGCGGTGATGGCCTGGCCTGGGCCCGGCGCGGTCCTGCCTCCTCCCGCGGCTGGTCCCGGGCCCACCTTCCGCGCCAGGCACACCACCCCGTTCGCCGACTCCCTGCACAGGGTCGCGGTGATCCCGCTCTCGGTCGACGGGCCGAGCCGCTGGCGCATCAGCAGGTAGCTCGTGCCCACCAGCACCAGCCCGGCGAGCAGGAACAACGCGCCGTACCACAGCGTCAGCCGCAGGCGCGCCGTCCAGCGCGGCCTGCCGACCGCCAGGTGGATCGCGCCGCCCGGCCTCACAGCCGGTACCCCGCGCCGATCACGGTCTCGATCAGCGGCGGGTCGCCGAGCTTGCGGCGCAGGTGCATCACCGTGACCCGGACGGTGTGGGTGAAGGGGTCGGCGTGCTCGTCCCACACCCGCTCGAGCAGCTCCTCGGAGCTGATCACCGCGCCGTCGGCGGCCAGCAGCACCTCCAGCACGCCCAGCTCCTTGCGGGTCAGGGGAAGGCTGCGGCCGCCGCGCCTGGCCTCGCGCCTTGCCCTGTCGAGGATGACGTCGTGGCGGGCGAGCACCGGTGGGGTCGGCTCGCCGCCGCGCCGGCCGAGCGCCCGCACGCGCGCGACCAGCTCGGTGAAGGCGAACGGCTTGCCGAGGTAGTCGTCGGCGCCGAGGTTGAGGCCCTCGACCCGGTCGTCCACCGTGCCGGCGGCGGTCAGCATCAGGATCCGGCTGGCGACGCCCTGCGCGGCGAGCCTGCGGCAGACCGCGTCGCCGTGCACCCGCGGCAGGTCACGGTCCAGCACGATGACCTCGTAGTGGTTGACCGCCGCCTTCTCCAGCGCCTCGGCACCGTCGAAGGCGAGGTCGACCGCCATGCCCTCGCGGCGCAGGCCGCGCGCGACCGCCCTGGCCAGCACCGCCTCGTCCTCGACGACCAGCACGCGCACGGGCCACCTCCTCCTCCTTGCCGCGGCCGGCTGGCCCGACGAGGGTGCGCCGGCCGGCGTCACGTCCGCATAAAACGCCGGCGAGACGCTGGCGTGACGCGGGTCCGCGTAGACCGTCCGCGACCGGCGCGTCCCGCGCCGGAACGCCGACCAGAGGAGCCGCACATGCTCGATCCCAGCGACCGGGGAAGCCCGGCACGCCCCCTTCGCCGCCGGCGGTGGCCACAGCTCGCCACAGTCGCCGGCGCGCTGCTGCTCACCCTTGCCCTGACCGCCTGCGCCGGCGGCAAGCAGCCCGACGGGGTGGCCAGCCTCAGCGGCTCGGCCAAGCCGACCGCCACCACGACGGCCGGCGGCAGCGGCGACCCCAGGCAGGCCGCGCTCCAGTTCGCCAGGTGCATGCGCGAACACGGCATCGACATGCCCGACCCGAAGTTCAACGGCAACGGCGGCATCTCCATCACGGTTCATGCCGGAGGCCGCGGCCCCAAGCCGGACGACCCGAAGTTCAAGGCGGCCGAGCAGGCTTGCCAGAGGTTCATGCCGAAGGGCGGCCAGACCAGGCGCCCCAACCCCCAGCAGCTCCAGCGGGCGCTCCAGTTCGCCAGGTGCATGCGCCAGCACGGCATCGACGTCCCCGATCCCGGCGCGGACGGGGGCATCCAGATCCGCGGCTCCGGGCCGGACGACCCCAGGTTCAAGGCGGCCCAGCAGGCCTGCCAGCAGTACGCGCCGGATGGCGGCAAAGGCCAGACGGTCACCGGCGGTGGCTCCAGCTCCGCGAACGGGGACGACCGGTGAGCGGCCTGCGCTGGGCGGCCGGCGTGGTGGCGCTCGCGGTCGTGCTGGCAGCGGGCTGGTGGGCCTCCGGCCATCCGGGGCTCGGCAGCGAAGCCCCGGCGGCGGCCGCCGCCGCGCCGCTGGCCACCGCGCTGGTCGAGCGGCAGGACCTCAACGGCCAGACCAAGGTCAGCGGGACGCTCGGCTACGCGGGCAGCGCCACCGTGCAGAGCCCCATCGCGGGCCGGGTCACCTGGCTGCCGGAGGCCGGCGCGGTGATCCGGCGCGGCGGCAGGTTGCTGGCGGTCGACAACCAGCCGGTCCGGCTGTTCTACGGCAGCCTGCCACTCTGGAGAGACCTGTCCGTGGGGGTGGACGACGGTCCCGACGTTCGGCAGCTCGAGCGAAACCTGGTCGCGCTGGGCTACGACCCCGACCGCGCGATCACCGTGGACGAGCACTTCAGCGCCGCCACCGCTGCGGCGGTCGAGCGCTGGCAAGAGGCCAACGGGCTCGACCAGACCGGCCGCTTCACCATGTCGATGCCGGCGGTCTTCCTGCCGTGGGCGGCGCGCGTGCAGGCGCTCAACCTGAGCGTGGGTGGGCGCGCGGCGTCCGGCGCGCCGGCCTTCACCGTCACCTCGGACGTCCACCAGGTCAGCGTCGACCTCGACGTGAGCCAGCAGAGCTACGTCAAGGCGGGCGATCGCGTCGACGTGGTGCTGCCCGACGGGCGGCACGCCGCCGGCCGCGTCAGCGACGTCGGCAGGGTCGCGCGGACCCAGGGGTCCGCCCCTGACCAGACCACCACCATCGCCGTGACCGTCGCGCTCGACCATCCAGACGCCGGTGGCCGGCTCGACCAGGCGCCGGTCGACGTGTACGTCACCACGCAGACCAGGAAGGGCGTGCTGGCTGTGCCGGTCACCGCGCTGCTCGCCCTCAAGGAGGGCGGCTACGCCGTCGAGACGGTCGCCGCGGACGGGCACCGCCAGCTCGTCGGCGTGCGCCTGGGAGTGTTCTCCAGCGGCATGGTGGAGGTATCCGGCGCCGGCCTGCGGGCGGGCACCAAGGTGGTGACCTCCCAATGACCGCGCCGGTGCTGGAGCTGCGCGGCGTCGCCAAGCACTATCCCGGCCCCCCGAGGCTGGAGGTGCTGCGTGGCATCGACCTGACCGTCGCGGCGGGGGAGATGCTGGCGATCGTCGGGCCGAGCGGTTCGGGGAAGTCGACCCTGCTGCACATCATGGGCACCCTTGACCTGCCCAGCGGCGGCAGCGTGCGGGTCGGCGGCACCGAGGTCGGCTCGCTGTCCGACCGGCAGCTCTCCGCGCTGCGCTCGCGACGCGTCGGGCTGGTGTTCCAGCAGTTCTTCTTGCTCGACGGGGTGAGCGCGCTCGAGAACGTGGCCACCGGGCTGCTCTACAGCGGCGTCGCGCCGAGGGAGCGCCGCCGGCTGGCCGCGCTGACGCTGCGGCGGGTCGGCCTCGGGGACCGGCTCCGCCACCTGCCCAGCCAGCTCTCCGGCGGCGAGCAGCAGCGGGTGGCGATCGCGCGGGCGCTGATCGCCCGGCCCGCGGTCCTGTTGGCCGACGAGCCAACCGGCAACCTCGACCAGGCCGCCGGCGCGCGGGTGCTGTCGCTGCTCGAGGAGCTGAACTCCGACGGGACCACCATCGTGGTGATCACCCACGACCGCGAGATCGCCGCCCGGCTGCCGCGCCGGGTCGACCTGCTGGACGGGCGCGTGATCGCCGACACCGCCAGCGCGGCCGTCCCGCTCCGCCGCCAGGAGGTGGTCCCATGAGCGGCACTGACCCGGGGCGCGTGCCGGCGCCCCGCCGGCTGCGCCCGCGCGACCTGGTCGCGGTCGGTGCCGGCGGGCTGACCACCCGCCGGCTGCGCTCGGCGCTGTCCGCGCTCGGCGTGGCCATCGGCATCGCCGCGATCGTCGCGGTGCTGGGCATCTCCGAGTCCAGCAAGGCCGACCTGCTCACCCAGCTCGACCGGCTGGGAACGAATCTTTTGACGGTCACCCCCGGCCGGACCTTCGGCGGCGAGACCGCCACCCTGCCCAAGCAGTCCGTCGGCATGGTCCGGCGCATCGGGCCGGTGCTCCAGACGGCGGCGATCGCCGCGGTCGGCGACGCCGCGGTGTACCGCAACGACCGGATCCCGTCCGAGGAGACC
>DASVXQ010000362.1:0-6789 GCA_036392615.1 Actinomycetes bacterium | reverse complement strand
GCCGCCATCGCCGAGCACGCCCGCGCGCGCCACGCCGCCGACGACGAGCGGGCCGCACGCGAGCTGGCCGCCGGCCTGATCGAGCGCTGCCGCGCCGCCGCCGCCGGCGTGGACAGCTCGGCGGTGCCGACCGTCGAGGCCAGCCTGCTGACCGCCGAGGCCGAGTGGTCCCGCGTCACCGGCGCGAGCGATCCCGGCCGCTGGGAGCGGAGCGCGGAGGCGTGGGCCGCGATCGGCTACCCCTGGGTCACCGCCTACGCCCGCTGGCGCCAGGCCGAGGCGCTGCTGACCGGCGGGGCGCCGCGCCCGGCGGCGGCCGAGGTGCTCGCCACCGCATGGACACTGGCCCAAGGGCTCGGCGCCCGGCGGCTGGCCGCCGAGATCGACGCGCTGGCGCGCCGGGCGAGGATCGATCTGGCGCCTCCCCAGGCGGAGGACGGACCGGAGAAGCCCGCCGCGACCACCGGCGAGTTCGGCCTCACCTCCAGGGAGCGCGAGGTGCTCGCGCTGATCGCCGACGGCCGCACCAACCCGCAGATCGCCGAGACGCTGTTCATCAGCCCCAAGACCGCCAGCGTCCACGTGTCCAACATCCTCGCCAAGCTCGGCGTGACCAACCGCGGCGAGGCCGCCGCGGTCGCCCACCGGCTGCGCCTCACTGGCTGAGCACGCGGCGGGCTATCCGCCAGGCGCGGTGCCGCGGTGCAGCGCGACGATGCCGCCGTCCAGGTCGCGCCAGCGCACGCGCTCCAGGCCGGCGTCGCGCAGCCAGCCGGCCAGCTCGGCCTGGGCCGGCCAGGCGCCGATCGAGCGCGCCAGGTACTGGTAGGCCTCGGGGTCGGAGCTGAGCCGCCGGGCCGCCAGCGGGAGCAGGTTGCCGAGGTAGCGGTCGTAGACCCGGCGGAAGCCGGGCAGCACCGGCCGGGAGAACTCGCAGACCACCAGCCGGCCGCCGGGGCGCAGCACCCGCCGCAGCTCCAGCAGGCCCTGGGCGGGCTCCGGCAGGTTGCGCAGGCCGAAGGCGATGGTCACCACGTCGGCCGAGGCGTCCGGCAGCGGCAGCCGCATGGCGTCGGCGACCGCGAAACCGAGCCGGCCGGGCCTCGCCGGCTCGGCGACCGCCCGGCGCACCATTTCCCAGGAGAAGTCGAGGCCGACCACGGTCGCCGCCGGTTGCAGCCGCGCCAGCTCGGCGGCCAGCCGGCCGGTGCCGCAGGCCACGTCGACCGCGACCTCGCCGGCGGCCAGGTCGGTCGCGCGCGCGGCCGCCTGGCGCCAGTGACGGTCCCGGCCGAACGACAGCACCGTGTTGGCCAGGTCGTAGCGGGGTGCCACCCGGTCGAACATGCGCCGCACCCCGGCCGCGGTGCGCTCGGCCGCCGGCGCCATGCCGGCGGCGCGCACTACGGGCTCGTCAGCCTCCATGCCGCTCCTCGCTCCCATCCCGTCGTTCCGGGCGGGATTGTAGGCACGGGACGCGCTGGCCGCCCGGACACGGCCGCGTCCAGGGCCCCGGGGCGCGGGCGGAGTAGACCGGCGGCCCGGCCCTGCCGGCCCTACACCCCGGCGGCGAACCAGGAGGCGTTCCAGGTGGTCTCCGCGAGCTTGCGCTGGCCGTCGAGGTCGGGGTGGAAGTAGTCCAGCACCGACACGTCCCCGGCGGTGAACCGGGTGTCGAAGGTGGCGAGCCGGTCGAAGCGGCAGTTGGCGTACTGCCCGCAGACGTCGCCGAGCACCTGGTTGAGCTGCTGCTCGCGGGCGAGCACCGCCTGGCGCTGGGCGTCGCCATTGGAGGCGGCCAGCAGCGACTGGCAGATCTTCGCCACCGACCAGACGAACCGCGCGGCGCCGTTGGTGTGCAGCACGTTCCAGAGCTGGAGCACGTTGGGGATGCTCGACACGAAGACGTGGACGTTGCGGGCGTCGGGGTCGAGCGTCGCCATGGTGGTCTGGAACTGCTGCCGGAAGGTGGCCACCGGGGTCATGGCGGCCAGCGACGAGGTGCAGAGGTCGTTGGCGCCCAGCAGGATGGTGACGTACTGGGCGCCCTGGGCGACCGCCCGCTGCGCCTGGCCCGGCCCGTCGGCCATCTTGGCGCCGGTGACCGCGTCGTTGAACTGGTGGCCGCTGATCGCCGGGTTGCGGCCCAGCAGCCGCTCGTAGTGGCTCTGGATGCCGTCCAGCCTGGAGTTGCCGGTGGCCCACGAGTTGCTCGGATGGTCGCCGTAGAAGCAGCAGACATCGAAGGCCCGGGTGATGGAATCGCCCAGCGAGGCGATCGAGCTCGGCGGCGACGGCGGCGCCGCCCCGGCTGGCGCGGCCAGCAACGCGAGGGCGACCACGGTCACGGCGATGACGGAGACGGCACGGCGCATCGGATTCCCCCATCCGTCTGGCGGCCTGGCCGCGAGAACCTGTCTGAAAGCGAGTTTCGCCTGAAACTTCCGCTTGTCAACCCTCTTGAGGTTCGACAGGAACTACCGCTGCAACAGGTCCGCCCGAGGCGCCCCAGAGATGCGGATATGCGTGGCTCAGATGCGGCGCCGGGCCTGGGAGACGGCCGGGCTGGCCAGGTCCACGATGTTGCCCGGCTCGAACAGGCTCCTGAAGCCGGCCACGGCCTTGCGCCGGCTCACCTCGCCGAGCTGGGGCGACAGCAGCGCCTCCTCGGCGGTGGTTGCGATGTCCTGCAGCGCCCAGGCGCAGCGGTAGTAGGCCAGCAGCACCGGGTCGATGCACGCCTCGCCATACCCCTGGAAGAAGCTGCGCGTGTCCTCCGGCGACACCATGCCCGCGGCGATGCCGCCGACCACGAACATCAGGTCCCGCTCCCTCGGCGCCAGCACGGCCTCGTCCCAGTCCACGATCCAGAGCTGCTGGTCGGCATCGACCAGCACGTTCCAGGTGTGCAGGTCGCCGTGGCACAGCCCCTTGGGGAAGCCGGCGCGGGCGAGCCAGGGCCCCTGCCGGTCGGCCCGCTCGATCAAGGCGTGGATCACCTTCTCGTGGGTGTGCCAGATGTCGGCCAGCTCCAGCGCCAGCGGGTCGTCGGGGTCCGGCCTCGCCAGCAGCCGCTCCAGCTCGGGCAGCAGCTCGCGGCGCGACGGCCGGAAGCGCTCCCGACCGAGCAGGCGGGCCAGCTCCGCCGGCACCGGGAGGGTGTGGATGCGCTCGACCGCCGCGCCGAGCTGTCGCCACTGCGCCGCCGACACCCCGGCCACGCCGCCGGGGACGGCGTCGAGCATCGGGTACAGCGCCAGCGTGAACCGCTCCAGCGCTACCGCCGGCGCGCCGCCGGTGGCCGGCAGCGGCGCCAGCACGTTGGGAACCCCCTGGCGGTGGAGCAGCGCGGGGACCACAGCGCCCGGCATGGCGCCGGCACGCACCTTCAGGAACCAGTCCCGCCCCGAGGGGGTGCCGACGCGGTACGCCCACGAGGCAGGGTCGTTGCCGATCGGCAGGAACTCGACCTCGGCGACGCGGATCCCATAGCCGCGCTCCAGGGCGCGGACGACCGCCTCGGCGGCCAGGTCTGGTGGTGGTTCGAGCATCGGCGCCGCTCGCTCAGGCGCTCGGCACGTCGCCGCCGGAGGCCGGGTAGCGGGCGAAGCCCTGCCAGGCGAGGCCGGCGAGCTCGTCCGCCAGCTCCGCGATCGGCAGCGGGCGCTGCTCGGCCAGCCACCAGCTCGCCGCGCTCTCGGCCATGCCGACGATCGCCACCGCCAGCGCGCGGGCGCGGGGCTCGGGCAGCCCGGCCTCGGCCCGGATGATCGCGGTGACCCGCTCGGCGACCCAGCGGCGGAAGCGGTCGACCCGCCGCTGGAAGGCGTCGTCCAGGCCGAGGCCCTCGGTGAACACCAGCCGGAAGGCGTCCTCGTGCGCCTCGACGAAGCCGAGGTAGGCGCCGAAGCCGAGCCGCAGCCGCTGCTGGTTGCCGTCGGCCAGGTCGAAGGCGCGCTCCAGGTCGGTGGTGAGCTGGCCCAGCTCCTGCTCCAGCAGCGAGGCGTAGAGCGCGTGCTTGGAGTTGAAGTGCTGGTAGAGCACCGGCTTGGTGACGCCGGCCGCCTCGGCGATGGCCTCCATCGAGGCGCCGCGGTAGCCGTCCCGGCCGAAGACCCTGCGGGCGACCTCGAGCAGCTGGGCCCGCCGGGCGGCCGCCGGCAGGCGGGCGCCCCCGGCTCCCACAGGGCTCTTGACCACCGGCTCCCCCCTTCTTGAAATCCGCGCGTCCGGAGCGCATGCTACCGTTCAGTAGGTTACTGGTCGGTAACTACCGTGCCGCTCGGCGGCACCGGCGTGCACCGGTCCGGAAAGGATGGGGCCATGATCGGCTTTGCGCTCGACGAGGACCAAGTCGCCGCCCAGAAGTGGGTCCGCGAGTTCGCCCAGAAGGAGATCAGGCCGGTCGCCCCGCAGTACGACGAGTCCGAGGACTTCCCCTGGCCGGTGCTCAAGCGCGCCGCCGAGATCGGTCTCTACGGCCAGGAGTACTACCAGATGGTCGCCGGCGACGACACCGGCGTGCTCCAGCCCGCCCTGGTCGAGGAGCTCTGCTGGGGCTGCGCCGGGATCGCGCTGTCGATCCTGGGCACCGGCCTGCCGCTGGTGGCGCTGATGGCCCAGGGCACCCCCGAGCAGATCGGGACCTGGATCCCGCAGATGTTCGGCACCCCCGCAGAGCCCCAGGTGGCCGCCTTCGCGGTCACCGAGCCCGGCGCCGGCTCCGACGTCTCCTCGCTGCGCACCAGGGCGGTGCGCGACGGGGACGACTGGGTGCTCAACGGGCAGAAGGTGTTCATCACCAACGGCGGCATCGCGGCAGTCCACGTCGTGGTGGCCACCGTCGACCCGTCGCTGGGGCACCGCGGCCAGGCGAGCTTCATCATCCCGCCCGGCACGGCCGGCTTCCGCCAGGGCAAGAAGGAGCGCAAGCTCGGCATCCGCGCCTCGCACACCGCCGAGGTGCTGCTGGACGACTGCCGCCTGCCGGCCGACTGCCTGCTCGGCGGGCAGGAGCGGCTCGACGCCAAGCTGGCCCGCGCCCGCGAGAAGCAGCCGAGCCGCGGCTCCGGCGCGCTGGCCACCTTCGAGGCGACCCGGCCGATCGTGGGTGCGCAGGCGGTCGGCATCGCCAGGGCGGCCTTCGAGTTCGCCCGCGACTACGCCCGCGAGCGGATCCAGTTCGGCAAGCCGATCGCCGGCCAGCAGGCGATCGCCTTCAAGCTGGCCGACATGGCCACCGACGTCGACGCGGCCAGGCTGCTGGTCTGGCGGGCCGCCTGGATGGCCCGCAACGGGCACCCGTTCGCGCATGCCGAGGGCTCGATGTCCAAGCTCAAGGCCGGCGAGACGGCCGTGCGGGTGACCGACGAGGCCATCCAGATCCTCGGCGGCTACGGCTACATCCGCGACTTCCCCGTGGAGAAGTGGCACCGGGACGCGAAGATCTACACCCTCTTCGAGGGCACGAGCGAGATCCAGCGCCTGGTGATCTCCCGCGCCAACGGGGGTCTCGCCTAGCCCCGGAGGAACTCGGCCACCGCCTGGCGGCCGGCGTCGACGGTGGCGCGGGACTGCACCGAGTGGCCCGCGTTCGGGACCACCACCAGCCGGCCGCGCGGCGCGAGCTTGGCCTCGGCCTGCGCCCACGCCAGCGGCGTGGACAGGTCACGGTCGCCGGCCAGCAGCAGCACCGGCACGGCCGGCAGCTTGGCCCCGCTCGGCGGCGACGGCGGCGCCGGGGTCGGCGGCCAGTACAGGCAGGTCTGCGCGACGCCGTTGCCCAGGGCGGTGGCCCGGTCGAAGGGGAACAGCTCGGCCTCCTGCAGCCGGTCGACCGCCTTGCGCAGCGCCTCGGCGCGGCCCTGGAGCGGCGCCGACGAGTCCCCCCAGGGCGCCGGGGTGTCGGTGCACAGCGTGCTGGCGTGCAGGCCCTGGCTCAGCTCCGGCGCGGTGGCGGCACTGCCCTGCCTGACCGCGGCGACCAGCCGGTCGAGCATGGCCGGCTGGCCCTGCCGGGCGGCGTGCAGCGCCTCGGGCACGCCGCGGAACTCCGGCTCGGCGACGCTCAGGGTGACCAGCGTGTCCAGCAGCTCCGGACCGCCGCCGCGCGAGCGGACCACCGCGGCGAGGTCGTCGACCGGGTCCGACGGGCAGGCGCGCTGCCGGCAGACGGCGCGCAGCACCCGCACGGACGCCTGGATGTTGTCGACCGGAAGGAAGATCGGGTCGTCGTGCGGCACCACCGAGTCGAGCACCAGCCGCTGCACGCGGTCCGGGTGCGCCAGCGCGTAGCGCTCCGCCACGAAGGTGCCGTAGGAGACCCCGTCGAGCGTCAGCTTGGCCGCGCCCAGCGCGGCGCGCAGCGATTCCAGGTCGGCGACCGTGTCGGCCGTGCTGTAGAAGCGCCGCTTGTCGCCGACCGCCGCGCCGCAGTCGCGCACCGCCGCCGCCGGCGGCGGCCGCAGGTCGGAGGAGCCCATCGCCCGTTGGAGCGCCGGGCACTGGAGCGCCTCGCCGCCGGTGCCGCGCTGGTCGAACATCACCAGCCGGTAGCCGGCGAAGGTCGGCTCCAGCGTCCGCGACAGGCGGCTGACGAACGGTATCCCCGGCTGCCCCGGACCGCCGGTGAGCAGCACCAGCACGCCGTGCGGCGCCCTGGTGTCGTCGCTGGCCGCCACCCGCAGGTCCAGCGTGCCGCCCACGCGCCCCGTGCGGTCCAGCGGCACCGTCAGGGTCGAGCAGGTGAACCCGGCCGCGTCCGGGCAGGCCCGCGAGCCGGTCAGCCGC
>DASVXQ010000361.1:0-9469 GCA_036392615.1 Actinomycetes bacterium | reverse complement strand
CGCGCGGCGCCTGGCTGGACGGCCAACATGCCGGCGTGGCCGCGGCGGAACCGCACGGCGCTGCCGTAGCCGGCCAGCGGGCGCGGCCGGCGGCCGGGCCGGCACCACGCCCCCCGCACCGAGCCCGGTCGCGCGTGTCATCATCGGCCCGTGAGTTCACCCACGATCGAACAGGGCCGGGCGGCGCTGCGCAACGGCGACGCCGCGACCGCCCAGCGCGCGTTCGAGCTGGCCCTCGCCGAGGACGAGTCGGGCGAGGCGCTGGAGGGTCTCGGCGAGGCCCTGTACATCCAGCGCGACTACCCGGCCGCCGCCGCGCACTACGAGCGCGCCTACGCCGCCTACCGCAGGAAGCGCGACCTCATGGCCGCCGGCCGGGCGGCGCGCATGGTCGCCTGGATCACCGGCAACGTCCTGGGCGACTGGGCCGTCCGCAGCGGATGGCTCGCGCGAGCCAGCGCCATGCTCGAGGAGGCGGGCGAGGACGGGCCCGAGCGCGGCTGGGTGCTGATGATCCGGGCCTTCTCGGAGCCCGACGCGCAGGTGCGCGATTCCCTGCTCCGCGAGGCGATCGCGATCGGACGCCGCTTCGGCGTTCCCGACCTCGAGTTCCTGGCCGTGGCGTACCTCGGCGGCGTGTACCTGATGGTCGACCGCGTCGAGGAGGGGCTGGCGCTCGGCGACGAGGCGATGGCGGCGCTCCTGGCCGGCGAGCTGACCGAGTTCGCCACCGTGGACGAGATCTTCTGCGGCCTCTTCTGGGCGTGCGAGCTGGTCAACGACGTCCCACGCGCGGACCAGTGGATCCGCGCGGCCACCGGGCGGATGCAGCGGAGCAACGTCGTCGCCGCGTTCTGCCGTGCCCACTACGGCGGCATCCTCACGGCGGCCGGCCGCTGGGACCAGGCGGAGGTCGAGCTGCTCGAGGCGGCCAGGCAGTTCGACCGGGGGCACTCGCCGCGGCGCGACGCCGCGATCATCCGGCTCGCGGACCTGCGGGTCCGGCAGGCCCGCCTGGAGGAGGCCGCCCGGCTGCTCGAGGGCCTCGAGCACCATCCGGACGCGGTCCGCGCGCTGGCCGCGCTCCACCTCGCCAAGGGGGAGGTGGAGCGCGCCCGGGACCTGCTCGAGCGGGCCACCGCCGCTCCCGACGACGAGGTTCCCACAGTCGGCGAGTTCACCATGGTGGGCCCGCTGCTCGCGCTCCTGGTGGACGTCCACCTGGAGGAGGGGAATGTCGACGCCGCCGCCCGGGTCGCCGGGCGGCTCGACCGCATCGCCCGAGCGCAGCGGGGACCCTACCTCAGGGCCGCCGCCGCGCTCGCCAAG
The DNA here is from genome assembly GCA_036392615.1 of Actinomycetes bacterium. Taxonomy (GTDB): domain Bacteria; phylum Actinomycetota; class CALGFH01; order CALGFH01; family CALGFH01; genus DASVXQ01. The sequence goes on along the minus strand of DASVXQ010000361.1, from coordinate 8,140 downwards.
GGTCGGGTCTGCGTCGCCGGCGGGGAGGGGGACGCGCGCGCCTGCCTGCACGAGGCGCTGGAGGGCTTCGCCAGGGCGCAGCTGCCGATGGAGGTCGCGCGGACGCGCCTGGAGCTGGCGCGCGGGCTCGCCGAAGGCTCCCCCGAGGTCGCGATCGCCGAGGCGAAGTTGGCCCTCCAGGACTTCCAGCGGCTGGAGGCCACCCGCCAGGCGGACGCCACCGCGGCCCTGCTGCGGTCGCTCGGCGCCCCGATCCGGCCCGGCCCCAAGGGCGTCGGCGCGCTGACCAGGCGGGAGGCCGAGGTGCTCGAGCTCATCGGGGCAGGGTTGTCCAACCCCGAGATCGGCGACCGCCTCTTCATCACCCGCAAGACCGTCGAGCACCACGTGGGCAGCGTGCTGGCCAAGCTCGGCCTGCGGAACCGGGCCGAGGCGGCCGCCTACGCGACCCGGCAGAAGATCAGCCCCTAGATAGGGGAACTCCCCGATGCTCCCCGGCCGGCCGGCCGTGATGCTCTCCCCATCCGCGCCGAGCAGGAGGGAAGCGCATGAGCATGGACGGGAACCGGTACGACGCGATCGTGGTGGGGGCGCGCTGCGCCGGGTCGCCGACCGCGATGCTGCTGGCCCGCAGGGGCTACAAGGTCCTGGTCGTCGACCGGGCGACCTTCCCCAGCGACACGCTCTCGACCCACATCGTCCACCCGCCGGGCGTGGCGTCGCTGCGGCGGTGGGGGCTGCTGGACCTGGTCACGGCGACCGGGTGCCCGCCGATCCACACCTACGCGTTCGACTTCGGTCCCTTCACCATCTCCGGGGCGCCCGGCACCGACGACACCCCGGTCGCCTACGGCCCCCGGCGGACCGTGCTGGACAAGCTGCTGGTCGACGCCGCGGCCGAGGCGGGGGCGGAGGTCCGGGAGGGGTTCACCGTCGAGGAGGTCCTCACCGAGGACGGGCGCGTCACCGGCGTCCGCGGCCACGGCAGGCGCGGCGGCACGGTCAGCGAGCGCGCCCGGGTGGTCGTCGGGGCGGACGGGCGGCACTCGCTGGTCGCCCGCGCGGTGCAGCCCGAGCAGCACCACGAGAAGCCGCAGCTCCTGGCCGGCTACTACGCCTACTGGAGCGGGCTGCCGATGGAGGGCCGCTTCGAGACCTGGGTCCGCCCCGACCGGGGCTTCGCGGCCTGGCCGACCAACGACGACCTGACGGTGGTGATCGGCGGCTGGCCGTTCGCGGAGTTCGAGGCCAACAAGAACGACATCGAGGGCAACTACCTCAAGCTGCTGGAGCTGGCCCCGGAGTTCGCCGACCGCGTCCGCGCCGCCACCCGCGAGACGCGCTACGTGGGCACCGCCGTGCTGAACTACTTCCGCAAGCCCTACGGGCCGGGCTGGGCGCTGGTCGGCGACGCCGGCTACAACAAGGACTTCATCACCGGCCACGGGATCCACGACGCCTTCCGCGACGCCGAGCTGTGCGCCACCGCGCTGGACGAGGCGTTCTCCGGGGCCAGCGCCTTCGAGACCGCGATGGGCCGCTACCAGGCAACGCGCGACCAGCAGGTCCTGCCGATGTACCAGTTCACCACCCAGCTCGCCACGCTCGAGCCCCCGCCGCCCGAGCTCCAGCATCTGCTGGCGGCCGCCCACGGCAACCAGCAGGCGATGGACGGCTTCGTTCGGGTCTTCGCCGGCGTGACCTCGCCCGCCGAGTACTTCTCAGAGGAGAACGTCGGACGGATCCTCGCGACCCGCTAACCGGCCGGGATGCCGGGGGTGGGGAGCGCCCGGACCCAGGCATCGATCCGGCGGCGACCCGACCTGCACCGGCGGCTCGGTGACCCGGCCGCGGCCGCCCAACCGGACGCATGCGTCCCGCACATCGGGAATGTTGCGCCTGCAAGTATCCTTGCAGCAGGGGGAACAGCCTCGGTTCCTCCACAAGGAGCGGTCATGCCAGCCATCAGCATCGACACCGTGGCCCTGCCACGGGTCCCCGAACCGGACCCCACCGCCACCGACCGCGCCGTGGTCTCGCTGACCACGGCGCCGTCTGGGCTCGAGGGCGAGGGCTTCCCGGTGCGCCGGGCGTTCGCGGGCGTGGATCTCCGAGCCCTCGACCCGTTCGTGCACATGGACCAGATGGGCGAGGTCGACTACGCGCCCGGCGAGCCCAAGGGCACGCCATGGCACCCCCACCGCGGCTTCGAGACCGTCACCTACATGATCGACGGCGTCTTCCGCCACCAGGACTCCAACGGCGGCGGCGGCCTGATCACCGACGGCGACACTCAGTGGATGACAGCGGGTCGTGGTGTGCTGCACATCGAAGCGCCACCGGAAGAGGTGGTCATGCGCGGCGGCCTGTTCCACGGCTTCCAGCTCTGGGTCAACCTTCCGGCCAAGCTGAAGTGGAACCCGCCCCGCTACCAGGACATCCGCGGGCGCGTTGTGACCCTGCTCAGCTCGCCCGATGGGGGCGCACTGCTGCGCGTCATCGCCGGCGAGGTGGCGGGCCACAGGGGGCCGGGCATCACCTACACGCCGATCACCTTGATCCACGCCACGCTCGCGCCAGGCGCACAACTCCGGCTGCCATGGAATCCCGACTTCAACGCGCTCGTGTATGTGCTCGCCGGGTCGGGCTCGGTCGGGACGCAACGCCGGCCGGTCCGGTTGGGCCAGCTCGCCGTGTACGGCCCCGGCGACGTGGTGGCGGTGCAGGCCGACGCCCGCCAGGAGCGCCGCAGTCCCAACCTGGACGTGCTGCTGCTCGGCGGCCAGCCGATCCGCGAGCCGGTGGCCGCCTACGGCCCCTTCGTGATGAACACCCGCGAGGAGCTCGTCCAGGCGTTCGAGGACTACCAGGCCGGCCGCCTCGGGACGATTCCCGCCGTCCCGATCGAACCGCAGCCTGGTCATGAGGTCTTGAGCGAGACCGCTGAGTCGGAGTAGGCGCGCGCTCAAAGCTCCTGGCGGTCAGCCGGCTTCCAGCGCTCCGGTGGCCCCCACGGACGGCCCACAAGCCGGCTCTACGGCTTGCGCGCGACGCCACAACGCGAATCGATCGCGGCGGGGAGGTCGGACTGGCCGAGCTCGGGCCGCCACCGTGGGGCAGAGACCACGCCGGGCTCCTGGAGGTCCAAACCGTCGAAGAAGCCAGCGATCTCCTCGGGGCTGCGGAGGGTGTACGAGTGGCCGCCCTCGCCTGAGACGCGCGCACCCTCCACGATTTCCTCGCTGGTGTCGGTTCCGTCGTTGATCACCAGGTAGCTGCCGGAGGGCACCCCGTCCAGCAGCCGCTTCACGATCGAGCGCGCCTGGTCGTAGTCCGCGATGTTGCCCAGGATTCCCAGCATGATGAGGGCGACGGGCTGAGCGAAGTCCAGCGTCCGCGCCGCCTCTTGGAGGATCTTGTCAGTTTCGCGTGCGTCGGCGTCGATGTAGTCGGTGGCGCCCTGCGGGCTGCTGGTGAGCAGGGCGCGGGCGTGCGCCAGCACGATGGGGTCGTTGTCGACGTAGACGATGCGGGACGACGGCGCCACCTGCTGGGCGAGCTCGTGGGTGTTGTTGGCGGTGGGCAGGCCGGTGCCGATGTCGAGGAACTGGCGGATGCCGGCCTCACCGGCCAGGTAGCGGACCGCACGGACGAGGAAGGCCCGGGAGGCGCGGGCGTTCTCGACGATGGCCGGGAAGACGGCACGGACCTGGTCGCCGACCTGTTGGTCGGCGGCGAAGTTGTCCTTGCCGCCCAGCCAGTAGTTCCACACCCGGGCACTGTGCGGGACCCCTGTGTTGAGCTTGGAGAGCAGCTCCTGACTGGGGGTGGCCGAGCTGTCGGTCATTTCTGCACCTCTTCAACTCCACGCAAGGTTGGCGGTCTGTAACGTTACGCTGAGCATCGTCTTTACGCTGCACCCTGAAGAGGTTCGCAAGGCCGCAGTGGCGCAGCAACGGGAAGGGCAAGTGGTGGGTGCCTTGGATCCGCTGGATGCCACGCTCGGCCGTCCCACACTTGCCATCCGGAGCCTTGACCCAAGTTTGAAGCCGAAGTGGCGGGTGCCATTGGCCGCCGGCATGCCCTTCTGCGCGACTCGAAGCCATTGCCGTCGAAGGCGCCTGGAGGTCTTCTCGGCCTCAGCTTCCGCGAAGCGGACCTTGATGTACCACAGGGTGAGCTGGTGGGGGGTGGTCGAGGTCGCACTCCGCGTGCGGTGTAGCGACCCGGACGTTGTGCCTGCGGCAGATTTCGATGAATCCGGCCAGCTCCAAGACCTGGCGATGGAGGCGGTCCTCCATTGCGGGGATCCCATGTCGTTGGGCGCCCATACAATGCGGCTGTGGACTGGCAGGCCTGGCATGACGACTACGACGTGCCGGATTCTCCGCTGTACCGGCGGCTGCTGACGGTGCAGGCCCACGTTCGGGCGGCGCTGGACAGCGCGCGGCCGGGCCCGCTGCGGGTGGTCAGCGCCTGCGCTGGCCAGGGTCGCGACCTGCTGGACGTGCTGGCTGAGCATCCGCGGCGCGAGGACGTGACCGCGCGGCTGGTGGAGCTGGACCCGCAGATCGCCGCGCTGGCCCAGCGGACGGCCGGGTCCATGGGCCTGCGCGGGGTCGAGGTCGTGGTGGGTGATGCCGGGCTGACCAGGCAGTACCGCGGCATCGCCCCCGCGGATCTGGTCATGCTGTGTGGCGTCTTCGGCAACATCACCGACCAGGACGTCGAGCGCACGGTTGCCCACTGCCCGCAGCTGTGCGGATCCGGCGCGACGCTGATATGGACGCGGCACCGTCGGGCGCCGGACCTGGTGCCGCAGATCTGCCGGTGGTTCGAGGAGCAGGGCTTCGAGCGCCAGTGGCTGTCGGATCCGGAGGAGAGCTGGGGCGTTGGCGTGCACCGCTTCGCCGGGCAGCCGCCACCCCTGGACCCGGACCGGCGGATGTTCACCTTCGTCTGATCGGGCATATTGCCTCGGCACTGCTCGAGCGGGTCACAGGCCCCGGGCGTTGACGGTCATGGGCGGGGCCGCCAGTGCGCGGCGGAGGAGTGCCGCCTCGACGCCATCGGCCGCTCGTCTCGTGTCCGCCTCGTGGAGCACCTCGGTGGCGGCGAAGGTCGGCGCGCGCGGGAGCGCAGCACCATCGACCAGGCGGCCACGAACACCGATGCGAGCACGCCGGCCAGGCCGGCAATGCCCAACGCCAGCAGCACCGGCTCAGCGGGCCGGACACCTCCAGGGGTTGCCGAGGTGGTCGGGCGCCATCGGGTCCTTGGCGGTCGTCTGGGTCAGCAGCACGGCCACCGGCGCGGCCGGCGTCCCGGAGATGGTGCGACGACGAGCCTGCGGGCATGCCCGCGGGGCCGCGGTAGGCTGCCGGCGGCAGGCCGCGTCCACCAGCAGAGAGGGTTGCGATGGAGCTTTCCGAACGCGAGCGGGCCTACCTGGCCGGGCACCACAGCGCGGCGATGGCCACGCTCCGGGAGGACGGCGGCCCGCACGTGGTGCGGGTGGGCGTCGCGGTGGTCGACGGCAGGATCTGGAGCAGCGGCACCCAGGCCCGGGTGCGCACGCGGCATCTGCGCCGCGACCCGCGCGCCACCCTGTTCGTCTTCGACGACCGGTTCGGCGGGCTCTCGCTCGACTCCACCGTGACCATCCTCGAGGGGCCGGACGTCCCGGAGGACAGCTACCGCCTGTTCGAGACCATGCAGCGGGGCATGCAACCCGGTCCCCGCCCGGGCATGCTCTTCTGGGAGGGCACCGAGCGCACCCGCGAGGAGTTCCTGCGGATCATGGTCGAGGAGCGGCGGCTGATCTACCAGTTCGAGGTGCACCACACCTACGGGCTGTTCTGAGCGGGCGGCGATGCGGACGAGCCCGGAGCGGGTCGAGACGCTGGTCGTCGGCGGCGGCATCGGCGGGCTGGCCGCCGCGCTGGCGCTCTCGCGGCAGGGCATGGCGGTCCGCGTGCTCGAGCAGGCCGCCGAGTTCGGTGAGATCGGCGCGGGCATCCAGCTGGCGCCCAACGCCCTGCGGATGCTGGAACGGCTCGGGATCGCCGAAGCGAGAACTGGGGCACGCCCGGGGAGCTGGAGGAGCGCTTCGCCGGCAAGCACCGGCACGTGCGCGCCGGGCTGGCGCTGATCGGGCGGGACCGGCGCTGGCTGCCGTACGACCGGGAGCCGGTGGGCAACTGGACGCGCGACCGGGTCACGCTGCTCGGCGACGCGGCCCACCCGATGCTCCAGTACCTCGCGCAGGGCGCCTGCATGGCGCTGGAGGACGCCGTCTGCCTGGCGGACAGCACGGCGGCGACCCGGCCGGTGCGTTCCCGGCCTACCAGCGCGAGCGCATCCCGCGGACCGCCAAGGCGCAGCGCTGGGCTCGCGGCATGGGCGAGCTGGTGCACCTCGACGGGATGGGCGCGCTGGTCCGCAACGCCCTGCTCCGCGCCCGCGCCGACGACGACTTCAGCTACGTCGACTGGCTCTACGGCTATGGGTCCGGGCGTAGCGGAGCGGGCCGGACAGGTGACGCGAGCCGCCCTTGACATCCCGGGGGCGAGGCCCGACAACAGCCACAGCAGGCCGGCCACCCCCCGAGGAGGCTCCAGATGGGCTCGTACGAGGACGCCATCGCAACCCTGGAGGCGGAGCTCAGCGGCGTCGAGCGGGTCTTCCGCGGGCTCAGCGCCGAGCAGTGGGGGACGCCGACCCGGCTGCGGCCGATCGACGAGAGCCAGGCCCCCTGGACGGTGTTCGAGCTGGCCGGGCACTTCGACATCTCGATCGGGCTGGCGCGCATGCTGATGGCCGAGCCGCAGCAGGGCCAGGTCGGGCGCGACCGGGTGAGCTTCTTCATCTTCCCGCGCTCCGAGGTCGCGCCGGTGGTGTACGACTACGCCTTCACCATGGTCGAGGGCAAGAAACCCGAGCAGATGCCGGACGTGCTCCACGAGACCTTCTCCAAGACCGTGCAGGAGGCGCGGGCGCTGCCGCCGGACACGGTCGGCCCCGGCTACTACGCGCTGATGCGGCTCGACGAGTTCATCGCCAGCCGGGTGGTCGAGGCGGTGGTCCACGGCATCGACCTCATCGACCCGCTGGGGCTGCCAGGCATCGCCACCCCCGCGGGCATCGCGCTGACCGCCGCGCTCCTCGATGAGCTGCTGGCCAGGCGCACGGTCGCCGGGCGGCCGTCCGACCTGGCCGACGACATGGACTGGATCCGCGCGGCCGCTGGCCGCGCCGAGCACCCCGACCCGCGCCTGCCGGTCATCGGCTGACCCGGGCCGACTGCGATATACTGCGCGATTCGCGCGGTATCAGCCGGAACGCCACGGCGGCGCCGCCTCCCCCAACTCCGCCCGCCGTCTCTCGGGAGATGCAAGATGCACAGGTATCGCTCGATTGCCAGGTACGCCGTGGTCGCGCTGGTGTCGCTCGCGCTCGGAGCGGCCGGAGGAATGACCTTCGCGGGCAACCGGTCGAACGACAACTCCGCACTGGTCCAGCCGCTGTCGGACGCCGGCGCCCCCAAGGTCCCGCCCGCCTGCACCAAGGCGATCGAGCGCGCCGACGCGTCGATCACCGTTGCCGACCGCGTCGCGGATGAGCTGGCCCAGCACACCAGGGTGATGGACGACCTGATCGCCTCCATGGCCGGCGTGCACAACGGCATGACCGCCCACAAGGCGCTGGCGCAGGGCATGACCTCGATCAACAACGGCCGCAACGACCGGCGCGTGTTCTCCGAGGCCAAGGCCCGCTACGCCGACGTCAAGCAGGCCTGCGGGTCGCAATGAGCGAGCCCCGGCGCCCGCGCCGCCCGCGGCCGCCGCTGCGTCCGGGGCGGCTGTCGCCGGACCAGCCGGTCTGGGACGTGGCCGCCGGGCGGCGTGGCGCGGAGGAGGGCGAGGGGGCGCCTCCGGACCGCCCGCTGGTGCGCGAGCGGCCCAGCATCTCGGTCGAGCGGCTGCCGGCGGAGGAGCGGGTGCCGGCGGGGCAGGCCGGCCCGGGACGGGAGCGGGGCGGGGCCCGGCTGGCGCCGCCGCCGCCCACGGCGCGCCGTGGGCGGCGGCGGCGCCAGCCGGGCCCCGCCCCGCTCCCGTCCCGGGCCGGCCTGCCCCGCCGG
>DASVXQ010000360.1:0-2108 GCA_036392615.1 Actinomycetes bacterium | reverse complement strand
CCCGCACTTCGCGCCGACCCCGTTCCGCGGCACGCTGTGCCTCTCGCCCAACGACGTGATCGTGCACGGCATCCCCGATGACTCCCGCCTGCGCGAGGGCGACCTGCTGTCGATCGACTGCGGCGCGATCGTGGACGGGTACCACGGCGACGCCGCGGTGACCGTGCCGGTCGGCGAGATCGACGCGGCCGCCGAGCGGCTGCTGGCCACCACGCGGTTCGCGCTGGAGACGGGCATCCGCCAGGCCGTGGCCGGCAACCGCCTGTCCGACATCAGCCACGCGGTCGGGGAGGTGGCGCACGACGCCGGCTACGGGATCGTGCCGGATTTCGGCGGCCACGGGATCGGGCGGGTGATGCACGAGGACCCGAGCGTGCTGAACGACGGGCGGCCCGGGCGGGGGCTGCGGCTGCGCGAGGGCCTGGTGCTGGCGATCGAGCCGATGTTCAACGAGGGCGGTGGGGCGTACACGGTCAAGCCCGACGGGTGGGCGCTGGTGACGCGGGACGGGTCCCGGTCCGCCCACTTCGAGCACACCGTCGCCATCACCGAGGACGGGCCGCGGGTCCTCACGCTGCCGTAGGCCCGTGCCGTGGTCGGGGGTGTTGTGCGCCCCGGGGGTCCTCCGCTCTCCGCTCCGAGCGCAAGGCAGTCGCTGCGGACGGAGGACCCCCGGGGCGGTCTCCTTCTGTGGCCCGGGCCGGACATCGGTGTGGGGTGAACCCTTGTGCTGGTAGATAGTGATCTCTATCATCTGGAGACACTTGATCTCCAAGCGCAAGGGGGCGGGGATGCGGCGGAAGCTAGGGCGGATCGCCTCGGTCGCGGTGGTGCTGGGGCTTGGGGCGCTGCTGGTCGGTGCGTGGGCGGGGCCGGCGGCGGCGCACGAGGGCAAGCAGGTGGGGCGCTACCGGTTCGTGGTGGGGTTTGGGGACGAGCCGGCGTACGCGGGGCAGAGGAACAGCGTGCAGTTGCTGCTGAGCGACGCGCGGAGCAAGCCGGTCACGAATCTGGGTGACACGCTCGAGGTCATGGTGATGGCCGGCAGGCAGGCCCAGGACCTGGCGCTGGAGCCGTTCTTCGAGGTGGGCGAGTTCGGCACGCCGGGCGACTACCGGGCGTTCTTCATCCCGAGCACGCCCGGGACCTACACCTTCCACTTCCACGGGACCATCGCCGGCCAGAAGGCCGAGCAGGACTTCACCTCAGGGCCGAAGACCTTCGGGAACGTGCAGGACCCGGCGCAGGCGGCCTTTCCGAAGCTGAACCAGCCCTCCAACGCCCAGATCGCGCAGCGGCTGGACCGGGAGACGGCCCGGCTCGACGGCGCCGCCAGCGCGAGCGAGCGGCGCATGCGCGAGACCTCCGCCCGGGTGACCGTGCTGTCGATCCTCGGGCCCTTCGGGCTGCTGCTCGGGCTGTTCGGCATGGTGATGACCGGCATCGCCCTGAAGACGGCGAAGCGCGCCCTGGCCACCTCGTCGCGCCCGCCGGTCCCCTTCCAGGACGAGGCCGCGCGGAGCCGGGTGGAGGTCTGAGCCGGTGTGGCGCCGCGCGGCGGTCGCCACCGCGCTCGCCTGGCTGCCGCTGCTGGCGAGCGGGCCGGCGGCCGGAGCCCACGCCGTGCTGACCTCCTCGGAGCCGGCCGCCGGCGCCTCGCTCGATCGGGCGCCCGCCGCGGTGACGCTCCGCTTCAGCGAGGCGCCGGACCCGGCCCTGTCCATGGTCCACGTGCTCGACACGGCCGGCCAAGAGGTCCCGGCGGCGGCCGCGCCGGTCGCCGGCGACGCGCTGGCGCTGCGTGTGCCGCTTCCGGGGCTGCGGACCGGGACCTGGACGGTGACCTGGCGAGCGACGTCCCGGGTGGACGGGCACGTCGCGCAAGGCGCGTTCGCGTTCGGGGTCGGGCTGCCCGCCATGGTGACGCCGGCCCCGAACGCGGACGCCTCCAGACCGGCGCTCCGGGGTCCGGGGCCGCTGGCGGTGGCCGGCCGCTGGGCCTTCTTCTGGGGCGCGGCCCTGCTGCTCGGCGCGGCCGCCACCGGCCTGCTGGTGTTCGACCGGCGCCTGCCGGCGCGTGCGCCCGCGCTGCTCGGCGCCGCGCTGGC
>DASVXQ010000359.1:0-4517 GCA_036392615.1 Actinomycetes bacterium | reverse complement strand
AGGGCCTCGCGCAGCGGATCGTGCGCGGCGACGTGCCCGAGGGGCTGCGCGACCGCACGGTGTTCGCGCTCGACCTGGGCGCGCTGGTCGCCGGGGCGAAGTACCGCGGCGAGTTCGAGGAGCGGCTCAAGGCGGTGCTCGCCGAGGTGGCCGCCGCGGAGGGCCGCATTCTGCTGTTCGTCGACGAGCTGCACACCGTGGTCGGCGCCGGCGCCGCCGAGGGCGCGATGGACGCCGGCAACATGCTCAAGCCGATGCTGGCCCGCGGCGAGCTGCACATGATCGGCGCCACCACGGTGGACGAGTACCGCCAGCGGATCGAGAAGGACGCCGCCCTGGAGCGCCGCTTCCAGCCGGTGCTGGTGGAGGAGCCCAGCGTGGAGGACACCATCTCGATCCTGCGCGGGCTGCGGGAGCGCTTCGAGGTCTACCACGGGGTGCGCATCCAGGACACCGCGCTGGTCGCCGCCGCGGTGCTCAGCCACCGCTACATCACCGACCGCTTCCTGCCCGACAAGGCGATCGACCTGGTCGACGAGGCCTGCGCCCGGCTGCGGACCGAGATCGACTCGATGCCCGCCGAGCTGGACGAGCTCACCCGCCGGGTGATGCGGCTGGAGGTCGAGGAGGCCGCGCTCGCCAAAGAGACCGACCCGGCCAGCCGCGAGCGGCTGGAGGAGCTGCGCCGCGAGCTGGCCGACCTGCGCGCCGAGACCGACGCCAAGCGCGCCCAGTGGGAGGCCGAGCGCCAGGCGATCCGCCGGGTGCAGGAGCTGCGCGAGGAGCTCGAGCAGACCCGCCGGGAGATCGAGCAGGCCGAGCGCGCCTACGACCTGGACCGCGCCGCCGAGCTGCGCTACGGCCGGCTGGCCGAGCTGGAGCGGCGGCTCGGCGCCGAGGAGGAGCAGCTCAGCGCCAAGCAGGGCGAGCAGCGGCTGCTGCGCGAGGTGGTCACCGAGGAGGAGATCGCCGAGATCGTGGCCGCCTGGACCGGCATCCCGGTCAGCCGCCTGCGCGAGGGCGAGCGCGAGAAGCTGCTGCGGCTCGACCAGATCCTGCACCAGCGGGTGGTCGGCCAGGACGAGGCGGTCCAGCTGGTCGCCGACGCGATCATCCGCGCCCGCTCGGGCATCCGCGACCCGCGCCGGCCGATCGGCTCGTTCATCTTCCTGGGCCCCACCGGGGTCGGCAAGACCGAGCTGGCCCGCACGCTCGCCGAGGCGCTGTTCGACACCGAGGAGAACATGGTCCGCCTCGACATGAGCGAGTACCAGGAGCGCCACACGGTCAGCCGGCTGGTCGGCGCGCCGCCCGGCTACGTCGGCTACGAGGAGGGCGGCCAGCTCACCGAGGCGGTGCGCCGCAAGCCCTACTCGGTGGTGCTGTTCGACGAGATCGAGAAGGCCCATCCGGACGTGTTCAACGTGCTGCTCCAGGTGCTCGACGACGGCCGGGTCACCGACGCGCAGGGCCGCACGGTCGACTTCCGCAACACCGTGCTGATCATGACCTCCAACATCGGCGCCGAGCACCTGATCGAGGGCGTCAGCGACGACGGGGAGATCAAGCCCGACGCCCGCCAGGCGGTGCTGGGCGAGCTGCGCGCCCACTTCCGGCCGGAGTTCCTCAACCGGGTGGACGACATCGTGCTGTTCAAGCGGCTGACGCTGGCGCAGATCGAGGAGATCGTGGACCTCCAGATGCGGGACCTGCGCCGCCGCCTGGCGGAGCGGCGCATCAGCCTGGAGCTGACCGAGGCGGGCCGGCGGCTGATCGCCGCCAACGGCTACGACCCGGTCTACGGCGCGCGGCCGCTGCGCCGCTACATCGCCCACGACATCGAGACCCGCATCGCCAGGGCGCTGGTGGCCGGCGAGATCGAGGACGGCGGCACCATCCGGCTCGACGAGCGCGGCGGCGAGCTGGCGATCAGCTTCGAGAACCCGCCGGCGGCCCGTCACGCGGCCTGAGCGGTAGCGGCGGCGGCCACGGGGAAGGCTCACCAGGAGATGGCCAGGCGGGACGCCCTGGAGGCCTACCGGGGCAAGCGGAACCTCCGGCGCACGCCGGAGCCGTCCGGCGCGCCCAGCCGCCGCCGTCGTCGCCGCAGGGCCGGGCCGCTGTTCGTGATCCAGAAGCACGACGCCAGCTCGCTGCACTACGACTTCCGGCTGGAGGTCGACGGGGTGCTGAAGTCCTGGGCGGTGCCCAAGGGCCCGTCGACCAACCCCAGGGACAAGCGGCTGGCCATGCCGACCGAGGACCACCCGATGGAGTACGCCGGCTTCGAGGGCGTGATCCCCGAGGGCGAGTACGGCGCCGGCACGGTACTGGTCTGGGACACCGGCAGCTGGCGCAACCTGACCGAGCGGGACGGCGAGCCGGTCCCGGCCGGCGAGGCGCTGGACGCCGGCCACCTGACCTTCGCGCTGGAGGGCGCCAAGCTGACCGGGCCGTTCGCGCTCACCCGCATCGGCCGCGGCGGCCGGGAGCGCTGGCTGCTGGTGAAGCTGGCCGGCGAGGGCGCCGACGCCCGCCGCAAGCCGGTGAACAGCCAGCCCGACTCGGTCCTCAGCGGCCGCGGCCTGAAGCAGATCGCCGCCGAGGACGGCCCCCAGCCTTAGTCAGCATGGAGCGGCCGGCTCCGTTCCGCAGGTAACAAGTGCGTGGGTCATCCACGATGGCGCGGACGGAGCCACATACGGAAAGGAGCCGGCCGTGGCCAGTGTCTCGCACCTTGGCCTGACCTACCTGGGGTTGGACGTCCACAAGGACACCATCTCGGTGGCGATTTTGGCCCCCGACCACGACAGCCCGAGGTCGACCGCATTCCCCATGACGAGCCGTCGGTGCGCAGGCTCGTTGGCCGCCTTGGTGATCCCCGCTGGCTGCGAGCCTGCTACGAGGCCGGCCCGACCGGCTATGACCTGGCCCGGCTGCTGGCAAGCCTGCACGTGCGCTGCCAGGTGATCGCGCCCTCGCTGATCCCCAAGGCCCCCGGCGACAAGGCCCGAGACCGACCGGCGCGACTGCCGGCGCCTGGCGCGGCTGCACCGGGCCGGGGAGCTGGTGGCGATCCGGATCCCCACCGTGCAGGAAGAAGCGGTCCGGGACCTGTGCCGGGCCCGGGCCGACATGGTTGTGGACCGCACCCGCGCCCGCCATCGGCTGGGCATGTTCCTGCTGCGTCACGGCCGGGTCTGGCGGGGCGGCAACGCTTGGACGCTGACCCACGAGCGCTGGCTGCTTGCGCAGCGCTTCGAGGAGCCTGCCCTTGCCGCGACCTATGCGCACTACCGGGCAGTGCTGGATGCCCGCGACGCGCAACTGCAGGCAATCGAGGCCGACCTGGCCGGCTGGTATGACCGGGCGCCGTTCGCCGACGCGGTGCACCGCCTTGCCGCCTACCGGGGCATCACCCGGCTGGGGGCGCTCGAGGCTGGCCAGCGAGGTCTGCGACTGGCGCCGCTTCCCCAGGGCGGCCGCCTTCGCGGGCTTTTGTGGCCTGGTGCCAAGCGAGCTGCTCCAGCGGCACCACCACCCGGCGGGGCCACATCACCAAGACCGGCAACGCGCACCTGCGTGCCCAGCTGGCCTGGGTCGGCCTGGTCCTACCAGTACCGGCCCGCGGTCGGGGCCGACCTGCGCGAGCGGCAGCAGGGCCTGGACCCCCAGGTGGCCGCCCGGGCATGGGCCGCCCAGCTGCGGCTGTGCGGGCGCTTTCGTCCGGCTGGCCGCCCGCAAAGACTCCAAGAACGTGGTCGTCACCGCGATCGCTCGGGAGCTCACCGGGTTCCTGTGGGCCGAGATGGCGGCCTGACATGCTCGACCGGCCACCGGTCACCGCCTGGATCGGCGCCACGGTGACCGCCAGCCGCACGCCGCACCGGGGCACCGTCGCGGCAGGACCGATCCCCGCCAGTACTCTGCGACGGCCACGCCGGCGCGCGCTTAGTCAGGGGCACCTTCCTGCGAGTAGCCGACCTGCGGTTTCGACCCGCGTACATCAGTGTGGCGGTTCGCCGATCCACCATGCCCCGGCGCGGCGTGCCAATCACGGAGCCCGCCCACCCCAGCCGGGACGGGCTCCTCCACCCCGCCGATGAACCTTCCCTCCAGGACCACGCGCGACGAGCCGCTGTCTTCACCTGCGCCAAAATCATGCCATCAACCAGGCAAAACAGTTCCCTTGACAAGCCGCTCCACATCAGTACTCCAGCACTACCGGACCGGCTGGGGCTTGCGCTCGGGCTCGGCCGGGGCTGGAGCTGCAGGGGCCCCTTCGATGCGGAGCTGCGGCAGCCAGCCAAGCCAGCTGGGCAGGTACCAGTTCCACTTGCCGAGCAGGCGCATGGCCGCCGGGACCAGCACCGAGCGCACCAGCGTGGCGTCGATCAGCACCGCCACCGCCAGGCCGAAGCCCATCTGCTGCAGCGCGGCCAGCCGGCCGGCCGCGAACCCCGCAAACACCGCCACCATGATCACCGCGGCGCCGGTGATGATCCCGCCGGTGGTGC
>DASVXQ010000358.1:0-2288 GCA_036392615.1 Actinomycetes bacterium | reverse complement strand
CGCCCGCGGCCAGCACCGACGAGGCGACCACCGCCACACCGCCGGCGTGCAGCGTCGCGGCCACTTCGGGCGCCTCGACCTCGGAGCGGTGCAGCAGGTTGTAGGCGAGCTGCGCGGCGCAGGGCCGCGGCCAGCCGTGGGTGTCGGCGATCCGGATCGCCTCGGCGAGCATCGCGGGCGGCCAGTTGAGCACGCCCCAGGCGCGCAGCTTGCCGCCGGCGACCAGCGCGGCCACCTGGCCGACCAGCTCCTCCAGCTCGAGCCCCTGCGGCGGCGCGGCGGAGTAGCCGAGGTCGATGTGCTCCAGCCGCATCCGCTCCAGCGAGCCGTCCAGCTCCTCGGCGGCGCTCTGCTCCGGCCAGAGCTCCCACCAGAGCTTGTTGGCCACCACCACCTCGTCGCGCTTCCAGCCGGCGGCGCGGAACAGCTCGCCGAAGACCACCTCGGACCAGCCGGTCCGCATCGGCGCCCGGCCGGTCTCGTCGTCGTAGCGGGCGTCGTCGAGGAAGCTGATGCCCGCCTGGAGCGCGGCCCGCTGCACCGCCACGCCCGCCTCGCGCGGGATCCGCTCCCAGGTGCGCCACGAGCCCAGCGCCAGCACCGAGACCTCCAGCCCAGAGCCGCCCAGCGGCCGTGCCGGCAGGCCGCTCATGCGGCGGTCCGGCGGCGCCAGAAGTCCCGCGGATCGCTGCCCGGTTGGAACCCGTGCGCCTCGACCATCGCGGCGGCCTCCTCGAAGTCGTGCGCCACCCCCAGCGGGGCGTGCGCGTCGCTGCCGAACGAGACCGCCTCGCCACCGGCCTCGCGCCACCACCCGACCACCTCCGGCCGCTGCGGCAGGACGGTGTTAACCTCCAGCACCCTGCCGGAGCGCGCCAGCGCGGCGAGCACCGCGCGCAGCTCCTCCTCGAACGCCGCCAGCTCGAAGGGCTTGGCGGCCGCCGGCCACCGGCGCAGCGGGTAGTCGACGTGCGCCAGCACCTCGAAGGGAAGCGACGACTCGACCATCCGCAGCGTCTCGGCCAGGTACGCGTGCAGGACCTCGTCCGGGTCGACGCGGTCGGTGCCGTCGTCCTCGTAGAGCAGGTCGACCAACCGCGGGCCGTCCGCCAGCGCCAGCGAGTGCAGCGAGCCGAGCACCCGCTGGTACGCGCCAGAGGCGAGCAGCCTCTCCAGCTCGTCGGCGTGCCAGTGCGGCTCGCCGAACTCCACGCCGGAGAGGATCCGCAGCCCGGGGAAGCGCTCGCGGCAGGCGTGCAGGCACTCCAGGTAGCCGCCGGCGTCCAGCGGGGGAGCCTCGAAGCGGCCGTCCTCGCCGAGCTGGTCGCCGTCGCGCAGCGGGGCGGCCAGCACCCAGCTGGTGAGGTCGACGTGCTCGGTGAAGGCGATCGAGGGGAGCCCCAGCTCGACGGCCCGCGCGCAGCTCGCCTCCATCGACCCGGCGTCCGCGTCCCAGGACCATTCGGTGTGGACGTGGTTGTCGGGTGGCAGCATGCCCCGATCATCGGCCAGCCCCGTGGGGCCCGCAAGCCGGCCCGCCGGCGCCGAACCGACCGTACGGTACGGTTCGCCGCTTTGCGGCGGTTTTCGCGGGACGCTGGCAGTCTGTCCTATGGTCCTGCCCGCCGGAGATCTCCTCCAGGGGCGGCCGGATGATCCTGCTGATGGTGCTGACGCAGCTGTACGGGGTGGCGCAGCTCGCCCTGCTCGGCTGGGTCGCGCGCGTGGTGCGGCTGCGGGTCCTGCTGCTGGCCGTGCTCGCCGGGACGTACGCCGCGGCGCCGGCCGCGCTGCTGCTGGAGGCCGGCTGGACGAGGGCGGTCGCGGCCCTGTCCGGCCAGTCCCTTGTCGAGGTGGGCGCGCGGGCCTCCTGGACCGTCGACCCGCTGATCGAGGAGTGCGCCAAGCTCGCCCCGCTGCTGCTGCTGTGGCTGCTGGTCCGCTCGCCGCGGCGGCAGTGGGGCGCCACCGACCTGGTGCTCGCCGGCGCCGCGCTGGGCGCCGGGTTCGGGCTGGCCGAGCAACTGCTGCGCTTCGCCGCCCACACGGGGCAGGCGATCCACCTGGCCACCGGCGGCTGGGCGATCCCCGCCGGCCCGGCCTCCGCCGGCGTGCCGGGGGTCGCCCGCGCGCTCGGCTCCTGGCTGCCGGCCGGAGTGGCGACCGGCGGCCTGCCCGACGCCGCGGGGAGCCTCGACCTCCACCTGGTGTGGAGCGCCGTCGCCGGCCTCGGCCTGGCCCTCGCCCTGCGCCGCGGCGCCACCATCCGCCCCCGCCTGGCCGGCCTC
>DASVXQ010000357.1:0-1861 GCA_036392615.1 Actinomycetes bacterium | reverse complement strand
CAGCACCCACGCCGCGCTGGCATCCACGGCCAGCCCCCACACGCGGTCCGACACCCGGACGGCGCGGGCCGCGCCACCACCCAGCGGCACCCGCCACACCCGCTCACCCTCGGGCGGCTGGACGGCCCACACGGCGTCGGGGCCGACGGCGAACGGCCCGACCGGCTGCCGGCGACCGGACCGGTCGGTGACCACCAGCGGCGGCCGGGGCCGCAGCGTGCCGGCATCGACGCGACCAAAGCCCGTGACGTTCTGCCCGCGCCGGCAGCAGTACGACCACAGCGTCCCGTGAGCCGCCGCCCAGACATGGCCGCCGAACCGTGCGGTCACCCGTAGGCTCACCGGGTCGACGCGGATGGTCTCCTCGCCGTCCCGGTCCGGCACACCCACCCATACAGCGCCCTCCCCCACCGCCAGCGGACCGGCCAGCGGGCCGCCGTCCGGCCTGCCAACCTCCACCCTGCCGGTCACCTGGTGGCGGTCGGGGTCCACACGCAGCAGGACGCCGTCCTGCAGCAGCACCCATACCGCCCCCTCGCCGACCGCGACGTTGGCCGGCTCGCCGGGCAGCGGCACACGCCCGGCCACCCGCAGTCCGGACGCGGCGGCGATGCCATCCGTCGACCCCGCCGTGCTCCGGGTCGCCCCTGGCAGCTGGCCCTCGCCCTGCAGGCGCCCAACCGCGGCGAGGGCCACCAGCGCCACGGCGACCGCGGCGGTGACCACCCACCAGGGCCGCCTCGGCGTGTCCACTACGGCCTCCCACGCCTCCCGTGTTCGGGTCCATTGTCCACCCATCCTTCGGTATCGACCGCCAAGCGAGCCGGCACCTGAGCGACGATCCAAGGGCGGCACGGGTGATCCCAGCGGGCGCCGTCCACCTACCAGCAAGGCAACTGCCCGGGCGCTCGAGGTCTGGGAGGCCGCCGAACTCCAACCCCTCCTGTGAGCAACACCCTGGTACGAGTCAAGAGCTTCCCTTCCATACGAGGGGAGCGCTCCTCACTGATGCTTCGCCCTAGCCAGGCGGCCGGGTAGCCTGATCGGCAAGGGGAGGCTCAGACCGGGGAGGCTCAGACCAAGGAGCACGCTCATGCTGCCGCTTGGCCGCAACGGCTACGGCGAGCAACTCCAGCCCGGCCGGGTCGCCGACTGCTACCTCGGTATCCTGCTGGATCAGCCCCTGGCCGAGATCGCGCCCGAGCCGGGCCGCGTGCTGGTGGTCGCCCCCGCCGCCTTGCTGCATGGCGAGGTCCCCCAACCGCATGGGCAGGTGCTGTACGACCTGCTGACCGGCCACCCCGACCGGGCATCGCATAACTTGGTGTTTCTGGCCGACCTCACGGTCGAGCTGCGCGCCTGACCCCAGCAGATCTGGACGGCGGTCAGGGTCAGTCCCGAGGCGGCCCTGCTGGCGGTGGTGGACGGCTGGCGTGCCGGCCACATCAAGGGCCTGGAGCTTGGTGGGGTGAGCGCCGAGGAGGCCCGCGCGCTTGGCCGGCCTGCGATGGGCTATGTGCGGGAGCAGCTCTGCGGCCGGTTGGCGCGGGAGATCAGCCGCCAGTACCTGCGGTGGCTGCATCCGACCAACCGCCGGCGGCCCAGCGACACGTTTCTGTAGCCAACCGCGATGCCAGATGCGGTCGCCAGGAGCGCGATCGGGCCGGACTAGTGCCCGCCCAACAGCCGCGCGACGTTGCGGATGAACTGCCGCACTGCAGGCGAAAAGCTCGTTCCCGCTAGCAGGAATCCCCAGATGGCGCAGAGAAGGAAGGCGCCGACGCGGAGACGCTTCACCCCAAGCAGGACCGCGATGATGACGGTCAGCAGGAGGAAGAGAGAAACTGTGACGCTCATGCCA
>DASVXQ010000356.1:0-1575 GCA_036392615.1 Actinomycetes bacterium | reverse complement strand
CCAGGTCGGCCGCGAGCCCGTCGAGCTCGCCGCGGCCGTCCGGGTCACAGGTCAGGCACACCAGGCCCGGCGTGCCGCGCAGCGCGCGGTCGACCTCCGCCAGCGCGCCGCCGGCCTCCTCCAGCCGGATGCGGACCTTCTCCCAGGCGGCCTCGTCGCCGTGGGCGACGTCCCCGCCCTCGCCCGCGGAGGGGATCATGGCGGCGACCCGCTCGACGGTGGCGAGCAGGCCCGCCAGCTCCGGCGGCCGCCGGTGGGACGGCCTCCGGACGACAGCGATGATCCCACACATGCGTATCGTTCTCCTCGATCGCGTACGTGCGCGTGCGAGGCCCGGAGCGCGCCACGGCCCGCCAGGTCCTCACTCCCAAGGGGCCCAGGATGCGGGAAATCGGAGGGTCTGCCAACCAGCAGGCGCACCACGTCGCGTGGTCACCGGCGGCGGCGCCGCCGCCGGTCAGACCTCGCCGCCGAGGTCGCCGACCAGCTGCGCGGCCGTCTCCAGCAGCGGTTTGACCATGTGGTCGAGGTTGTCGAGCGGCAGTCGCGAGGCCGGCGCGCTGACCGCGAGCGCCGCCGGAAGGTTGCTGGAGGGCAGCGGCGCGGCCACGCCGCGCTGGTCCGGCTCGTGCTCGCCGTCGTCGACCGCGTAGCCGAGCGTCCGCACGCGGGCCAGCTCGGCCAGGTACAGCTCAGGCTCGGTGATGGTGTTGTCGGTCAGCCGCTCCATGCCCTCGGCCGCCAGCACCGAGCGGACGCGGTCCTCGGGCAGGGTCGCGGCGATCGCCTTGCCCACGGCGCTGGAGTGCAGCGGGTAGCGGTCGCCACGGTGGGCGGCCACGCGGACGGCCCTGGGGCTCTCGACCAGGTCGAGGAACATCACCTGGTGCCCCTCGAGCACGCCCAGCGCGACCGTCTCCTCGAAGCGGTCGCAGAGCTCCTCGAGGTAGGGGTGGGCCCGCCGGACCAGCGTGTCGAGCTGGTGCGCCTGCATCGGCAGGAACGCCGAGCCGAGCCGGTAGTCGCCGCTGGCCGGGATGCGCTCGGCGTAGCGGCGCTGTTCCAGGGTGGCGAGGTAGCGGAAGGCCGAGCTCTTGGGCAGCGAGGTCACCTCGGCGGCGGTCATCAGCGAGACGCCCTCTGGTGTTTCCTGGAGCAGGTCCAGCAGGTCGCAGACGCGCTCGACCGCCCGGATGGAGTACGGATTGGTGCCATCGGAGGTGAAGTCGCGCCGGCGCCCCATGGCTGCCCCCGTCGTGGTTGCCTGGTCACCTGACCGGTCGCCCGGTCGGTCGGAGTCCGGCATAGGCTAACCCGGCTTCCCAACCGAATCAACCTCTTTGCGGTATTCGCACGGACTGGTAGTGAAACCGGCCGCCTGAGCCCTGACCGCCCGGTGGGAATTCGCCCGGCGCTCCCGCGTGGCGGGAATTTGCCCGGCGCTTCCGCGTGGCGGCCACAGCATGTGCCCGGTGCGGCGGGCCGTTGCCAAAATCGCTGGTCCATAGCGTCGGGCGCGACAATTCCCGAGCGTTGACACAGCCCTGGGCCGTTCATATCATTGCGATCCTGACC
>DASVXQ010000355.1:0-13793 GCA_036392615.1 Actinomycetes bacterium | reverse complement strand
AAGGCGGAGGCCGCCGTGGCCGCCAACAAGGCCGGGGCGGCGGCCGCATCCGCCGTCAGGCGGCGCTCGCCCTCCAGAGGCAAGGCGCCGTCGCCCTCGCTGACCGTCCGCGGGATCGGCCTGGCCGCCGGCGGCGTGATGCTCGGCCTCGGCGTCGGGCTGGCGGTCGAGCGGGCCCTGGTGGGCCACGACCGCCGCCGCGACGACCCGGAGGCCGGCGAGCGCTTCGGCCGGCTGCGTGGCGCGCGCGCCTCGCTGACCAGCTTCGACGGGACCAGGCTGCACGTCGAGGAGCTGGGCTCCGGGCCCTGCCTGGTGTTCTCGCACGGCTTCTCGCTGACCCAGGACGCCTGGCACTACCAGCGGCGCGACCTGCCGGCCTCGTTCCGCTGCGTGTTCTTCGACCAGCGCGGCCATGGCCGCTCCGGGCGGCCGCGCGACGACGACTACTCGCTCCAGGCCTTCGCCGAGGACCTCCGGGCGGTGATCGACTGGACCGGCGAGAGCCGCGTGGTGGTGATCGCCCACTCGCTGGCCGGCATGGCCGCGCTCCAGTTCGCCGCCTCCTTTCCGGAGGAGATGGGCCAGCGGCTGGCCGGGCTGGTGCTGGTCGACACCACCTACGCGGACGCGCTGCTGGGCATGACCGCCTCGCTGACCTCGCGCGGCGCCGCCCAGATCCAGCGGGCGGTGATCACCGCCGGCTTCCGCTTCATCGGCCAGGACCCGGTGCGCGCCAACCAGCTCCGCCGGCGCGGCAGCGACTTCGGCTACCTCGGCACCCGGCTGTTCGGCTTCGGCTCCAACCCGTCGCCGAGCCAGGTCGCCTTCACCGACCGCATGCTGGCCGCCACCGACGTCGAGGTGTGGGCCAAGGTGTTCCCCAGCCTGATCAACTTCGACCTCTCCGAGGTGCTGGAGCGGCTGGAGCTGCCGACGCTGATCGTCTGCGGCGACAAGGACCGGCTCACCCCGCCGGCCCACGCCCGCCACATGGCCTCCAAGATCGCCGAGTCGCGCCTGCTGATCCTCGAGGACGCCGGCCACATGGCCTTCATGGAGGAGCACGAGGTGCTCGACGCCGAGGTCGCCGCCTTCGCCCGCCAGGTGTTCAGCTCCAGGCGGCGCCGCAGGATCGGCGGCGTGGTCCGCCGCACCCGCTGACATGGCGCTCGGCATCGACGACCTCGCCGTCGGACACTGGTCCGACCCGGTTGGGCTCACCGGCTGCACCGTGGTGCTGCCGCCGCCCGGCAACGTCACCTCCTGCTCGGTCCGCGGCGGCGGGCCGGGCACCCGCGAGACCGACCTGCTCCACCCGCAGGCCCACCTCCGCTCGGTGTCGGCCGTGCTGCTGACCGGCGGCAGCGCCTTCGGGCTGGCGGCCGCCCAGGGCGTGGTCGACTGGTGCGAGCGCGCCGGCATCGGCTACGACCGCTTCGGCCGCCCGATCCCGATCGTGCCGGGCGCCGTGCTGTTCGACCTGGCGGTGGGGGACTGGGACGCGCGTCCCGGCCCGGCGGCCGGTGAGGCGGCCTGCGCGGCCGCCAGCACCGAGGACGGGCCGATGGGCAACGTCGGCGCGGGCATGGGCGCCACCGTCGGCAAGACCGCCGGGCCGGCCAACATGATGAAGGGCGGGCTCGGCTACGCCATCCGCGAGCTCGGCGAGGTCACCGTCGGCGCCCTGGTCGCGGTCAACGCCGGCGGCGACGTGCTGGCCGAGGACGGCAGCGTGCTGGCCGGCGCCCGCGTCCCCGGCGGCGGCCGCGCCGCCATCCGCGCGCGCCTGGCCGAGCCCGAGGCCGGCGCCGTCCTGCCCGAGCCCGTGCCGCCCGGCGGCAGCACCACCCTGGGGGTGGTGGTCACCAACGCGGGCCTCGGCAAGAGCGAGGTCTTCCGGGTCGCCGTCCAGGCCCACGACGGCATGGCCAGGGCGATCGTCCCGGTGCACACGACCTATGACGGCGACACCGTGTTCGCCATCTCCGTGCCCCGCGTCAGCGCCTCCATGGACCTGGTCGCGGTCCTCGCCGAAGAGGCCCTCGCCGACGCCGTCCGTGCCGCCGTCCGCGCCGCCGCCACCATCGCCGCCATCCCCGGCCTCGCCGGCCCTCCCGAGGATCCGTGACCGGCGGGGCCCGTGGCCCGGCCGTACGCGCCGTCGGCGGGGCCTGATAGCCTTCGCTGGGAGGTCCCGAGTCGCGACGGAAGGCTGGGAGTCGCATGCCGCTCTACGAGTACCGCTGCCTGGAGTGCCAGCACGAGTTCGAGGCTCTGGTCCCCACGGCCCGGGCCGATCAGGCCGAATGTCCGCAGTGCGGGGTCGAGGACACCCGCCGCCTGCTGAGCGTGTTCGCCGCCCCGCGCGCGGTCGGCGGCGACGGCGCGGCCGCGCCCGGTGGCTGCTGCGGCGGCGCCTGCGGTTCCTGCTGATGCCCGAGGGCCCCAGCGAGCTGGAGCGGGTCGCCGCCGAGGCGTCCACCTGCACCCGCTGCCGCCTGCACCAGAGCCGCACCCAGGTCGTCTTCGGCCAGGGCAACCCCACCGCCGACCTGATGTTCGTCGGCGAGGGCCCCGGCTACCACGAGGACCGCCAGGGCCAGCCCTTCGTGGGCCCCTCCGGCCAGCTCCTCAACCGCCTGCTCGGCGAGATTGGTCTTGTCCGAGAAGACGTCTATGTGACAAATGTTGTAAGGTGCCGCCCTCCCGGGAACCGGGATCCGCAGCCGGACGAGATCGAGGCGTGCAGCCCGTGGATGAAGGCGACGCTGCGCCTGGTCGACCCCAAGGTCGTCGTCACGCTCGGCAACTTCGCCTCGAAGACCCTGATCGGCACGACCACCGGCATCACCCGGCTCCGCGGCCGCACCTACGAGTTCGAGGGCCGCGTGCTGCTGCCGACCTTCCACCCGTCCGCCGCGCTGCGCGCCGACACCAGTGGCCGCACCGAGAACCGCACCCTCAACGGCATGCGCGAGGACTTCCAGGCGCTGGCCAGGCTGCTGGCCGAGCGCCGGCCCGACCCGCAGGAGGCCGCACCGCCCCCGCCGGAGGAGCGCGCCGGCGGCTCGGCGGAGCGGGGCGAGCAGCTGGGGCTGTTCTGACGTGGACGGCGACACCGAGCTGGTGCGCTCCGACGAGGGCCGCTTGCCGGAGCCGCGTTCGGCGCTGGACCGCTTCCGGGCCCGGGCGCCGGGCAACCACCCGAGCCGATAGCCCGGGTGCCCGGTGGCCGCCGACGAGCACCGGCCGCTGCTCGACCAGATGGTCGACCGGCTGAAGGCGGACGGGCGCATCCGCTCGCCGGCGGTGGAGGCGGCCTTCCGCTCGGTGCCGCGTCACGAGTTCCTCCCGGACGAGCCGCTCGCCGAGGTCTACGACCAGCACCGGGCGATCGTGACGCGGCTGGACGACGGCGTCCCGGTGAGCTCCTCGAGCGCGCCGGACATCATGGCCATCATGCTCGAGCGCCTCGACGTCGAGCCAGGCGACCGGGTGCTGGAGATCGGCACCGGGACCGGCTACAACGCCACCCTGCTGTCCCTGCTGGCCACGCGGAGCGGTTCGGTCACCTCGGTCGACATCGACCCCGAGGTGATCGCCGGCGCGCGGCCGCGCCTGCGGCGGATGGCGCCGGCCGTGCGCGTGGTCGAGGCGGACGGCTGGCTGGGCCAGCCGGAGCTCGCCCCGTTCGACCGGATCGAGGCGACCGTCGGGGTGTACGACCTGTCGCCGCACTGGCGCGACCAGCTCCGTGAGGGCGGCGTGCTGGCGGTTCCGCTGTGGCTCCGCACCGGCGTCGAGGCGCTGGTCGCCTTCGAGCGGCGCGGCCCGCGGCTGGTCAGCCGTGGCGTCGACCCGTGCGGCTTCATGCGCCTGCGCGGGCCGCACGCCGGCCCCGAGCGGTACCTCCGCATGGGCGAGTGGTTCACCCTGCTCGAGGACGCCAGCGCGGACGACGCCGAGCTGCTCGACGCGCTGCTGCGGCTCCAGCCGTTCGAGGAGCCGCTCGGCGCCGAGCTGCCCGCCGGCTGGTTCGTGCGCCTCTCGTTGCGCGAGCCCGACGCGATCCGGCTCGATGCCACCGGCGACCAGGACGTGACCCTCGTGGGCCTGTTCGACCGGCGCGCCAGGAGCCTGGCCCTGGTCGGCGACGGCCGCGTCCGCGTCTTCGGCGGCGACGCCGCCCTGCGCCGCCTCCGCAGCCGCCTGCCCGACCTGCGCGACCACCCGCTCGACCCGCGCCGCCTCCAAGTCGAGGCGGTCCCCACGCCCGCGGGGCGGGGCGGCCCGGGCGCGCCGCGCACCCCACCCGGCGCCCTGCTCCTCGCCCGCCCGAGCTTCGACCTGGTCGTCACCGAGGTGGGCCCGGGAGCCTGAGGGAGCCCGCCCCGCGTCCCTCAGCCCGTCGGGCGCTTGGCGGCCATCAGGCGCTCGCGGAGCTGGTCGTCGGCGACCGCGTCGATGACTGTCCACGCCATGGCGATGGCGCCGTCCAGCAGGGCCTTGTCGGCCACGGGGGTGACGCACTGGGCGGTGAACTCGGGCTGGTGGTTGGCCGCGGGGAGGGAGTCGATCCCGATGGACGGGTGGATCGACGAGACCGCCAGCGAGACGTTGCCCATGTCGGTCGAGCCGGCCGTGCGTTCGTCGTTGCCGAGGTCGAGGAAGCTGCGGCCGAGGGCCTCGGCGTTGGCGCGGTACAGCGACGAGAGCGCCGGGTCGTGGTGCATCTCGGCGTAGGGCGGGTGCTCGGGGGTGACCTCGAGCCGCGCGCCGGTGGCCAGCGCCCCGGCTTCGAAGCAGCGCATCACCTTGGCCTCGGCCTCGGCCAGCTCGCCGAGGTCGTGGGCGCGCACCAGCCAGGTCCCCTGGGTGCGGGACGGGACCACGTTGGGGGCGTCGCCGCCGTGGGTGACGATGCCGTGGACCCGGTCGGTCGGGCGCAGGTGCTGGCGCAGCAGGCCGATGGCTGTCTGCGCGACCACCATCGCGTCGGCGGCGTTGACGCCCAGCTCGGGGAACGCCGAGGCGTGCGCCTCCTTGCCGAAGTACCGCACGTTGAGCTGGTTCACCGCGATGATCGGCATCTGGGCCACGTCGAACGGCGTCGGGTGCACCATCATGGCCGCGTGCGCGCCGTCGAAGGCGCCCTGCTCCAGCAGGATGATCTTGCCGCCGCTGCTCTCCTCGGCGGGTGTGCCGAGCACGGTCACCTCGACGCCGACGTCGTCGGCCACGGCCGCCAGCCCGAGCCCGGCGCCGACCGACATCGCCGCGATGATGTTGTGGCCGCAGGCGTGGCCGATCTCGGGCAGGGCGTCGTACTCGGCGCAGACGACCACCCGGAACGGCCCCGGCCCGCTGCGCGCGGAGAACGCGGTGTCCAGCCCGCCGACACCGCGCTCGACCGCGAACCCCGAGCCGCTCAGCTCGTCGGAAAGCCAGGCGCAGGCCTTTTCCTCCTCCATGCCGAGCTCTGGCTCGGCGTGGATGCGGTGGCTCAGCTCCAGCAACCGCTCCCTGGCACTCTCGATCCGCTCACGCGCTGCCGCCTTGGCGTCCGCCGCCATCTGGTCCTCCTCGTCCCGCCCGCTCCCGGGCCCGATGAGCTTCTACAGTAAAGGCTCAGCCGGAAGCGTCGAGGTGGTTGTCCACACCCCCGCCCGCCTGTGGAACGAGGATGGCGCCGTGCCGCTCGTCGCCCGCGACCAGCGTCCGCGAGCGGCCGTGCCACCACCACCAAAGCGCCACGTAGGCGCAGACGTGCGCGTCCGCCAGGTCCTCGAACCCCTTGCGGGCACGGCCTCGCAGGCTGTCCAGCCGCGCGAGCTCGGCCGCCAGCCGCCCGTCGGACCGCAGCCGCAGCGGCGGCGTGGCCGCCTCCAGGGCCGCCAGCACCGCGTGGAGCCGGCGCAGCCCGTCGACTCTTGCAGCGACCCGGCCCTTCTTGTAGCGCAGAGCCCTGGTGAGGTGGCCGAGCTCGACCAGGGCGGGGTGCGGGAAGACCTCAACGGCCCACCAGCCCCGGGGAGCGCGGCGCGGGTCGACCGGCGCGGTCAGGTACGGCCGCTCCAGGCCGCGCACCAGCTCCATGGCCCGGACCCTGCCGCCCAGCAGCGCCAGGTTGCTCGGGTACGGGCCCGCCCCCAGGCGCCCGTAGCGGGCCTGCAGCTCGGCTTCGCACGCCCGGCGGCCGGTCGGGTTGTCGACCACGAGCGGCGCGTCGATCGCCAGCACGGCCCCGTCGCGGTCGTGCCCGGCGACGAACGCGGCGATCTCGTCGTCGCCGGTCCGGACGTCCTCGCCCATTACGCGGCCGCGCTCGTCGAGCACGGCCAGCCCGGAGGGGTTCCTGCCGCCCCAGGCGAGATCCACCCCGATGAACCGCATCCTCAGCAGTATGGCGCCGCACTGGCCGGGACGGGCCGCGCGCGGGCCCTCCGCGCCGGACGACCGGAACGACCTGTTCACTGCGGTTTCACGATGCCGAAACACTAGGGGAGCACGCTGGGAGCGCGCCGAGCTGGTCGGCGCTTCGGAGGAGGGGGTGGTCCGCGGATGCGGATGCCGGTGGAGACGTCGACCGAGATCACCATCCGGCACGTGCGCGACGACGATTCCGCCGACCTGATCGAGCTGATCGGCGGCTGCTATGCCGAGTACCCGGGCTGCCACCTCGACGTGGAGTCCGAGGAGCGCTGGCTGCTGGAGCCGGCCGTCGCCTACGCGCGCTGGCGCGGCCGCCTGTGGGTGGTGGAGCGCGACGGCAGGGTGGTCGCCAGCGGCGGGATGCGCCCCGGCGGCCCGGGGATGGCCAGCGTCCACCACCTCTACGTCGAGCGGCGCCAGCGGCGCCAGGGCCTGGCGACCAGGCTGCTCGAGCGGATCGAGGCCGAGGCGCGCAGGCGGGACGCGCGCTGGATCCACCTCTGGTCGGACACCCGCTTCGTCGAGGCCCACCGGCTCTACCAGCGGCTCGGCTACCTGCGCTCCGGCGGCTTCCGCGAGCTGGGGGACCGCAGCCGCTCGGAGGAGTACCACTTCGTGAAGCTGCTGGGCCCGACGCTGGAGCAGCTCCGCCGCTGAGGGGGTCGCCTGCCGGGGACCGGGGTGCGGTGCCACAATACCCTTCGCAAAGCGACCAAAGAGAGAGGCACCGCGTTGTTCGTCCTCGGCATCGACACCGCAACCCCGGTGACCAGCGTTGCTGTCGGCACCGGACCCGGGCTGTTCACCGGGCGGCGCGTCGGGGTCAGCCCGGTCTGCATGTCCCGTCCCGACGTCGACCCCGGGACCGGGCGCAGGCTCGCCGACGAACGGGTGGCCGCCGGCGGCGGAGCGGGCCGCAACGGCGCCATGGTGGGGGCCTGATCGATGGCCACGCTCTTCCCGCCGCGTTCCCGCCCGCTCGATGACCCGCGCCTGCCGCTGGCCATCGAGCTCGTGCCGATGCGACGCCGCCACATCCCGCAGGTGCTCGACATCGAGCGGCAGGTCTACCCGCGTCCCTGGACGATGACGCTGTTCCTCTCGGAGATCGTGCAGCGCTCGACCCGCTTCTACATCGTCGCCAGGGCGCACCGGAAGGTGGTCGGCTACGCCGGGCTGATGGTCTTCGGCGACGAGGCGCACGTCACCAACATCGCCGTCGACCCGGAGGTCCACCGCCGCAAGGTCGCCAGCCGCCTGCTGTTCGCGCTGGTCAACGAGGCCAGGCGCCGCGGCGCGACCGCCTGCACGCTGGAGGTGCGGGTGGCCAACCACGGCGCCCAGAGCCTCTACCACCAGTTCGGCTTCGCGCCGGTCGGGATCCGCAAGAACTACTACTCGGAGACGGGCGAGGACGCGCTGATCATGTGGGCTGAGGGCCTGCAGACACCGGCGTACGGTGAACGTCTGGAGCAGCTCGCCCGGCGCATCCCCGAGCCGCGCCAGGTCCGGGTGAGATAGTCCTCCCGAAGGCCGAAAGAAGTCACCGAACGTGCTGCGGCGAGCTGACCGCGACCTCCGAGGGGTGTGGACCATCAACGGCGACGGCGCGCTGCTGCGCCTGGACCCGACCACCGCCAAGGTCGTGGCCACGACGCCGCTCGGGCGAGACCCGTTCCCGTTCGCCATCGCCGCCATCCACGACAGCGTCTGGGTCACCAAGGGCAACGACCAGACTGTCCTGCGACTGCAGCCACAATCCTGAGGGCGCCCACTGGGGCGCCGCCACCAGGGCGAGGCGATCGCGTGGTTTCTACCTGGCGAGCCGCGGCAGCAGCGTCGCCGCGGCGGTGATGCCCGCCGCCAGCGCCGCCAGCAGCACCCCGAAGTCGAGCAGCAGGTGCGACGGCGTGCCGAGCAGCATGCCGCGCAGCGCGTCGACCTCGTAGCTCAGCGGGTTCCCGGTGCTCAGCGCCCGCAGCCAGATGGGCATCACGGCGACCGGGTAGAGCGCGTTGGAGGCGAAGAACAGCGGCATGGTGATCGCCTGGCCGATGCCCATCAACCGCTCCCTGGAGCGGGCCAGCCCGGCGATGGTCATCGACACGGTGGCGAAGAAGGCCGCCCCGAGCAGCACCGCCGCGACCGTGCCGAGCAGCTTCAGCGGGTTCCAGGTGAGCGCCACCCGCAGCAGCGCGGACAGCAGCAGCACCACGATGACCTGCGAGAGCGCGCGCAGGCCCGCGGCGAACGCCTTGCCGGCGATCAGCGCCGCGCGCGGCGTCGGCGTGACCAGCAGCTTGGTGAGCAGGCCGACGTCGCGCTCCCAGATGATCTGGATGCCGTAGAAGATCGCCATGAACAGGGTCGACTGCGCCAGGATGCCGGGCGCCAGGTAGTCGATGTAGGGGATGTTGCCGGTCGGGATCGCCCGCAGCCGGGTGAAGGTCTCGCCGAAGATCAGCAGCCACAGCGCCGGCTGGATCGCGCGGGTGTACAGCTCGGAGCGGTCGTGGCGCAGCTTCTGGAGCTCCGCCAGGCAGAGCGCGACGACGCGGTTGAGCGTGGAGCGCCAGACCGGCGGGCCGGCCGGCAGCGCCTCAGGCGAGGCGGCTGGCGGTGCGGCGGGTGCCACGGATGCCACGGATGTCGCCTCCTTCCTCCAGGCGCTCGCCGGTGTGGTGGCGGAACACGTCCTCGAGGCTCGCCTCGGGCCCCAGCTCGGCCTTGAGCTCCTCGGGCAGGCCGACCGCCCGGAGCCGGCCGCGGTGCATCAGCGCGACCGTCTCGCAGAGGTGGTCGGCCTCGTCGAGGTAATGGGTGGTCAGCAGGATGGTGGTGCCGGAGGCGGCGCGCAGCTCCTGGAGCCGCTCCCAGACGCCGGCCCGGGCGATCGGGTCCAGCCCGATGGTCGGCTCGTCCAGGATCAGCAGCCGCGGCCGGTTGATCAGCGCCTGGGCCAGCTCGAGCCGGCGGATCATGCCGCCCGAGTAGGTGCCGGCGAGCCGGTCGGCGGCCTCCACCAGCCCCATGGACTCCAGCGCCTCCTCGATCCGCCCGGCGCGCTCGCGGCGGGGCACGTCGAACAGCCGGGCGAACAGGCCGACGTTCTCGCGCCCGGTCAGGTTCGCGTCGGCCGAGAGCTGCTGCGGCACGTAGCCGATCAGCCGGCGGATGCGCATCCGGTGGCGGGCGACGTCGACGCCGAAGATCCGCGCGTTCCCCTCCGCCGCGGGCAGCAGGGTGGTCAGCACGCGGATGGTGGTGGTCTTGCCGGCGCCGTTCGGGCCGAGCAGCCCGAACACCTCGCCCGCCCGCACCCGGAGGTCCACGCCGTCGACCGCGGTGTGCTCGCCGAACCGGTAGGTCAGGCCCTCGCACTCCACCGCGAGCGGACCGGCGGGCCGTGCTCGATCCGCTCCCCGTCGCACCGCCTCCACGCTCACGTCGCACGCTCCAGTACCTCGAGGATCTTGTGCAGTGCCGGCAGCGCGCGCTCCAGCGCCTCGCGCTGCCCGGGGCCCAGCTCGTGCAGGGCCGCGCTGAGCGCCTGCTCCCGCTGGTCGCGCCACAGCGCGACCCGCCGGCGGGCATCCGCCGTCAGCTCCAGCCGGGCGGCGCGGCCGTCGACCGGGTCGCGGCCCCGGCTGAGCAGCCCGGCGGCGACCAGCTGGTTGACCAGGGTGCTCACCGTGTTGGCGGCGACGCCGAGCTGCTGGGCGGCCTCGCGCACGCCGATGCCGGGTTGCAGCCGCACCAGCCGCAGCAGCTCCGCCTGCGAGGCCGGCAGCGGATCGCCGGGCAGCCCGCGGCGGCCCTCATGCCGCAACGCCCTGCGCAGCGGGCCGATCACCGCCAACAGCCCGGAGGCGAGCCGCCGGGTGTCAAGGTCGCGCTGCGTGGTCGTCATCGCCGACAGGATATCTCTGTAACAGAGGTATCTGCCACCGATCCTCGCGACCGGAACGAGCGGTTGGCGGTCGGCGTGCCGGCGCCTAGCACTCCCGGGCGGCGAGTGCTAACATCCGGCGCGGCGGGGGAGGCGACCCGCCCCGCAACAGCTTGGAACATCCAGCGCCACCCGTTCGTGACCCGATGCTGGGCGGGTCAGATCAGGTACAGGAGGAATGATGAGCGTCAACCTGCAGCCGCTCGAGGACCGCATCGTCGTCAAGCCCGGCGAGGGCGAGGAGACGACCGCGTCCGGCATCGTCATCCCGGACACCGCCAAGGAGAAGCCCCAGGAGGGCGAGGTCATCGCCGTCGGCCCGGGCCGGTTCGAGGACGGCAACAGGGTCCCGCTGGACGTCAAGGTCGGCGACACCGTCATCTACTCGAAGTACGGCGGCACCGAGGTCAAGTACGGCGGCGAGGACTACCTGATCCTGTCCGCCCGCGACGTGCTCGCCATCGTCAACAAGTAAGGCTGGGAGATCCGATGCCGAAGGAGTTGCTGTTCGACGCCGCGGCGCGCCGCGCGCTGGAGTCCGGTGTCGACAAGCTGGCCAACGTGGTGAAGGTCACCCTCGGCCCCAAGGGCCGCAACGTCGTGCTGGACAAGAAGTGGGGCGCGCCCACGATCACCAACGACGGTGTGACCATCGCCAAGGAGATCGAGCTCGAGGACAACTACGAGAACCTCGGCGCGCAGCTCGCCAAGGAGGTCGCCACCAAGACCAACGACGTCGCGGGTGACGGCACCACCACCGCCACCGTGCTGGCCCAGGCCCTGGTGCACGAGGGGCTGCGCAACGTGGCCGCCGGCGCCAACCCGATGGGCCTCAAGCGCGGCATCGAGAAGGCCGTCGAGGCGGTCGCCGAGTACATCCGCAGCCAGGCGCGCGACCTCGAGACCCAGGAGGAGATCGCCTCGGTCGCGGCCATCTCCGCGCAGGACGCCGAGATCGGCCGCACCATCGCCGAGGCGATGGACAAGGTCGGCAAGGACGGCGTCATCACCGTCGACGAGTCGCAGACCTTCGGGATGGAGCTCGAGTTCACCGAGGGCATGCAGTTCGACAAGGGCTACATCTCGCCCTACTTCGTCACCGACCAGGACCGCATGGAGGCCTCGCTGGAGGACCCCTACATCCTGATCGCCAACCAGAAGATCTCGGCGGCGCAGGACCTGCTGCCGGTCCTCGAGAAGGTCGTCCAGGCCGGCAAGGCGCTGGTGATCATCGCCGAGGACGTCGACGGCGAGGCCCTGGCCACCCTGGTGGTCAACAAGATCCGCGGGATCTTCAAGTCGGTCGCGGTCAAGGCCCCTGGCTTCGGCGACCGCCGCAAGGCCATGCTCGGTGACATCGCCACCCTCACCGGTGGCCAGGTCATCAGCGAGGAGGTCGGCCTCAAGCTGGAGAACGTCACGCTCGACCTGCTCGGGCGCGCCCGCCGCGTCACGGTGACCAAGGACGAGACCACCATCGTCGAGGGCGGCGGCAGCGACGAGGAGATCAAGGGCCGCATCAACCAGATCAAGCAGGAGATCGAGCGGACCGACTCCGACTGGGACCGCGAGAAGCTCCAGGAGCGGCTGGCCAAGCTGTCCGGCGGCGTCGCGGTGATCCGCGTCGGCGCGGCCACCGAGGTCGAGCTCAAGGAGAAGAAGCACCGCATCGAGGACGCCCTGTCGGCCACCCGCGCGGCGGTCGAGGAGGGCATCGTCCCCGGCGGCGGGGTGGCGTTGCTGCGCGCCCAGGAGACCATCGACAAGCTCGACCTGAGCGGTGACGAGCGGACCGGCGCCGGGATCGTCCGCAAGGCGCTCGAGCTGCCGGCCTACTGGATCGCCACCAACGCCGGGCTCGAGGGCGCCGTGGCGATCTCCAAGATCCGCGAGGTCCCCGACCCGCAGGGCCTCAACGCGGCCACCGGCGAGTACGTCGACCTGGTCAAGGCGGGCATCATCGACCCGGCCAAGGTCACGCGCTCGGCGGTGCAGAACGCCGCCTCCATCGCCGGCCTGCTGCTGACGACCGAGACGCTGGTCGTCGACAAGCCGGAGGAGAAGGAGGAGGCCGCGGCGGGAGCCGGTCACGGCCACATGCACTAGCGCGTTCAGCACGCGTGGGCAGTCGATCGGCCCCCGGCATGGCGCCGGGGGCCGATCGCTGTGCGGGCGTCCTGGGCCTGGGCTCGACGCGCAGGGTACGCTGGAGCCACGCGGGAGCCCGGGACGCATCGGGCTGAGAGGGCGGCTGTGGGCCGCCGACCGTCGGAACCTGCTCCGGGTAATGCCGGCGAAGGGAGGATCGCCCAATGAGCACAGGGGCCGCCAGAGCGGGCGCCAGCGACGTCGTCATCGTCGGCGCCGGCGTGATCGGCCTCGGGATCGCCTGGCGTGCCGCCCAGTCCGGGCTCGGCGTCACGGTGGTCGACAGCGCCTCCGGCCGCGGCGCCTCCTGGGCCGCCGCCGGCATGCTCGCCCCGGTCACCGAGGTCCACTACGGCGAGCAGGCGCTGCTGGAGCTGAACCTGGCCGCCGCCGTCCGCTGGCGCGCCTTCGCCGCCGAGCTGGAGCAGTACGCCGCCAGGCCGGTCGGCTACCGCCGTTGCGGCACCCTGACCGTCGCCAGGGACACCGACGACAACGCCGCGCTGGAGGACCTGTTCGCCTTCCAGCGCGGGCTCGGGCTCGACGTCGAGCGCCTGCGCGCCCGCGAGTGCCGCCAGCTCGAGCCCGGGCTGGCGCCAGGCATCCGCGGCGGGGTGCTGGCCGCCGGCGACCACCAGGTCGACAACCGCTCGCTGGTCACCGCGCTGCTGGCCGCCTGCGAGCGCGCCGGCGTGCGCTATCTGGCGCGCAAGGTCGCCGCCGTCCGGGTCGAGCACGACCGGGCGCTGGGCGTGCTGCTGGCCGGCGGCGAGCCGGTCGACGCCGGCGCCGTGGTGATCGCCGCCGGCTGCTGGAGCGGCACCATCCCAGGGCTGCCGCCCGGCCTGGCGCCGCCGGTGCGGCCGGTCAAGGGCCAGCTGCTGCATCTGCGGGGGCCGGGCGAGGCGCCGCTGTGCCAGCGCAACGTCCGCGGGCTCGAGGTGTACGTGGTGTCGCGCGGCGACGGTCGCGTGGTGGTCGGCGCGACCGTCGAGGAGCACGGCTTCGACACCACCGTGACCGCCGGTGGCGTCCACGACCTGCTCCGCGCCGCCGTCGAGCTGCTCCCCGAGATCACCGAGCTGGAGCTCACCGAGACCGTCGCCGGGCTGCGCCCCGGCTCGCCCGACAACGCGCCCCTGATCGGTCCCAGCGGCCTCGACGGCCTGCTGATCGCCTCCGGGCACTACCGCAACGGCATCCTGCTCGTCCCCGTCACCGCCGAAGGCGTCGCCACCATCCTGGCCGGCAACCCGGTCCC
>DASVXQ010000354.1:0-2352 GCA_036392615.1 Actinomycetes bacterium | reverse complement strand
GCCTGGCTGGCGACCTGGAACATGTTCGAAAACGCGTAGTGGCGCGGGTCGTCGTCGACCACCTCGACCCGGCCCTGCTCAAAGGAGGCCAGCGAACCAAACCGCGTCACAAACCGAGACACACCAACCAACTCCCCTCGGGCCTCGCCATGACGAGGGCTCGCGCTCCACGGTCAAGCTGCCCAATTGAGCTGCTGGCAACGAAGCGCTGTCAAGGCATCGCTCCGCCGATCCACCCTCTACCGAAACGGCGGCGCCCACCGGTACGGTCGGGAAGCGGCCGGCCCGCAGACCACCCGCCGCTTCCCGAGCCGAAGGAGAGAACCGCATGACCAGCCGCCCACAGCGCCCCTCCGGCGACGGCCCTGGGGTGATCACGCCGGACGGGTGCGCGGTCGAGTTCTACGCCGCGCTGCCGCCCGGCAGCGAGCCACGGATCGTCCACGCGGCGGTCCCCGAGGGCGCCTCGATCCTCGAGCTCGGCGCCGGCGCGGGGCGGGTCACCCACGCGCTGCTCGCCCTCGGCCATCCGGTGGTGGCGGTCGACGAGTCGCCGGAGATGCTGGAGCGCATCCACGGCGCCGAGACCGTCCTCGGCCGCATCGAGGAGCTGCACCTCGGCCGCCGCTTCGACGCCGTGCTGCTGGCCTCCTACCTGGTCAACGTCCCCGACCTCGACTGGCGGCGGACGCTGCTCGCCGCCTGCCGGCGTCACGTCGCCGACGGCGGCTGCGTGCTCATCCAGCGCCACGAGGTCGAGTGGTTCGACCTCGCCGCCCCGTTCGAGCGGCAGTACGACGACCTGCCGGAGGGCGAGCTCGTCTACCGCATGCGTGACGTCAGCCGGCCGGGCCCGGGTCTGGTGTCGGCGACCATGGAGTACCGCATCGGCGAGCGGACCTGGACGCAGACGTTCACCAGCCAGCGCGTCGACGACGACCAGCTCGCCGACGACCTGGCCGCGGTCGGCCTGCGCATCGACGCCTACCTCACCGACGACCGCACCTGGGTCCGGGCCCGGCCGGCCGGCGCCGGCGGGGGAGAGGAGCATGCCACGGCCGCGCGGGTGCCCGCCTCCCCGACCGACCTGACGGTCGAGAGCGACGGCGTCAGCCTCGCGGTCCGCGATTTCGGCGGGCGGGGGACCGACATGCTGCTGCTGCACGGCGGCGGCCGCACCATGGAGGACTGGCGGCTGGTGGCGCCGATCCTGCTCCGCGCCGGCCTGCGGGTGGCCGTCATGGACCTGCGCGGCCACGGCCGCTCCACCGCCGCGCCGTGGTCATGGCCGGCCGCGCTCGGCGACGTCGCCGCGGTGGCCGGGCGGCTCGGCATGGACCGCCCCGCACTCGTCGGGCACTCCCTGGGCGGGATCGTCGCGGCGATGTGGGCCGCCGACCACCCGGAGTGCCCGCTCGCAGTCAACGGCGACGGCCACCCCAATCCGCTGCACGCCGGCCAGTTCGCCGGCCTCGACCCGGCTGAGGCGGAGACGGCGTATGGCACCTACCGGCGGTTCGTCGAGGAGGGCCTGGCGCAGCACAGCGACCCGGCGCTCGCCGAGGTGGTCGCCGCGCTCGACCTCGACCTGCTGGCCGTGTACCGCAGCGCCCGCTGCCCGCTGCTGATGGTGTCCAGCGAGCAGGTCGGCATCGAGGAGCTGCTCGACGAGCCGATGGCCGTCGCGCTCGACGCCTACCGGCGCGGCTTCAACCGGGACCTGGCCGCGCTGGCCCGCCAGCAGCCGAACGTCTCCGCGGCATGGCTGCCGACCAGCCATGACCTCCAGCTGGAGGACCCGGAGGGCTTCTCGCGGATCGTGCTGCGGCACCTCAGCGCCGGGGGATGAGGCGGCTGTCCCGGCTGGGGTCGCGGCGGTGGACCGGTAGAGGTCGCGCAGCAGGGCGATCTCGGCGCCGTGGTGCATCGCCTCACGGCTGATGTGGGCGACCAGCTGGCCCATCGAGTCCCTGGCGTAGGGGCCGCCCTTGGGGCCCAGCGGCCGCAGCATGGCCTCGTCGTCGAGCGAGGCGATGCCCTGATGCCACTGCCGGTAGGTGCGTTCGAGGAAGGCGACCGCCTCGTCGGCGCTGCCGGGCAGGTCGGCCGGGACGTGGCGCGGGTCGGCCATGTCGGCGTCCTCCGGCACGCTGCCGTCCCCGAAGAAGGTGCTGGCGCGGTTGGCGAAGCAGGTCGCGCCGAGATGGACCAGACGCCACGCGATGGTGGTCAGCGGCGGCGGGGTCGGCTCCGGCCGCTGCCCGTCGAGGTGCCAGCGGCCGTCGTCACCGCGGCGCAAGCTCCAGCAGCCGTCGACCGGCTCCCAGAAGTACTCCTCGTCGGTCAGGCCGT
>DASVXQ010000353.1:0-2723 GCA_036392615.1 Actinomycetes bacterium | reverse complement strand
GTCCGGCCGGCCGGCCGCTCCGACGAGGTGGAGCATGCGCGCCCCTGACGGACGGCGCTCCGGTCCGGCGCCGCCGGGCCGGCCGGACCCGGCGGGGGAGGAGCCGCCCCACGAGCGGGCCCGAGGGGCGGACGGGCGGTCGTCGCTGCGGGTGACCCTGCTGGTGCTGCTGGTCGGCGTGTTCCTGGTGGTGATCGGCGCCGGGCGCTCGTGGGCCGGGCTGCAGGCGGTGGTCTCGGTCCCGAGCCTCGGCAGCACCCGGGTGGGCACCACCAGCTTGACCGGCAACGACCTCGCGCCGCTGTCCGGACTGGCGCTGCTGGGGCTGGTGCTGATCCTCGGGATCGCGGTCACACGCGGACGTGGACGCTGGGTGGTCGGCGTGGCCCTGCTGGCGCTGGCGGCCACCCTGCTGGTGCAGACGTCGGTGGCCACCACCCGGGCCCGCTCCGAGGCGGAGCGCCGCGCGCGCCAGGGCGAGGTGGTCGGCGTGCCCGCCGGCGGCGACCTGCGCGTCACCAGCTCGCGCACCGGACCATTGCTGGCCCTGGCGGGTGGCGCGCTGCTCGCGCTCGCCGGAGTGGAGACGCTCCGCCGTGGCGCGGGCTGGCCAACCCTCGGCGCGGCCTTCCGCGCGCCGCAAGACCGCCCGGACCCTCCGAGCACCGAAGGTGGCGAGCCCCCTTGGGAAGGGGACTGACGGCCGGCCCGGCGCGGCCCGCTGGTGGGCCGGCCACGCCGCCGCCCGTGCGGGTGGCGCGCGCCACCTTGCGGTGGGCCGCGTTGCTGCTTGCGGTCGCGCTGGTCGCGGCGGGATGTGACGCTGGCGCCGCGGGCGGGCGGAAGGCCGCGCCGGCTTCGACCGCCGCGCCGGTCGAGGGGCTCGCCTGGCGGCGGTTGCCCGCGGCGCCGACGGAGCGGACCGAGGTCACGGCCGCGGCGGTCGGCGGGGAGATCTACCTGGTCGGCGGCTACCGGCGTGACGGCGCGACCGTGCCGACGGTCGAGGTCTTCCAGCCGGCCAGCGGTCGCTGGCGGCGGGCTCCTGACCTGCCGGTGGCGGTCAACCACGCGATGGCCGCCAGCGTCGGCGGCGGGCTGCACGTGTTCGGCGGCAACACGGCGGAGGGCAAGCCGAGCGCGGCCGCCTTCCGGTTCGCCGACGGTGGCTGGCGGCGGCTCGCCGACCTTCCGGAGG
Organism: Actinomycetes bacterium; assembly: GCA_036392615.1. Classification (GTDB taxonomy): domain Bacteria; phylum Actinomycetota; class CALGFH01; order CALGFH01; family CALGFH01; genus DASVXQ01. The sequence goes on along the minus strand of DASVXQ010000353.1, from coordinate 1,525 downwards.
GGCGGGTCGCCGGCACGGCGGTCACGGTCGGCGGCAAGGTCTACCTGGCCGGCGGGCTGGGGCCTGACGGCCTGGCGCGCGCCATGCTGGTCTACGACCCCGCCGCCGACCGGTGGTCGGTCGCGCCCGGCCCGCCGACACCCAGGGAGCACCTCGGCGGCGCCGGCGCCTTCAGCCGGGTCTACACCGTTGGCGGCCGGGCCGCTGGACGGGGCAACCTCGACGCGGCCGAGGTCTTCGACCCCGCATCCTCGCGCTGGACCTCGCTGCCGCCGCTACCCACCGCCCGCGGCGGGCTGGCGGCCGCCGCCGCCGGCGGCTTCGTGGTCGCCGTGGGCGGCGAGGGCGCAGCGACCTTCGAGGAAGTGGAGGCGTTCGATCCGAGCAGCGGGTCATGGCGTTCGCTCCCGCCGATGCCGACCCCGCGGCACGGGCTCGGCGTCGCCGCGATCGGCACGGTCCTCTACACGCTCTCCGGCGGCCCGCAGCCCGGGCTGCACGTCGCCGCGACGGCCGAGGCGCTCGACCTGGCGCCGCTGCGGCCATGACCGCTTCACGCGGCTCGAACCTGCGCCGGTCACGTTCCGAACCTGGATGCGGGATGCTGGCAATGGCCGTGAGCAGCGAGCCGGGCACCCGCGGGAGAGGCACGCCGTGACCGTCGAGCATCCGGGGATGGGGGACAAGGGAACCATCCTGGTCGTCGAGGACGAGGAGTCGATCGCCGAGCTCATCCGGCTCTACCTCGAGCGCGACGGCTTCCGCGTGGTCTGGCGCAGCGACGGCCGCTCGGGGCTCGCGTCGGTGAGCGCCGACCGTCCGCGCCTGGTGGTGCTCGACCTGATGCTGCCGGGCATGGACGGCTTCGAGGTGACCAGGGCGTTGCGCGACAACGGCGGCCACATCCCGATCATCGTGGTGACCGCCCGCGAGGAGGAGGCCGACCGCGTGCTGGGCCTGGAGCTCGGCGCGGACGACTACGTGACCAAGCCGTTCTCGCCGCGCGAGCTGGTCGCCCGGGTCAAGGCGGTGCTGCGGCGCTCCGAGCCGGAACCGGAGGAGGCGCAGGAGGCGGCCATGCACCTCGGCAACCTCACGGTCGACCCGGCACGCCGCGAGGTGGTCTTCGAGGGCCGCCCGGTCGAGCTGACCGCCAGGGAGTTCGACCTGCTCAGCTACCTGGTGCGCAACCGCGGGCTGGTGCTCACCCGCGACCAGATCCTCGAGCGGGTCTGGGGGTATGCGTTCCCGGCCGACACTCGCACGGTCGACGTGCACATCCGTCAGCTCCGCGCCAAGCTCGGCGACCGGGCCCCGATCCGGACCATCCGCGGGGTCGGCTACAAGGCCGACGACCGGGGGTAGGCGCTGATGAGCCGGGGCAGCGGATCGAGTGACGGCGGGGGCACCTGGCCGCCGGACCTGCCACCCAGCGACCGGCTCGCGCAGATCCGCGCGCGGCTCGCCCAGGAGGCCGCCCGGCTGCGCGACCGGGCGGGGCAGCTCCTCGGCGACCGCGCCGACT
>DASVXQ010000352.1:0-2738 GCA_036392615.1 Actinomycetes bacterium | reverse complement strand
CGCCGCGCGGGCCGGCGCGCCGCTGGCCGCGATCGCCCAGGACTGGGCGACCGCCGGGGCGCCGAGCCTCGCGGCGGGGGCGGGGCTGCGGGCTGGCGGGGTCGTGCTGGAGCCGCTGCCGACACCGGGGCACGCCGCCGACCATTGCTGCTTCTGGCTCGACGCGGAGCGGGCGATGTTCACCGGCGACCACATCCTGGGCCGCGGCACCACGGTCGTCGAGTGGCCGGGCGGCGACATGGCGGCCTACCTGGACTCGCTCGAGGCGGTGCGGCGCTTCGAGCCGGCCCGGCTCTATCCCGGCCACGGCCCGATGGTCGGCGATCCGGCCACCGTCGTCCGCGAGTACGTCGACCACCGGATGCAGCGTGAGGCCCAGGTGCTCGCCGCCCTCGGGGCCGGCGACCGGACGCCGGCCGAGATGGTCGGCAGGATCTACGCCGACGTGGACCCCGCGCTGCACCGCTTCGCCGAGCTCTCGGTCCGGGCGCACCTGGTCAAGCTCGTTCGCGAGGGCCGTGCGCTGGAGCGGGACGGCAGGTTCACGCCGCCCTGAGCCCGGAACGCCAACGCGGGGACGGGGCGACTCGCCGGTGGGCCGACTCCCGGAGGCAAACGCGGTCAGGTCGACTCGCTGGCCCATTGGCCGAAGGCGGCCCAGAAGGGGTCGAGGCCGGGGTGTGTGAGGGGGCGCTCGCTGCCCCGGTCGATCAGGACCGTGCCGAAGGACTCGTCGGTGACGTCGCCGATCTGGGCGGCGGGGATGCCGGCGGCTGCCAGGGCGGCGAGGAAGCCGTCGGCGTGCTCCGGCCGGACGGTGGCGATCAGGGTGCCTTCGGAGATGGAGGTGTACGGGTCGATGCCGACGGCGTCGCAGACCACGCGGACCTCGGGGCGCACCGGGACGGCGTCGAGCTCGATGCGCAGGCCGACGCTGGAGGCGGCGGCCAGCTCGGCGAGCGCGCCCATCACGCCGCCCTCGGTGGCGTCGTGCATGGCGGTGACGCCGCGGTCGCGCAGGCCGTAGGCGGCGGCGACGCGCGCCTCGGGCACGACGGTCATCTGCTCGAACAGCCGGTCCGCCGCGGCGGTGATCTCGCGGCCGACGCTCTTGGCGAGCCGGTCGGGGAAGGTGGCGGCGAACAGCGCGGTCGCCTCGATGGCCGCGCCCTTGGTGACCACCACCCGGTCGCCGGGCTGGGCCATGGTCGGGGTCACGAAGGCGTTCTCGGGCCCGATGGCCGCGCAGGTCGCCCCGCCGACCATGGGCCAGTTGCAGCCGTCGTAGCGCGCGGTGTGGCCGGTGACCACCGCCAGGCCGAGGTCCGCGCAGGCGCGTGAGTACGCCTCCCAGAGCGCGGCCAGGTCCGCCTCGGTGATGTCCGGCGGCAAATTCAGGTCGACCGCCATCCAGCGCAGGGTGAGGCCGCTGGTGGCCGCGTCCGAGGCGAGGATGTGCACCGCGAACCAGGCCGCCCGCTCCCAGCCGTAGCCGGGCACGACGAACACCGGATCGGTGGTCAGCGCCATGGCGACCCCGGGCGCGACCCGCAGCACGCCGACGTCGACGCCGTGCCTGGGTCCCACCAGGACGTCGGCGTCGCGGGCGCCGAGGTGGCCGAGGATCACGTCGGTGAACACCGTCGAGGTGACCTTGCCCGTGCCGTGCTCCGGCTGCTCGCTCATGTCGTGCTCAGCGCTCCTGGTGGTGCTGACGGGGAACGGGACGCGGGCGAGCCTATCGCTCCGTGGAACCCGGTGCCGGGGGACGGGCGCCCGGGCGGCCCCGGCTCCACCCCGGCCCGCGCCCTACCGCTTACCGGCGGCGCCCGCGGCGGACCGCCGGGAACGGGCATGGGCGTCGATCGCTTCGGCGTAGATGGCGGCGTAGGTGCGGGCGGCGGCGACGGGGCTGAAGCGGTCGGCGGCGGCCCGGCGGGCGGCTTCGGCACGGGCGGCCTGCTCGACGTGGTGGTTGGCGACCTCCTGGATGGCGGTGGCCAGCGCCTTCGGGTCGCCCGGCGGGAAGGTCCAGCCGGTCTGGCCGTCGACCACCACGTCGAGCAGGCCGCCGGACGCGGCGGCGATCACCGCGGCGCCGGAGAGCTGCCCTTCGACCGCCACGAGCCCCAGGCCCTCGTGGCTGCCAGGGACCAGCAGGGCGGCGGCGCGGCGGTAGCGCTCGGCCAGCTCCGGCTGGCTGAGGCCGGGCTCCCAGCGGAGCCGGTCGGCGACGCCGAGCTCGGCGGCGAGCCGGTGCAGGTCCGGCTCCAGGGGCCCGCTGCCAACCAGGCGGAGCGGCAGCTTGGCGGCGGCGCCGTCGAGGCCGGCGAGCGCCCGCACGGCGAGGTCGGCTCCCTTCTGGTGGTCGAGCCGGCCGACGAACAGCAGCTCGTCGCGGGGCTCGTCGCCGGGGAAGAACAGCGCCTCGTTCACCGGCATGGGCGCGACCCGGATGGCCCCCGCGAGCTCGGGGGCGAAGGCGGCGACCTCGTCGCGCAGCCAGCTCGACACGGTGGTGATCGCCGACGAGGCCCGCAGAACGCGGGCGCAGGCGGCCCGGGCCGCCGGGCGCGAGCGCGCCAGCCGGATGTCGGTGCCGTGCATGGTGATGACCAGCGGCCGCCGCCCGGCGGCGAGCGCCTGGACGCCGCCGGGGAACCACCAGTGGGCGTGGACGACATCGGCGCCGGCCGCCGCCCGGCGAAGTGCCACGGTCCCCGCGCCCAGCAGGCCGG
>DASVXQ010000351.1:0-21848 GCA_036392615.1 Actinomycetes bacterium | reverse complement strand
CTGCGGCCTGAGGGTGCCGTGCGCTGAGGGCGCCTGCGCCATGGGGACTTCCTCTTGACGTGAACTCCCACCGCCGTTACCGCTCATTGTTGGACCTCCTTCCGTTTCCGGCCGGCCCTGCCGCGGTGGGCGGGGCAGCAGGGCCGGCAGCAACCCGGGGCGGCCTTGGGATGGCTTCACCCGACGGAAGTTGTGGATGCGATTCCGCGCCCAACCGGCAGCCGCGCCCCATCGCTTGTCCTACATCACCCTTCTCGGCCATTCGTCGGAGTCCCGCTCCTTGCGGCAGCGGCACCTGCTGTGTCGCTGATACTCAGTGCTTGCTGTAGTGCTTGCCGTTTGGCCAGCGCAGCTCCGATCCTATCCGGCACCCTGGGCGACGGAATCCGTCATGCATAGGTCGCGCGTAGGTAACCGCACCGGCCGCAGGGCGCCGAGGTCGTGAAGCGTCAGAGGTCGCGTTCGTTGTCGCGTGCCTGCTGCGGTCGCCGCGACGAGCGGCTGACCTGTCGGCTCGCACCGCCGCTGCGCATTCGGCTGGGCCGGCAGCGGTAGCACGTGTCGCCGAGCGCCTGCCCCTCGGCAGCGCGACGCGCGCGTTCCCTGGTGTGCGCCGGCGACGCAACACGACCGTGAGCGTCGGCTAGGCGAGGCGACCCGCCTCGCGTGGGGTGAGGTGCCCGACCTCGACCAGCCACTGGACGGTGTCGACGAAGGTCTCCCGCAGTGGGCGGGGCTCGAGCTGCAACTCGTCGCGGGTCTTGGAGTCGTCGCAATGCGCATCGCAGTTGACGATCCAGATGCTCTCGGCACTCCAGGGCAGCCGCGTCTTCAGCCGGCGCTGCACGAGGTCTGCCGTTCGGCCGAACGCGGCAAGAAACCACGCGGGCAACGTCACGAACCGGAGGCGGCGACCACTGAGCTCGCCGAGCGTACGGATGATGTCGGGCATCGTCACGTAGTGCCCGCCGACCAGGTAGCTACGCGGTCCCCGGCCCGGCTGCAGCACAGCGGCAAGCACCGCCGCCACGTCGCGGACGTCGGCGATGTGCATCCCGCCCGCCATGACGATGGGATACCGGTTGCGCAACACGTTGGTGGCCAGGGTCACCCCTTCCCCGAGGTGGGGGTCCTGCGGCCCCCACACCGCCGCAGGCATGACGCTCACCACCGGCGCGCCCAGTGCCTGGAACTTCCGGGCCACCAGCTCGGAGTCGGCCTTGGACCGGCAATAGACCCCCGGTGGCCGCTTCACCGGTGAGTCCGGGGTGAGGACCTCTCCGTCGGCCGGCGGGAGCAGCGCGACCTCGCTGGACACGTGCACGACCGGGTCGAGCCCGAGGCGGCAGGCGGTGCCGAGCACGATGTCGGTGCCGCGAACGTTCACCGAGGTCATTTCGTCGGCTCGGCGGGGGTCCATGGAGAAGACCGAGGCGACGTGCAGGACCGCGTCGCACCCCTGGAGCGCGCGTTCGACCGCGGCGGGCTCGGTCACGTCGCCGGTGGCGGTCTCGACCCCGTCGACACCCAGCGGCGCGAGCACGGCGGGGATGCTCTCGGGGGATCTCGCCAGGACCCGGATGCGGTGCCCGGCGCTGGCCAGCGCCGCGATCGCGTGTGAGCCGACATATCCGGTTCCGCCGGTAACCAGCACGAGCAACCCCAATGCACCCCCAGACGTTGTGTCGGTAACCCCGCTGTGCGTTCTCGCGATCGTCTGCCCTCCTGTCAGGGACGTGGTGAAGGGGTCGCAAGCTGGGACAGCGCTCGGTTGACGTAGATGGGAAGCAGCTCGGCGAGATAGGCGGCGGAGCCGAACGCGTCGCCGATGAACTGGATTCCGTCGTTTGCCGCGTTCGCTGCACGCTCGATGGCTTCAGGGGTCAGGTCGGAGCCGACGAGCTGGGATTCGGCGCGGACCGCCCGCGTTGCGACGGCACCGGCACCGGTGATCGCGATCCGGCAGTCGCGGCACGTTTGGTCGGCGTCGACGGTGACGGCGACCGCCACACCGAGCATGGCGTGCCCGGAGGCAGGATGCATGCGCTTGAGGTAGGTGAAGCGGGTCCGGTCGCCGAATAACGGCACGGTGACGGCGGTCAGCAGCTCACCCGGCCGTAGCGTGGTGGATCCCGTGCCGGGTCCGGTTCTGTCCCTGGTGAAGAAGTCACTGGCCGGCACGTCCCGTTGGCCGGCGCGGCTGCGCAGGTGCATTGTCGCGTCGGTGGCCAGCACGAGCGGCGGCCAGTCGCCGTGCGGGTCGGCCTCGGCCAGGGACCCGCCCAGCGTGGCCCGGTTGCGGATGAGCGGGTCGCTGATCACGGCGGCGGCCTTGGACAGCAGCGGCGCGGTGCGGGTGATGTCGGGTGAGTACTCGATGTCGGTGGTGGTGGTCATGGCGCCGATGCGCACCAGCCGGCCCGCTCCGCCGCTGTCGCCCCCGTGAGGCGGACCGGCGTCCTCGAGGACCTCGATGCCGCGCAGCTCGGCGATGCGGCCCAGGTCGATCAGGGTGGAGGGACGCGGGTGCCTGCGGTGGCTCTCCGGCAGGATGCTGTCCGGCAGGAGCGCGTGACCGCCCGCCAGGAACGTGGCGCCTTGGTTGCGGCTCACCATTTCCAGCGCCTCACTGATGCTTGTCGGCGACAGGTAGTCCAAGCCGGCCAGTGTCACGGTGCACCTCCCAAGGGGCGGGGGTCGGCGGTGGCCTGGCGGATGGCGGCGAGCACCCGCTCGGGATGCAGTGGCATGTCCAGGTGCGTCACGCCCAGCGGCGCCAGCGCGTCGAGCACGGCGTTGACGATGGCCGGTGGCGTTGCAATGGCCCCTGCCTCGCCGATTCCCTTGATACCCAGTGGGGTGAGCGGCGACGGCGTGACGGTGTGCGCGGTTTCCAGGTGGGGGATGTGCTGGGCGCGTGGGAAGGCGTACGTCGTCCAGTCGCGTGAGACCAGGCAACCCGCGTCGTCGTACCGGGCGCCCTCCAGCAGCGCCTGGCCGAGCCCCTGCGCGATGCCGCCGTGGACTTGCCCCCGCGCCAGCATGGGGTTGATGAGGGGCCCGCAGTCGTCGACCGCGAGGAACCGGTCGATGGTGATGTCGCCGGTCGCGGGGTCGACGTCGACGACGGCGATGTAGGTCCCGAACGGAAACGCCAGGCCCTTGGGATCGTAGAAGACGCGCTCGTCCAGGCCGGGCTCCATGCCGGGCGGGAGGTCTGGGGCGAAGTAGGCCAGCCGGGCGGCTTCCTTCCACGTCACACCGGCCCGGGCACCGCCGCCCGTGGGTTTGGAGGCGGTGAACACCCCAGCCTCGGACCGGACGTCCTCGGCGGCCGCACCTAGGGCGTGGGCGGCGATCTGTCGGGCCTTGGCGAGGACCCGTTGGCTGCATTCGTGGACAGCGCTGCCTCCGACCGGCATCGAGCGGGAGTTGAACGTGCCGCAGCCGAATTCGACCCGCGCGGTGTCCCCTTCGGCAACCTCGATGTCGTCGGGCCGCAGGCCGAGCGCGTCGGCGGCGATCTGCGTGTAGCTGGTCTGGTGCCCCTGGCCGTGATCCGCCGAGCCGACGTGCACGCTGACGTTGCCGGCGGGATGGACCAGGACGCGCGCGTACTCCCAGCCACCAAAGGAAAATCCCACCTGGGCGTTCGCCCAGCCGGGCCCCAGGCCGGTGAATTCGGTGTAGGTGGCCAGCCCGATGCCGCGGCAGCGGCCGCGGCTGCGAAGCTCCGCCTGTTCCCGACGCAGCTTGTCGTAGCCGATCCTGTCCAGCGCGGTGTCGAGATTGTGTTGGTAGTTGCCGCTGTCGAACACGAACCCGCCGGTGGGCAGCGGGTACGGGAACGCGTCAGGGGGGATGAAGTTGCGCCGGCGGATCTCCGCCGGGTCGATGCGTAGCTCCCGTGCGAGCTGGTCGACCATCCGCTCGATGAGGTAGGTCGCCTCGGGCCTGCCGGCGCCTCGGTAGGTGTCCACCCGCGAGGTGTTGGTCAGCACACCCAGCGTGTCAACCTGAACGTTGGGGATCTGGTAGACGCCCGTCACCATGAACGCGCAGTTGGCCGTCGGGATGCCAGCGGCCATGCCAGAGACGTAGGCCCCGAGGTTGGCGAACAGGGTGGCCTTGATCCCGGTGATGACCCCGTCGGCGGTGGCGCAGAGCTCCACGTCTTGGACGTGGTCGCGGCCGTGGTTGGTGGCCTGGAAGTCCTCACTGCGGGTGGCCGTCCACTTCACCGCACGGCGCAGGCGGATGGCCAGCGCGGTCACCAGCGCTTCTTCGGGGTACAGGTGCAGCTTCGATCCGAAGCCACCGCCGACGTCCGGCGCCACCACGCCGAGCCGGTGCTCGGGGAACGACAGCACCTCGGCAAGCATCCGCTTGATGGTGTGTGGCGACTGGGTGCTGCTGTGGACGGTCACCGTGCCCGTACGGTCGTCGTAGTCGGCCAGCACCGAGCGAGGCTCCAGTGCGCCGGGAATCATGTTCTGATTTCGAAGCCGCTGGCCGACGACGACGTCGGCGGCTTGCCGCGCCGCCGCGTAGTCGCCCGCGCGGGTGGGGAATCGGAACAGGATGTTGCCATGCTCTGAGGCGCCGTCGAGTTCCGGGTGCACCGCGGGGGCATCGGGCTGTGCGGCCCGCCAGAGGTCTGTCACCGCGGGCAGCGGCTCGTAGCCGACGTCGATGGTCTGCGCCGCGTCCGCGGCGGCGGCGGCGTCGGCGGCGACCACCACGGCGACTGCCTCACCGTGGAATCGGACCACCTGGTCGGCGAGCACGCGGTGAACGGGCACGGGCATGCCGGGCAGCACCCAGTTCGTCGGCAGTGGGGACACCGAGTCGAGCAGGTCCGCGCCGGTGATGACCGCCACCACGCCTGGCATCCTGCGGGCCCGATCCACCGAAACCGACCGGATGCGGGCGTGAGCGTACGGGCTGCGCAGCAGCGCGGCGTGCAACACGCCCACGGCGTGGGTCGGTCGCACGTCGTCGGTGAACTGTCCGCGCCCCCGAAGGTGATGGTCGTCCTCTCGCCGTTGTAGAGGCCGACCGAAGCATCGGGAGTCCTGCGTGGCGGAGGATGGGGGGGCTTCGGCGACGGCGGGGTTGGCCGCCGCGCTTTCCTCCGTCGCGGTACCCCGTGATGACGGCGGTGAGGTGACCACTTGATCCTGATCGCCAGTGACGCTGGTCCCGCCGGCGGCACGGATCGCATCGACGATGTGCTGATAGCCGGTGCACCTGCAGAAGTTGCCCTTGAGCCAGGCGCGAATGCGTTCCTCGCTCGGCTGCGGCTCATGCCGCAGCAATTCCAGCGAGCTCATGATCATGCCGGGGGTGCAAAAGCCGCACTGCAGCGCATGATGCTTGCGAAACCCCGCCAGCAGCGGATGCGCCACATCACCGGTCTTGCTCAGGCTCTCGAGGGTGTCAACGGTTGCGCCGTCCGCCTGGACGGCCAAGACCGCGCACGACTTCACCGCCCGACCGTCCAGGTGCACCGTGCACGCGCCGCATTGGGTGGTGTCGCATCCGACATGCACACCGGTGACGCCAAGGTCCTCTCGCAGGAGGTGGACGAGCCGCCTTCGGGCCTCGACCTCGGCCTGCCGCTGCTCACCATTCACGGTGAGGGTGACCTGATGACGCGACATTTTTCTTTCTTCCTTGCCTGGTTCGGTTGGTGTGGATGAGCCGGTCGGCAGCCATCGGCGTCGTGGGATCTGGCCGCCGGCCGGTCCACATGCGCTGGTATCACATGCTCGCTCCTCGTCCTGCAGTCAGAGCGACTGGTGTACGACCCTACGCGGCGGCCCAGCGGACGGAATCCGTCACCTATAGGTAGTAGGTAGCCGCAGCGGACCTCACCCACAGTTGGGGACCAGTCCATCCAGGCCTCCGACCGGCTGGAGGCGACTTCACCCACAGGACGAGGCCAATCTGGTGGGTCTGGCATCGCTGACCTCGATGGCTCTGGACGCGCTGGCGCAGCTGCATCTGCCCAACTACCCGGGCCAAGCTCGCCAAGCCCCGGCCTGAGCGGCCCGGCCACGATGCGCGCGTCCGCCGAGGGCGAGATCGGCCGCTGCGTAGGGCTTCCGCTCCTGTCGGCCATGAAGCTCCGGTCGGCGGCCACGGTCGACCCCTGCCCCTGGGGGGTGGAGGTGCCAAGCTCTGTGGCCGCCTTCCGGTGGAAAGCCCTGCGGGGAGACGCTACGTGGTAAGCATCAGTCGCTTCGGGTACCGCCCGGATGCGACGGGAGATTCCACCCCCAGGTCCACCTTCGGGTGACGCCCCCGATCCCGGCCAGCCATAGGGTGCTGGCTGCTGGCCGTGCCCGGCGCCAACCACAGGGTCGAGACCCTCTTCGACAACCGTCTTCGACAGGGGTGCGCGTTGTGCTCGCCGGCGAGCCGTCCGAGCACGGCGGGGAGGACACCATGCCGATCCAGCATGACCATCGGCCTGGCCTGTTCGACGCCCGGCCACTGCCGGGCCTGCGCCCGCGAGGCCGGCCTGCAGGACCACTACTGGCGGCTACCGGCCTGCTGAGGGGGGGACCTGCCGCGTGGAGGGGATGAGCGGCACCGAGCCACCGGTGCGCTACGAGATCCTGGTCGAAGGTGTCCTGCATCCCTGCTGGTCATCCTGGTTCGACGGCTTGACCATCAGCGGCGACGTCAGCGGCCAGACCACCACCATCTCTGGGCCGGTCACGGATCAGGCAGCGCTCCACGGCCTGCTCGCCAAGGTCCGCGACCTCGGCCTGCCGCTGCTCGCAGTCCACCGCATCCCATCCGGCTGACACGACATGGAGGCAGCGATGCAGCAACGTCGGATCACCAGGACGGCACGCAAGCGACCTGTCAACAAGTACGAGACGGCTCCCGGTCACCAGACGACAGCGCGGTCGCTGGCCGGGCCGCCGGTCGACCGGCGCACCCCATCCGGCCGGCTGCTCCCCTACTGAGACGCGGCCATGCACCAGGAGGCCCGATGGAACAGAACGCACAAACCGACCGTACCGGGGGCCCCGCGCCCGGCAGGCGGCTACCGCGAGCGCCGCGCTGGTCATAACGCCGAGATCGCCCCACGGTCGGACCGCAACTCGGGCCCGCGGGTCGATGCGGACCGCTCCCCTCCGGCCGGCGTCGGCGTCACGGAACCACACGATCGGCTTCCACGAGAACCGTCCTGCGGAGCTTGGACGGTGGCTTACGAAGCTCTCGAGGGAGGAGAAACCATGACGAACCTGAGATATTCCGACGGGATCGCTGTGGCGCGGACGATGATCGCCCTGGAGGCCAATGCGTCCGCGATCCAGCGCCGGCTTCCCACCGGTTGGGAGCTCGCTCCCTATGCGGGGGACGACCTGCGCGGAAGCTCACTGAGAGACGCCAATATGCTCGTCCCGTTCCACGAGGTGTACGCGGTCAGAACCCACGACGGGCAGCCGGGCGGTCTACCGCAGGTGAGCTACATCGCCTTCGTCTCGCAGGCCCGCGAGCAGGCCACGGGCGAACTCGCCCACGTCCACTGGTTCACATACACAGAGGACCCGCCGAGCGTTCCGGGAAAATACGATGACGGCGCGCTCGCCCGTATCACCAGGTCGCAGACCTTCAGCAAGCAGCGGCGGGGCGAGACCCAGGTCTGTGAAACCTCCGCCGCCGTGGGGGGATCATGGAGAGGTCCACCTCACGCTCGCCTATGAACAGGGCGGAGACCTAGTGATCTGGGCGACTCCGGACAAGCCGAACCTCCCGCTGCGCGCCGCGAGGAACCCGCAGATCGTGCGCTGGTACCAGGAGGATCAAGTCATGAACGTGGTGCGCAGCGACCCTTTGAACATCAACCGCGTCTCCGAGATCACGCTCGAGGCGAAGGGCGAGCTGGAGGATGTCTTCGACGGGAACGAGCGCGTCGTGGCCGTGGTGATCCAACGGCCGTACATGCGTCAGGTGTATGTGCCTTGAGGCCACTGCATCGCCCTTCAGTGGTCGTATCCCGTGTTCCCCGACCCCAAGATCCTCGCGCCGACATCCGCAATCCTTCCGCGGACTTCTACGACCGCTTCGAGCGGAGAGCCGCGGCCGCGGCGCTCGTCGAGCAGATGAACGAGCTGATCGGGTCGACGTTCCTGGCTTTGGACGGCGCCATCAGGATTCCACCCAGGGGTGCACTTTCGGGTGACGCTCCCCGCCGCGGCCGGCGTTAGCGTCCTGGGTGGACCAACCACTACGACAGAGCTTGAAATGAGCTTGGACAACATTCCGTGTCGTGTCGGCGCCCACGGGCGCGCTGGTCAACCTGGCGGGATGGGCGCTGCTGGCGGCCGCGGCGGGACTGGCCAGGTGGAGCAGAGAAGCGCAGTGAGCCAGGCAGGCCCGCCGCCACGCCGCGATCCACCCGTTCCGGGTGCATCGCGGTGACCGGCGCCTCCTCAGGCATCGGTTGCGCGACGAACGCACCCCTCGCTGACGTCGGCCGGGTCGTCTCTGGCGCGGTCCGGCGGCCCCATGAGCCACAGCGTGGCCAGCCCGTGGACCAGCGACCAGGCGGCCACGCCGGCGCGCAGCTCGTCTGGGTCAGGCTCGGGCCCGCCGGCGAGCAGGCCGTAGAGCAGCGGCCGCGTCGCCGGGCGGGCGCGGACGACCTCTGGGTCATCAGGGCGGTACAACTCGGGGCGGAACATCACCTCGAAGTGGGCCTTGTTGCTGACGGCGAAACGGACGTAGGCGACGCCGGCCTCGAGGAAGCTGCCGCTCGACGCATAGGCCTCCCGGAGGCTGGCCGCCAGGCGACGGAACCCGTCGGCGGCGATCGCGGTCGGCAGGCCCGCCTTGTCGCCGAAGTGATAGGCGGGAGCGGCGTGGGAGACGCCGGTGCGCCGCGCCAGGTCGCGCAGGCTCACGCCTGTGCGGTGCTGGACGGGTAGGTGTTGGCGGTGCTGTACGGCAGAGCCAGGGAGCAATCTGTTATCGACCGGCTGCTGGCGGACGCCCGTGCCGGGGGCAGTGGTGTGCTGGTCATCCACGGCGAGACGGGCGTGGGCAAGACGGCGCTGCTGGAGTATGCCGCGACGGCCGCCGGCCCGGTCGCCTTGGGCGGTGTCCCGTCCCGTGGTGCGGTGCCGGCTGGCCTGGCCGGGCTGCGGGTGATCCGCGGCGCGGGGGTGCCGTCCGAGGCGGCGCTGCCATTGGCCGGTGTGCACCTGCTGCTTGGGTCGACGCTGGAGCGCCGTTCGGTGCTGCCCGCGCGACAGCGCCAGGCGCTGGATGCGGCGTTGGGGTTGCGGCACGCCGGGCCGCAGGATCGATTCCTGGTCGGGTTGGCGGTGGGGTCGCTGCTGGCCGAGCTGGCCCAGGACGGGCCGCTGCTGTGCCTGGTCGACGACGCCCAGTGGCTGGACCACGCCTCGGCCGAGGCGCTGGTGTTCGCGGCCCGGCGGCTGGACGCCAAGGGGATCGTGATGATCTTCGCCGCACGCGACCACGAGGTGCCGTTCGGCATCCCGGGCCAGCCGGAGCTGCAGCTGAGTGGGTTGGATGGGGCCGCGGCGGCGGCGCTGCTGGCCGAGCATGGTGGGTCTGAGCTTTCCCCTGTGGCCCGGGCTCAGATCCTGGCCGAGGCGCGGGGCAACCCGCTGGGGCTGATCGAACTGGCCGCAGCCTACCGTCACACGCCGACGGTCGCCTGGCCTGGCCTGGGAGGCCTGGCATTGACCGACCGACTGCAGCAGGCGTTCGACGGGCAGGTCCGCCGGCTTCCTCAGGCGACCCAGACGCTGCTGCTGGTGGCCGCGGCGGAGGATAGGGGTGACCTAGGTGTGGTGCTGGTGGCGGCCGGGGCGCTTGGGGTGGAGGCCGCGGACCTGGCGCCGGCCGAGCAGGCCGGGCTGGTCCGCATCGCCGACGCGACGGTCGGGTTCCGTCATCCGCTGATGCGGGCGGCGGTGTACCAGGGCGCGGCGCTGGGCCAACGGCTGGCGGTGCATCGGGCGCTTGCCGAGGCGTTGCAGGGGCCGGCGGACGCCGACCGGCGGGCGTGGCACCTCGCTGCTGCGGCGACCGGACCTGACGAGCAGGTGGCGGCCGAGCTGGAGCGCACCGCGGCCAGGGCCATGGTCCGCAGCGGATATGCGGCCGCGGTGGCCATCCACGAGCGGGCGGTGCAGCTCACGGTGGATCCGGCGGCGGGGGCCAGACGGCTCACGTTGGCCGGCGAGGCCGCTGCGGAGGTCGGCGACTTCGGCCGGGCACTTGGCCTGGCCACACGCGCTGCGGGCCAGACCAGCGACCCGCTCGTGCAGGCCCGGCTGGCGAGCGTACGCGCGGTGGCCGGTTTCGCCCGGGGCCAGCTGCCGGCCGCACACCGGTTATTGGTCGAGGGGGCGGCGCTGAGCGGCGAACGGGACCGGCCGCGGGCGGTGCGGATGCTGATGAACGCGCTGCAGATCGCCTGGTTTGTTGGTGATCGGGCGCTGATTGCCGACACCGCCGAGCGGCTGAAGGTGCTGGGCAGCTCGGTCGAAGGGCCGCCGGCGGCGCTGGCCCGGCTGATGCTGTGGTTGGCCGCGCAGGCAGACGAGCAGGTGACCGACGGTCTGCCCCCCCTGGCCGACCTGGTGGCCGCCGCCCGGCGCTCCCGGGCGGGCCATCGCGACGACCTTGCGGCGATCGCCATGGTCTGCCTGGTCACCGGCCGCAACGCCGACGCACGCGACCTTACGGCGGCGCTGGTCGCCGACGCCCGCGTGCAGGGCAGCATCGGCATACTCCCCGCCATGCTTATCCATCTGGCGCAGGCCCTGGTGTTCGACGGGCGGCACGGTGAGGCGCTGTCCAGCGCCAGCGAGGCGCTGCGGATCGCGCAGGACACCGGCCATACGCAGTGGATGAGTGAGGCGACCGCGATCCTGGCCTACCTGGCGGCGGTCGACGGCGACGAGGCGCGCTGCCGCGAGCTGGTGGATGGTGTGCTCGCCGCGCCCGCCACCCATGCCGCCTCGGCGGGCACGCCCTGGGTGCCCTGGGCGCTTAGCCTGCTGGACCTCAACCACGGGCATCTGGACACCGCGCTCGTCCAGCTGGAGGCAATCTTTCGGGGACCGACGCGCTACCACGCCTCGGCGCTGCGGAGCATCCCGGACCTGGTCGAGACCGCGGTACGGGTCGGCCAGCCGCAGCGGGCGACCGAGCCGCTGGCCAGGTTCTCCCAGTGGGCCCGGCGCGCCGACACGCCCAGCACCGATGCGCTGGTTGAACGCTGCCACGGCCTGCTCGACGCCAACGGGGACGCCGAGCGGCACTACCTGGCCGCGCTCAAGCTGCACGAATCATCCTTCGAACAGGCCCGTACCCAGCTGCTGTACGGCACGTGGTTGCGCCGCGGTCGCCGCAAGGTCGAGGCCCGCACCCAGCTGCGCGCCGCGGTGGACTACCTGGACCGCATCGACGCCACACCCTGGGCCAGGCGCGCCTGCGCCGAACTGCGCGCCACCGGCGCCACCATCCCCCGGCGCCGGACCGGTCAACCCCGGCTGACCCCGCAGGAGCTGCAGGTCGTGCGGCTCGCCGCGCAGGGGCTGTCCAACCGGGACATCGCGGCTCAGCTGTTCCTGAGCCCGCGCACCGTCGGCTACCACCTGTACAAGGCCTACCCCAAGCTCGGCGTCACCTCCCGCAACGAGCTCGATCCGGCCACACTGGCGTCCTGATGGTGTGGCCTACCTATGCGTGACAGATTCCGTTTCCTCGAACGCCCTCGTAGGGTCCGCACGGGCATAACGTCTATGCACCACGAGGCGACATCATGTGGGCGTACGAACACACTGCTGAGACGGCGGCGAGCCCGGAGGCGGTCTGGCGGGTCCTGCGCGACCTCGACGCGTGGGGCAATTGGGACAGCTCGCTGGAGTGGGTCCGGCTGCAGGGCCCCTTCCAGGTCGGCTCCGAGGTCGTCATGAAGCCGACCGGTCAGGATCCGGTCACCTCGGTGATCGTCGAGGCGACCGAGAACCGGGTCTATGCCGACCAGACCAGCCTGGACGGGGCCACGCTGCGGTTCAGCCACACCCTGGAGCCGCTCGGAGCCGGTGGCACCAGGGTCACCCACCGCTTGGAGATCACGGGCCCGGCCGCCGACCAGATCGGCCCCGAGCTCGGGCCGGCGATCACCGAGGACTTCCCGGAGGCGATGGACGCGCTGCTGGCCCGTGCCGCCTCGTGACCCAGTTGGCCCAGCGCCCGGCCGCCGCTGGAGAGCGCCGCCCATGCGGGACGGGAGGTCGCATCGATGCCATCTACATCCATCGCTCGGCTGCCTTCCGGCCTGCTCGCGCTGGTGGTGGTCACGGTGGGTCTCTCCCCTGTCGGCGGTGGCGCCCAGGAACGGGTCTGGTGCCCCATACCGTCTCAGTCGGGTGGGAGACGGCGCACCGCGAGTAGCGGCAGGCCGAGGTCGCGGACCTTGGCGAGCAGGCCGTGGAGCGCTGCCTGATCCGTGACCGGCCCAGAGATGGTGGTGGTCTGGCCGCTGACGTCGCCGCTGATGGTCAAGCCGTCGAACCAGGACGACCACCATGGGTCGAGGACGCCCTCCACGCGGATCTCGTAGCGGATCGGTGGCTCGGTGCCCTCCATCGACCCTCCCGGTAGCCGGTCAGCCTTCAGCAGGGCGATGGCGGCCGGCAGGATGCCCATGCCGGCCGAGCACAGTGCCCACGTCGAACAGGCCTGGCTCATGGTGATGCTTGGTCGGCATGCCGGTCCTCCCGCTGCGCTCGGACGCGATTGGTCGCCCGTACGCTAGGGCTGGCCGGAGGCTGGGGCGTCACCCGAAAGTGGACCTTCGGGTGGAATCTGTTGGCGCCGCCGGCCGGAACCCGACCGAGGATCCAGGAGCCTGCGCAGGGTTACCGCAGCAGCCCCAGCGCCCGGGCGCGGGCGACCGCCTGGGTGCGGTTGGCCGCGCCGAGCTTGTCGAGGATGTGGCCGACGTGCTTTTTGACGGTGTCCAGCACCACCACCAACTCATCGGCGATCTGCTGGTTGGACCTCCCGGCGGCCAGCAGCCTCAGCACCTGCAGCTCGCGGTCGCTGAGCGGCTCGACCGGCTCCGCAACCGCAGCTCTGTCGCTGGTCGTGCGGGGAGCGAGGCGTGGACGGCCCGGCTGGAACGCCCGCCCCAGCCGGTCCAGGTAGTGCGCCGGCAGCGCAGCGGGCAGCGCGACCTGCCCGCTGCGCTGGGCGGCGGCGAGGCCGCCGAGCAGACGTGCCATGGGGAGGCCCTCGTCGACGAACACGCGCACATAGCCCTCGGGCGCGGCCAAGCCCAGCGCCTCGGCCAGGGCGGTCAGGCCACCCGTCTGGTCGCCGCGGGCTGCGCGCGCGAGCGCCTCCAGCGCGTCCGCCTCGATCAGGCTGCCCGCACGCTGTTGGGCCGCCGCCTGGGTGCGCAGCCACCCCAGCAGCCCCAGCGCCCGGTCGGGCTGCCGCTGGGCGAGCAGCACCCGCGCCAGCACCAGGTACTCGCCCTCCCGCGGGTAGCTCGGCTGGTCGTCGGCCCCCATCCCGCGATCCTCGGCCCAGCGGGCGGCCTCGGCGACCTCACCGCGGGCCAGCAGCAGTCGCGCCCGCCACGCCGGCACGGGGTTGAGCAGGGCGACCACCTGCGGGCTCAGCGGCACCTGCTCGGCCTGGCCGATCGCCTCCAACGCGCCGGCCGCATCGCCCTGCGCCCGCCGGATCCGGGCCAGCAGCCCAAGGCCGGTGGCCAGCGGCTGGGTGAACGCCAGCCGGCGGCACAGTGCCACCCCTCGGGTGGCGTTATCGTAGGCAGCCTCGAGCTCGTCGCGTTCGTACAGCACCTCGGCCAGGCCAACGTACGCCATACCCACATGCGCAAGCTGACGGTCGACCTCGGCGCCGCCCTCCAGCCACTGCTGGTAGCCGGCCAGCGCCGCGCCCAGGCGGCCCTGCGCGCGCCGCACCTGTCCGAGGTCGTAGGCTACCCGCATCGCCAGGTAGCCCTCGCCGGCCGCCCGCCGGTCGGCGACCACCTCGGCCAGGGCATGTTCGGCTCGCGTAAGCCGGCCGCGCAACCAGTCGGCCGCCCCCAGATTCCAGGCGACCTGGGAGCGCAGCAGCCAATCGTCCTCGTCCAGGTGCGTCAGGGCCTGCTGGTCAAAAGCCACCGCACGCGCCGGGTCGCCGCGGTGCCGCGCCAGGTCGGCACGCAGGAACGCGATCCCCGCCGGGACGTTGGCCAGCACGCTCCGCGCCCGCCCGACCGACGGCTCATGCGGCTCATCACCGCTGGTGGCGAAGGCCCGCTCGGCGTCGGCCAGCAGCGGCTCGACCGCCTCCAGCCGGCCGCCGACAATGGCGCGGACCGCTTGGGCAACGCACAGGCGCGCCCGGGCGTGGACCGCCTCGGCGGGCAGCGCGGCGAGCCAGCGGTTCAGCGTCGCGCCCTCGCTGCGCCGCAGCAGCGCCTCCACGTACCGCTCCACCAGCCGAGCCGCCCACGCGGCCTCGCCGGCGGCCAGGGCGTGCCGCACCGCCTCGTCGGCGAACCCGTGCTCCTCATGCCAGGCGGCGGCGGCGCGGTGCAGTTCCGGCGCCCGCTCCGGCTCCTCGTGCGCCAAGCGGGCGCGGAGCAGATCGGCGAACAGGTGGTGGTAGCGCCACCAGCCGCGCACCTCGTCCAGCGGGATCAGGAACAGGTTGGCCCGCTCCAGCCCTTCCAGCAGCGCCTGACTGTCAGTGCGGCCGGTGACCGCGTCGCACAGCGGGCCGCTTAGCCGGTCCAACACCGAGGTCTCGAGCAGGAACCGGATGACCTGCTCGGGCTGGCGGGCCAGGACCTCCTCGGTCAGGTAATCCAGCACGTATCGGTGGCTGCCCGAAAACGCCCCCACGAAGCCGGCCGGGTCGGCGTGCCCCTGCAACGACAGCGCGGCCAGGTGTACTCCGACCGCCCATCCTTCGGTCCGCTCCTGCAACGCGGCCACCGATGCCACAGGTAGCTCCAGCCCTGTGGCCTCCCGCAGGAACGCGGCCGTCTCCTCCAGCGTGAAGCGCAGGTCGGCGGCGCGCAGCTCAGCCAACTGGCCGTTTGCCCGCAGCCGCGCGAGCGGCAGCGGCGGGTCGGCGCGGCTGGCGATCACCAGGCGCAGCCCCACTGGCAGCCGGTTCAGCAGGAACCTGACGCTGCCGTGGACCGGCGGCGCCTCGATCAGGTGGTAGTCGTCCAAGATGAGCGTGACCTCACCCTCAACAGGCAGGGCAGTGAGTTGGTTGATCACCGCGGTCGCTACGGCCTCCAGCGGCGGCGACTGCGGGCCACTCAGCAACGCGGCGATCGGCGCGCAAACCCCAGGCCGCGCCCTCTCCAGCGCCGCGATGACGTAGCGCCAGAACCTGGCCGGATCGTTGTCGCCAGCGTCAAGCGACAGCCACGCCACCGGCCGGCGGCTGCGCCGAGCCCACTCGGCAAGCAGCGTCGTCTTGCCGAAGCCGGCCGGGGTACAGACCACCGTCAGCCCGCGGCCGATCCCCTGCGCCAGGCGCGCCAGCAGGCGAGGGCGCGGGACGAAACCCCCAGGCGGAACGTGGAACTTGGTGGCCACCAGCACGTCCCGCTCCGTCGCGACCTCCTCGGCGGGATTGGTCGTGGGCAGCTCGGCCATCGCTTCCCCACCCCTCGGCAACCGGCCAGGCCGGTCGTGGGCGCTCAGGCGCGCCCATTGTATGCATGACCCGAGCCGGTCAAGCCATCCGCCGCCCACCGTCCGCCGGCTCACTCCTCACCGGCTCGAAGCGCACGTGGCGTGCCAGAGGTCGGTGGTCCGCGATCACCCGCGTGCGTTCGGCCTCGGAAACAAGGCCTGGACCAGCGGCTGGAGGTTGGCGATGCGCCGTGCCGCCTCCTGCCCGTCGCCGACGTCTCCGATGATCCGCATTGATGCGGCGAGGAACTCCTCTCGGTGGGTGGGACTCGCTAGACCTACAAACGGAGTGAGCAGGTGGCGCACGAGGAACCCATCGCCCGGGGCGATGCCGGTTTCCGACCTCGAACGTGGCGCAAGGCCGGAGAGCACCGCGTCGGCTCCGCCGATTCGGACTCCAGCGCCGCTGACCAATACCGCCGGTCGCCGCGAAGATGGGGGAGCTTCATCGCTGGCTCCCTGCTGTTGTTGCTAGTTCCGGAAGGCGTCGGCGCGGTCGGCGACCCATTGGGCGTAGGTGCGCGCGGGGCGACCCAGGGCCCGCTCGACCTCGCCGCTCAAGGGCGCCGGCTGCCCGACCTCCCGGGCGTACCTGGCCATCAACGCCTCCACGAACGGCTCGGGAAATCCGTGGGCGACCATGCCCTGCTTGACCACCTGCGGTGGGATCTCCTGGTAGCGCAGCGGCCGGCCGAGCACCTCACCGATGCTGGCGACCATCTGCTGGTGGGTGAGCGACTGCGGGCCGGTCAGCTCCAGCCGTCGGCCTCGTCGGGCCACCAGCGCGTCGCTGCGCAGCGCGCGGGCGGCGACCGCGGCCAGGTCCTGTTCGTGGATCGGCGATTCGGCGAAGCTTGCGTAAGGGCCGGCCACGACGTCGCCGGCGCGGATCTGGGCGCCCCACGCGTCCAGGGTGTTGCGGGCAAAGAAGCTGGCCCGCAGGCTCACCCACGCCAGGCCGCTTTGGACGACGGCGTCCTCGACCTCCTTGTTGCGATCGCCCCGATAGCGGGAGGGTTGCTGGTCCAGGGGGTCGTCGACGTTGGTTGCCGACAGCGCCACCACCCGTTGCACCCCGCGTTCACGGGCCAGCGCCAGCAGCTCGCCCGCAGCCAGCCTGACGGCGCGTGGGTGCAGGAACAGGGCGGTGACGTCCTCCATGAAGGGGGCGATCGTGGCGGGCCGTGACAGGTCGCCCTCGACCACCTCGACCTCGGCGGGCAGGTCGGCGCCCTGCGGGTTGTGGATGACCGCGCGGACCTTGGCGCCTTCGCCGACGAGGACGTCGACCAGGGGGCGTCCGATGGTGCCGGTTGCTCCGGTGACCAAGAGCATGACAAGCCCTTTCGGTTGTGTGGGGACCGCGTCCCCTGCCTATCCCGTCTTCCGTAGTTCAGAAGATATGGATAACGTATCGTATGAGTTAGATATCAACAAGGGACGCGGCCGGGCACCGGCGGCGCTACCACCACCGCCTGCTTGCCGCCCTAGAGGAGTTCGGGCCAGCCAGCCAGGCGGCACTGGGCCGCCGCACCGGCATCGACCGCAGCGACGTGGTGGCAGCGCTCAACGACCTGGCCGGACGTGGGCTGGTCCATCGCTCCCCCGACCCGGCCGACCGCCGCAACACCATCGCCATCACCCCGGCCGGGGCCGAGCAGCTCTGCCTGCCCGACGGAGTGCTGGCCGGCGTCCAGGACAAGCTGCTCGCCTCCCGTCCCCACCGAACGCAAGCAGCTGACACAACTGCTGACCCGGGTCTTGGAACACCACACCAAGCGTGAGTAAGGCGCGCCCTGAGGCGGAGCCGCACACATCATCACCGGCACCCGCCGGACGGCCTGACTGCACCGACCTGCCGACAGGCTGCTCGGCCCACCGGTCGGGAGCACCACGGATACCCTCAGTGACCTGGGCGGTCGGCCTGGGCAGTGGCCGCGCCAAGGCCTCGCGAGCTGCCCGTGACCACCGCCTTACCGGCAAGGTCCAGATACACCGGGATCGCCGCGCTCATCTCCCCTTCCCCGATGGTGCGTCATGTGCGTCCGCCGCTCGGCGCCGGCTCGGCACCCTCCAAGGACATGTCACCTTCCCCTGGCCACTCGCTGGCGCGATCGAGGATCGGTCGCTGGACTCACGGGTTGCCAACGCTGCTGGGCGACGTATCGGGGCCGCAGGATCCAGCGGTACACCAGATGTGCCGGGCGCGGGAGCTCGGCCATGACCGCGGCGGCGTCCTGGTCGCTGGCATCGTCCAGCACCCAGGTCAGGAACTCAGGCCGCTGCCTGGGCGAGCGCCGCCGCCGCTCGGTGAGCAGGAACTGCCGCCACTCTCGCCGGGACAGGTGCCGCTCCAGCAGCGGGAAGACGTGCTGCTCCTCGTGGTCGAGATGCCGACCAAGGATCTCCCCGAGCTGGCGGGCGGCCGTCGTGACGCCAACGCCGCTGGCCAGCGCGGCATCGACCGCGTCGATCGCCACCGTCAGGCCACGGTGCTCCTCGACCATCAGGTCCACCTGGTGCACGTCCGCCTCGTCGGTCAGGTGGCTTCGCAGCACCGGCCACAGGTCATCGTCCTCGGCGCCGTGGTGCACCTGCAGGGTCTGATGGAACATGGCCCAGCCCTTCGGTACCTCCGCTGGCGCGCCGCCTGGCCCTGGCCGTTCGAGCCGCGGGGCGAGGGCCTCCAGGCGGGCCGCGTCACGGCGCAACCCGGCGTGGATGGCACGCATGAAGCCAAGGTCGGCCGGCCGGCCGTCGTTGCGGGCTTGCTGGCGTCGCCTGACCCACCGGGCGAAAAGCGCCAAGCCGGCGGCAACCAGGAGGAGCGCCCATGGTGGGCGTCGACGTGCAGCTCCGGCCATTGCCCCTCCTTCTCTCGGACTTCTAGCAGAATGCCACCGGTGCCCATCCGCACTCCAGGGCCGGCTCAGCCGCTCATGATCTGGGTGAACTTTGGGGTACTCGGCGATGACCGAGGCGGTGGTGGTCAGTGTCATGCCCTCCTGTTCTATGCGCCCAGCGAGATGTCATGGCCGAGCGCGATCGCCGAGCCGCACGCATCGGCACGAACGCTTCCTGGTAGCCGTCGCGGCGCACGTGCAGGGCCGGGGCGACCTCGCAGACCTCGGTGCCGATCCCTGCGGTGATGAGCTGCCGCCGGCCCGTGGCCGAGACCGCCTTCGCCACGGCCGGGTCGGCCAGGGAATCGATGATCCCGTGGCGGTCGATGCGGCCCTCGTAGGCTTTCACCACCCACTCGAAGACGCCGAGCTGGTGGTCGACGAGCGGGAACACCGCCGCCGCAGGTGAGAGCGGCTGGATGTCATGTGTCTCTCCGGATGCTGATTGGACTTGGCGTGCTCCAGGCGTGTCGTGTGACCTGACCTGGATGGCTTACTTCGGCTGCTGGACCAGACCGAGCGTGCGGCGGAACCCGCCCGCGTCCTGCCGTTACAGCGGCTCGTGGGCGACCCTATCTGGCAGCGCGGCGGACAGAATCCGTCCCGCATAGGTAGCGCATCGGTCACGCGGTCCCCAGCAAGGCCGCTGTGGACGCATTGCTCGCCCGGGCCCAGGCGGCCGCGCAGCGGCGCCGCCATGCCCAGCCGCTACCCGCAGCTTGGCGCGGGTGACCCGACCTGGTTCCGCGAAGGGCGCATCTGGCACCAGCTGGCGCCCGGGCCGGGCGAGCTGGTCATCCCCAAGCCCTCGTATGGCGCCTTTACGACACGCCGCTGGCGACGACCCTTGGCAATCTGGGCCGCGACACGGTGATCATCTGGGGGACCTTGACCAACCTGTGCTGTGGGATCACCGCCAGAGGCCTATGAGCGGGGGTTGGGGTGGTGGTCGGCAGCGACGTGACCGCCACCAACGATCCAGCGGTACACGAGCACGAGCTGATGACCCTGCGCTACGGCTTTGCGCGCGTGCTGACCGCCGAGGAGATCATTCAGGCGCTCCAGGTGGGCGACTGACGGCCGTTGGGTTCAGGAATTCACCGTCGTGCCGCGACCTGTCGTTCTGGGTAGGCCCAGTGGTCCAGTCGGCCCACCGACTCGAGCTCCTACGCTGCCGCCACCTATATCAGTGGTTATCAGTGGTTCGAGCACTGGACGAGAAATCTGGTGCTCGATCCCGGGAGGAGGCCGCCATTGACGGAGTTCTTGACGGAGGACGACAGCACCACAGGCGGACGACAGGACACCAGGCGAACGGGCAGCACCAGGTTCTGGGACGTGAGCGGCACTGACGGTCCACAGGGGAACGGGCGGACGATTAGCCTCGGCCTTTCGTGAGGGTGTTGGTGGTTGGGGCTTGATTGTGAAGTGCCCTCCTGACCAGGGAGGATACGGCTGTGCGAAGGTCGTATCCGTGGTCAAGGAGGGCACCTTGCGGTGCAGGCTACCAACTGCGCGTCCAGCTTCGAAGTCACCACCGGCGGGGTCGGCGTGGTGGGCCATGTCGGCGCGGCGCGGCTGCGGGAGCTGGCCGACCGGCTCGAGTTGACTGCCGTGCTGGGCTGGCGCGACCGTGGCGGCCGGTGTCGGCACCCGGACGCGGTAGTGCTGCGGGATCTGGCCGTGATGCTGGCCGATGGTGGCGACTGTCTCAGCGACCTGGCCGTGCTGCGCGACCAGCCCGAACAGCTCGGGCTGGTGGCCTCGACCCGACCGCCTGGCGGGTGGTCGAGCGGGTCGCAACCGACCCTGATGGGCTCGCCCGTATCCGTGCGGCCCGGGCGCACGCCCGCGCCCGCGCATGGGCTACCGGCGGCGATCCGGATGCTGAGCTGCTGGTCATCGACGTCGACGCAACCCTGGTCCAGGCGCACAGCGACGCCAAGCAGGGCGCGGCGGGCACCTACAAGAGATCGTTCGGTTCTCCCCGCTGCTGGCCTACCTGAACCGCGGGCAGGCGCCGGGTGAGCCGCTGGCGGGCCTGCTGCGGCCAGGCAACGCCGCTCCGGGCGCGGCCAGCGACCTTGTCGAGCTGGTCGACCTCGCCCTGGCCCAGCTGCCCGTCACTGACGAGCCGGTGCTGGTCCGCTCCGACAGTGCCGGCGGCAGCAGCAAGCTCGCCTGGCACCTGCGCGAGCGTCAGGTGGGGTTCTCGCTAGGCATGCAGATCGACGCCCATGTGCGCCAGGCGATCCTGGCCCAGCCCGAGCCGGCGTGGACCCCCGGCGGTCGAGCCTTCTGGGCAGGCCCGCCCCGGCGCGGAGGTGGTCGAGGTGACCGGCTGGCCGTTCGCCGAGCTGCTGGATGCCGGCCGCCAGCCACCCGAGGTGGCGATCGACCCGCGCGCCGACCTTGCGGTCCTGCCCTACTCGACCGGCACGACCGGCCTGCCCAAGGGGGTCATGCGGCGCTGTTGCATTCGCGGTAACGGCGTTCGAGCGGCAAGACTGACCGCATGAGAATCCGCCGCCCTCGCGTTGCTCCCGTTCCACGATCCGCCTTCGCGGGCTTCCGCTTCCCACCCCGACGTCATCATGCTGGCGGTGCGCTGGTACCTGCGCTTCGGGCTCTCCTACCGCGACGTCGAAGAGTTGCTCACCGAACGCGGCGTGGAGGTGGACCAGGTCACCATCTACCGCTGGGTGCTGCGGTTCACGCCGCTGCTGGCCGACGCTGCACGTCCATGCCGCCACGCTGTCGGTGACCGCTGGTTCGTGGACGAGACCTATGTGAAGGTCGCCGGCCGGTGGCGCTATGTCTATCGTGCGATTGACCAGTCCGGCCAGGTCGTTGACGTGTTCGTCTCGCCACGGCGTGACGCCAAGGCGGCGCGCCGGTGCTTCCAGCGGGCCATCGGGACGGCCAAGATTACCCCGGCCGAGGTCGTCACCGACCACGCGCCAGCCTACCTGGGCGTGCTGGAGGAACTGGCGCCGGCGGCCTGGCATCGAACCGACCAGTACGCCAACAATCGCATCGAGGCGGACCACGGCCGGCTGAAGGCGCGGCTACGGCCGATGCGCGCGCTCAAGCAGGATCGCAGCGCCAAGGTGGTCATCGCGGGGCATGCGTTCATCCAGAACGTTCACCGCGGACATTACGAGTTGGCGGTCCAGGTGCCGGCGAACCGGCGGGTGGCCGT